>JACQCD010000046.1 GCA_016201825.1 Nitrospirota bacterium | reverse complement strand
TGTGCACCCCGAGAACGCGAACTTGAACTTTCTCGGCAGGTTTTCACAGACCGGATTGCGGAGAAAGTGAAACGCGATGGCGTGCGCGTACGGCGTGACGTCGGTCACTTCGCCGGGGCAGACGCCGGAGTAGGGACAGGCGGTGACGTTGCGCACCGTGTTCCCGCAGGCCTCGCGAGTCGTCAGGCCGACCTCGGCCAGTTGCCGCATGATGTCGGCGGTGTGTTCGAGCTTGACGAAGTGGATCTGGATGTCCTGGCGGGTCGTGACGTGCGCGACGCCGGTGGAGTAGCGCTCACTGATGTCGGCCACGCGTTCCAGTTGCGGGGGCGTCATCCCGCCGAACGGAATCTTGATCCGGACCATCTGCACGCCGTCCTGCCGCTGGCCGTAGATGCCGTGCTGGAGACGAAAGCGGCGGAACACCTCGGCGTGAACTTCGCCCCGAAGAAAACGCCGGGTTTCTTGCTCGTAATGGTCGATTTCCTCCCGGATCTCTTGAGGAATCGGACGGGTCCCGATGTCGGTCTGTGCCATGGCGTGCTCCTTCGAGCGGTTACTTCGCGGTCGGCGCGTTCGCGTGACTATGCAGGCCGCATTCTTTGTGCTCCGGCGATTCCCACCACCACCGGCCGGCGCGGACGTCCTCGCCGGGCTTGATCGCGCGCGTGCACGGCGCGCAACCGATGCTGGGGAACCCCTGGTCGTGGAGCTTATTATAAGGCACCTTGTTCGTTTTGATGTACTCCCAGACGTCGCTCTCGGACCAATTGATCAAGGGGTTGATCTTGGCGATGCCGCCGTGCGCTCCATCCCACTCGATCATCGGCGTGGCGGAGCGGGTCACCGCCTGGGCGCTGCGCAGTCCCGTGATCCACGCTTTCATCCCCGCCAACGCGCGGCCCAAGGGCTCGACTTTCCGGACCCCGCAGCACTCCTTCCGATTCTCGATGCTGTGATAAAAGAGGTTCGCACCCTTGGCCCGCACCATCTTCTCGACGGCGTCGTGCTGGGGAAAGTAGGCTTCGATGGTGACGCCGTAGCGATCGCGGATCGCATCCATGACCTCGTAGGTTTCGGAGTGCAACCGGCCGGTGTCCAGGCAAAAAATCCGAGGGGATGAGTGCAGCTTGGACAGCATATCGACGAGCACCACGTCCTCCGCGCCGAAACTGCAGGCCAGCGTCACCGCCGAGCCGAATTCATCGAGCGCCCACTTGAGGACGGCTTGGGGCGGTTGGGAAAGGAAGCGGGTGTTGTCAACCTGTAATTGTTCCTGGGTAGGCGACGCAGCAGCGGATTTCATACCAGTTGTGCTCCTTGGGGTAGAGACACGCCCATCACGACGACGGGGTGCCTGGTGCCGTGGCCGCGAGACTCATCGGCCGGTTGAGTTTGATCTGAAAGTGCATTGCGAGCAAAATGAAAACCGTGCTTCTTCCCTTCCGTTCACTTCGAAGATTGCTGCGCGACGCACAAGTCGCCTTCCCAGCAGCTTGCTGCAGGGAGCTTCAATGGCCTGTTCGCACATGGCTGAAATCTTCATAAAATTGAGAATATCCGACTAGGTTACTAGGAATTGTGTTCAACTATACGAGAGCCGGAAATATGTTGTCAAGCGCCGATCTGAGCCATCTGAAGAGCAACAGCAAGCCGTCCCTGGCGACCTCGCCTTGTATAAAATCGCTCTGTTCTGGTATCGTTTCCATCGTGGAACGATTGGCGGTGAGGTGAATGGACATTCCCTGGCACGCCATTTTTGCTATCGTCGTTCTCGTCCTGGCCAATGGATTCTTCGCGGCCGCCGAAATCGCGATCATCACCGTCCGCAAGAGTCGGATTCTCCAACTCGTGGAGGCCGGGAAACATCGCGCGCGGGAAGTCCAACGCCTCCAGTCCGATCCCGACCGCTTCCTCGCGACGATCCAAATCGGCATCACCGTGATCAGCGCGTTGACCGGCGCCGTCGGCGGGGTGACGGCGATCGAAAATCTGAAGCCGTATCTGGAGCAGATTCCTTACCCGTTTCTTCGAAACGCCAGCGAGGGGATCGCGTTGACGGTCGCGGTGGCGACGATTTCCTATCTCTCGCTGATCTTCGGCGAGCTGGTCCCCAAATCACTGGCCCTGCGGTACCCGGAGCAGATTGCGCTGGGAGTGGCCCGGCCGATCGAGTGGCTGGCTCGAATCGCGTCGGTCGTGATCAAGCTCCTGACGTGGTCCAGCCGCCTTCTCCTAAAGCCGTTCGGCGCGATGCCGGAGCATGCCTTCGTCTCGGAAGAGGAAATCAAGAGCCTGCTCATCGAGGGGCGGGAAAAAGGCGTCTTTGGCTCCGCCGAGCAAGAGCTGATTCATTCCGTCTTCGAGTTTACGGATATTTCAGTCAAAGAGGTGATGGTGCCCACCCCCAAGATCCACGCGATCAAGCTGGACACGCCGACGGATGCGGTCCTGGCCGACATGGTGGAAAGCAAGTTTTCCCGCTATCCCGTCTACCGGGAAGATCTCAACGACATCTGCGGCATTTTGTATTACAAAGACTGCATGGAGGCGGCGGTGCGACGCGAGACGGTTGATCTCAAATCGGTCATGCACCCGGCGTATTTCGTCCCCGAAAGCATGAAGGTGAGCCATCTTTTGAAGGAAATGCAGCGACGGCACACCCAGATGGCCATCGTCGTGAACGAATACGGGAACGTTGAAGGTCTGGCGACGATGGAGGATCTAATCGAAGAGATCGTGGGCGAGATTCGCGACGAGTACGATCTGGAAGAGCGCCCGGTCGAGCGCCTCAAGGACGGGTCGCTGGTCGTCGATGCCGCCCTCTCGGTGCGCGATCTCAACGAAGAATACGGCCTTCCGATTCCTGAGTCTCCTCTGTACGAAACGCTCGGAGGATTCGTGATGGCCCAGCTCCAAAACATCCCACGAAGCGGGGCCATCACGCACTTTAACCAGTACAAGTTCACCATCGTCGATATGGAAGGGCGACGGATCATGAAAGTCAAAGTCGAAAAGACGCCGGCCCTCACTGAAAAGAGCCCCGTGCCCTCCTCTGGGCGGGGGTAACGACCGCTCCTACCCGTTCTCCCTCACGCGCACGTGATATAACCGACGTAAGGCCGAAGCGATCGGCCCCGGGCGGCCGAGGCCAATCGGTCGACCATCGACCCGCGTCACCGGTAAGACCTCCATGCCCGTGCTCGTGAGAAAGACCTCATCCGCGCCCTGCAGGTCTTCGAGACCGAACGGCGTTTCGTCGCACGCGAGCCCTTCGCGTCGCGCGAGGTCGATCACCACGCCGCGCGTGATCCCTGGCAAGAGCCCGACCGAGGCGGGTGGGGTGATGATCCGGCCGGCGTCGACACAAAAGACGTTGCTCACGCTGCCTTCGGCCACCAAGCCTGCGTCGGTACAGAGCACGGCCTCGTCCGCTCCCCGCGCCATCGCCTCGCGCTTGGCCTGGATCTGCGCCAGACGATTGAGCGATTTGAGGACGGGATCGGGCGGCGACGCGGGTATTCGAATGGTGGTGACGACAATCGAGGCGCCGTCGCGGTAGAGGTGTGCTGGATATCCCGAAAAAGGTCGTCCGACGACGACCACGGATGGCCGAGCCGTGGGGTCCGGTTCCCAGCCGTCCGACACGCCACGCGTCACGGTGGTTCGGACGAGGGCGTTGCCGAATCCGTTCCGGGTGATGACCTCGCGGATCAGGGCCGACAGGGCGTCTCCAGGCGGGAGGCCGCCGATGCCCAACGTCTTCGACGACGCGACGAGCCGCCCGACGTGCTCGTCGATGAGAAATGGACGACCGTCGTACACCCGGAGCGTATCAAAGACCCCGTCGCCATACCGGAACCCCCGATCGTGGACCGAGACCGCGGCGTCTCGGTCCGGCACGAACGCTCCGTTGACGTACGCCCACACGGTTTACCCCAACGCGTCGAACAGGGCCTGAGCCTTGTACAACGTTTCCGAATACTCTCGCTCGGGCTCGGAGTCGGCGACGATGCCGGCCCCCGCGTGCATGGAGATCGTGTTCCGATGCACCTCGATCGTTCGGATGACGATATTCCAATCCATCTCGCCCGACCACGAGAGGTACCCGATGGAGCCGGTATAGAGGCCGCGTGGGGTCGGCTCGAGCTCCTCGATGATGTCCAGGCAGCGGATCTTGGGGACCCCGGTCACGGTGCCGCCGGGAAACACGGCGTCGAGCAGATCGAATCCGGTTGCGCCGTCGCGCAACCGGCCCCGCACGTTGGAGACGATGTGGATCACGTGGGAGTAGCGTTCGGTGACCATGAACTCGTCAACCTTCACGCTGCCGTAATTGCACACCCGGCCGAGGTCGTTCCGTTCGAGATCGACCAACATCACGTGCTCGGCCCGCTCCTTCGCATTGAGGAGGAGCTCCGTGGTGAGGGACGTGTCTTCAACGGCGGTCCGTCCGCGGGGGCGAGTGCCCGCGATCGGACGCGTGTCCGCTTCGCGCCCGGAGAGGCGCACGAGGCGCTCGGGGGACGAGCCGACGACCTGCGTGTCGCCCAGGTCGATGTACGCGGCGAAGGGAGCGGGGTTGATCGTGCGAAGGCGTCGGTACAACTCGAAGGCGTCGTGCTCGCCCCACGCCGCCGTAAATCGTTGCGCCAGGTTGGCCTGGAAGATGTCGCCCGCTGCGATATACGCCTTCGCTCGCTCGACCATCTCGCAATAATCGGCTTGGGACATAGAGGGTGACGCGATCATCGACGGGAAAGATGCCGGGACCCCCTGACCCAGGGCGGCAAATCGTGTCTCGATGCTGGCGGCGAGCGCGTCGAGCCGCTCGCGGCCCTCGGCGAGCAGCCGCGTCCGGGACTCGGCGCGGAACCGTTCGCCTGGAGGGCAGAAGGCCAACACCAGCGTGTGCTCCATGTGATCGAACGCCACGACGAGGTCGACGAACAACCAGCAGACATCGGGAAATTCAGAGCACCGGAGCTCGGTGCCCGCGCGACGCCGCCGGCGCGAACATCCGTAGCCCAGGCAGCCCACCGCTCCGCCGAGAAACGGGGGGAACCCGGGGACGCGCGTCACCGCGGAACGCGCCCACACTGTCCGCAGGTAGTCGAAGGGATCGCCGGTCCATGCGGAGATCATGCCGGTCTCCCAGGTTTCGACGTGATTGCCCCGGGCCGTCACGATGCGGTAGGGGTCGCCGCCGAGGAACGAATACCGTCCCTGAGTGGTCGTCCCACCGCCGGGCGGAGGGCTGCTCTCGAGCAAAAAAGAGGGACGCGAGGTGCGGAAGAGCGGGTACAGATCGGGTGGGGCGAGCGCTCGGGCAGGCAACGTGCCGATCAGCGGAAGCGGAGTGGGACTGTCGCGAAATGCCGCTTCATTGATGATCACCGGCCCATCTTGGCGTAGCCTCCGCGGCGAAGTCAAGCTAGACCTGCGCGCGCCATGATTCCTTCGGCGGTTTTGACAGCGAAGGGGCCGTTGGTATACTTGCCACGTGTTACATCCCGATCGGCCGATGCCATTCACACTGGTACGTTCCTTCCGCAGTGCGTTCTTCCCGGCCCTGCCGTCCACGCCGGATGATCGACGCGCATGTCGGTAGGCTCCTCGAACGCCGTCCACCCGCTCCATTCCGACACGCCCGACAAGGAAGAACTTGAATCGGCTCGCGAGGTGATGCGCGCGCTGGCCAAAACCCTGAAGGCGTACAAGATGTATTTGCCGGAACATGAGTTCCGGCGTCGATTTCGCGAGGATCTCCACGCTCGTTTCCGCCACCATTTCGATCGGCACGGCGATGTGGTCCTGACCGTCAAGTCCTACGAATTCTGGTACGGACCGGTTGCCGTCTATGAAGAGCCCAACCGCTTCGAGAATCTGGCCTTCCGGTGCTCGGCGGATGGTTTACGGGAATTGACCTTTCAGCAGGGCTTGACGGTGGAAGAGATCGAGGGATTCATCGGCATCCTATCGGGGGATGCGCGGCCCCTCGACGAGGACGTCGTGACCCGATTGTGGGAGGCGGGGTTCGCCCACATCCTGTATCTGGTGGCCGAGGCGACCGACGAATCGGGCGACCCAAGTCTCTCGACCGGCGGAGTCACGGCCCCCTCGGCCCGGCGGGTGTCGGGTCAACCCGAAGCCGAAGGGGGCGCGGCCGCCAACTCCGGTTCAGCCAACGACGAGATCATCCCGATCGGCCTGCCGGACGAATCGGACGCCCAGGTGTATGTCCTGAGCGAGGACGAAATCCTCTCCCTGCAGCGGGAAGTCGCCGCAGAGGCCGAAGAGGACTTCGTCGCCCAGCTCATCGATATTCTCACCTCGATGCTGGTTTTGGATGATGACGAGCAGTCATTCCTTGAGGTGCTCAATATTCTGGACGAGATCGTGGTGACCAGCCTTCGTCAAGGCCAGCATCACCGAGCGACCGAGGTGCTGAAGCAACTGCTTGCACTGAGCGGGCCCGATTCGCAGATTTCGGATCGGAGCCGCGCGCTGATCCGCGTCGTCTGGACGGAGTTGGGAACCTGGGAACGCCTTGCCCCCCTCGAGGAGGCCCTCAACCAGCGCGGGGCGTGGGATGGGAAGGATCTGGTGGAGTATCTGCATCTGTTGCCGCCGTCCTCGGTGGCCGGGTTGATCACGCTGCTCGAACGCGTCCAGACGGCAAAGGGACGTCGGGTGGTATGCGATGTTTTGATCAGACTCGGGAAGGACGATGTCGACACCATCGTCCGACGACTGCCGTCCGCTCCGTGGTATCTCGCGAGAAACCTGATCTACATCCTGGGGTGCCTGGGAGACCCTCGCGCGCTGCCGGCCCTCGACACGGCGACACGCCATCCCGAAGTCCGGATTCGGAAAGAAGGCCTGAGGGCCATGGAGGTGGTCGGAGGGACGCGAGTGACCGAGATGATCCCGCGATGGCTTGGAGATCCCGACGAGAGCGTTCGTCTCTTGGTCATGAAGACGGCCCGAAAATTTCCCTCGGCGAAATCCATCGAGGCGCTGAACGCGATGATCATGGAGAAGGGCTTTGCCCGACGCAGTGAAGCGGAACAGCGCGAGGTGTTCGACACGCTCGCGGACATCGGAGCGGAGGCGATTCTCCCGCTGCTCAGGTCGCTGATCGCGCGGAAACGATCGTGGCCCTGGCGTTCCT
>JACQCD010000047.1 GCA_016201825.1 Nitrospirota bacterium | reverse complement strand
TCCACGCGCTCCACAGTCCACGGCTCCAACAAGCCCAACAGGTGTCGGTACAGCTCGGTATCGCGCACAGGAGGCCCTCCCGGTGAGTGAAGGCCCCCTCTATACCAGAATTCTCACCCACGGAAAAGCCGGAAGAACCCAAGTATTCAGCGACACCCTCTTCATCAAAGATGGACCGCTTACGCTTCGGGGCCAATACTCAAAACTCGTGCCTTCGATCCGGGCGTTCCTGCAACACGCCAAGGAACAGAACCGACCGATCCACATTATTGGCCAAGAAAAGAGTGGCGCGTTCTTCGATCACTTGGCCTCGATCGTGCGCTTCACTCCGCCACACGCGAGAGGCGAGAGGATCACCAGCGCCGTCCTCTCTCATGATTACGTTCGACGGGAAGTGTATCGGTCCCCGGATCTCTCGAACCCTTACGGAAGCCGGACCAATTGGGGCGAAAAAGTGTATCTGAAGATGGACCCTGGGACCTATATGGTTCTCAACGTGCCGACCGGCAATTACGACCCTGAGGGAACCTTTCCGGCCGCGAGGGACCTTATCGGCTTTCCACGAATTCTCGCGACGCTTCCGAGTCTGGTAAGCCACAAGTTTGAAGGAGCCCTCTTTCCAGTTGAACTTGCCAACGGAATCGCATCTATGTCGAGTTATCCATCGGCGAAGATTCTGCAGCGCTTTGTCGAAGAAGCGGTCAAACGATAAGTACGCCGAAAAAGGATGGGCAAGGTGACTCCGAGTTCGCAAGTTCGCCGCTCGATCTCACGATCGTACGGGTAGGCCAGGTGCAGCCCATGACGTTTGGCCCATGCGGTTGCGCGCGCCTGCGCCATCGGTCTCGCTTGCACGAGCTCTCGCAAACAGCTTTCGGCCTGCGCTCTCTCGCCGAGTAGCATCAGAACACTCGCCAGTTCACTGGAAGGAAATCCGTCTAGTTCGATGCTTCAGAGCATGGAGGTCGTGCATACGCCGCAACCAGGGCAGGCCCACGTCTTCGACGACCCGGGTAACGTCGAGGGCAAGCTGCTCGATGTTGGTTTCAGGGCCGACCGTCCACCAGTGGTCCAAGTTTTCTGGCAACAGATGGCCAATTCGTAGGCGGATCTGGCAGTTGTACTCCTTCGGCAGACCTTGGAGTTCCGGCTCACCCGCAGCTCGGGCGACCGAAGGAAAGTAGCGACCTAGATTTATCGTGAACTTCCCAGTCGTCCCCAGATTGTACATGCTCGCCTGAACATTTAGCACGGCGACTGACTCGGAGCCGACGTTCAAAAAGTTCCTCCCGAACTTCTTAAATCCTTCACGCTTCATCAATGCCGCGAGACCACCTCGAATCACCGCGTCTATTGCCTTCCCAATCTCGCTCATGGTCAGACGGCCTCGTGTCGCAGGACCTCGGGGGCAGGAGTGAATTCCTGACTTACTGTCGAACGCACTTCTGGGCCGGCATTATTGCAAGCAGGTGACAATCTGTCTACAGACTTTAAGTAGCGATACGAGCAGGCTTGGGGTCAGGGCTATGCTCTTGATTAGGATTCGGCGTTCGCGAGTGACGAAGACTGATCGATGTGGGGGATCTCCATCCGGAAGGCGAGCGGAGGAGGGCACGGTATCTTCCGGGGCTCGCTCTTACGGCGAGCCAGGCGAAATGAGTGATGTGAACGTGAATATGTGCGCACATCATGGAGGCGAGGCGGGCGGATAGTCCCAGGGGGGCGTTGGGGCGTTAGCCGCCCAAGACGAGGTGCGGGCCGTGGTCTCGCAGCCATCGTCGGTGGGCGAGGTACGCCGGATCGATCGCGGCGACGCGGTCCCAAAATGCCCGGGAATGGGAGAGGACGATCAAGTGGACCAGCTCGTGTACCACGACGGAATCGACAATCTCGATCGGCGCCATCATGAGCCGCCAGTTGAACGCCAGATTTCCGCGCGCTGAGCAACTGCCCCAGCGCGTTTTTTGATCGCGGATCGTCACGCGCTGGAAACGGTATCCCAGGCCGTCGTTGATCAATCGGAGTCGTTCCGCGAACACGGTCTCGGCCCGCCGCCGATACCAGGTTTCGATCGTCGCGCGGAGCGGCCGATGGTCCGCCGCTGGGGCGCGCAAGACGCCCGCCGCCTCGTCGACCTCCGCCACTCTCGCCCCGGCGGCCAATTCCAGCCGGAGAGGTCCGCCCAAATACCGCAAGATACTGCCGTGACCGATGAGGGGTGGCGCTGCGGGGACAGGATGGCGGGCCAGGCGGTCGAGGTGCCTGAAAATCCACCTTGATCGCGAGTCGAGGAGGCCTGCGACGTCGATCCTCGACCGCGCGGGCAGGACGATGGTGAGGCCCGAGTCGGGATGGATGGTGAGCCGCCACGCCCGCGCGCGCGGGCTCATCGTCACCCGGTAGCTGAGCGGCCGCCCTCGCACGACCGTGGTATAGGTCAGCGGCAACCCGGTTGGAATCATGAAAACGGGGCGAGGACGCGGATCACGATGACTGGTGGAGGGTTGGGGCCAGCAAACGGTGTCGGGCCTTCTCCATCACCTGCCGCTCGCTCTGGTACGTCATCTGCGCGAGGGCGGTATCCAACGGCCACCACCGCGCCTCGTCGACCTCGTGGTCGTGATCGGCGGTGTCTCCGCTGAGGTATTCGACGAGGAAAAAATGGACGGTCTTCTGAATCCGGGCGCCGTCTTCCGGAGAATAGAACGAATAGCCGATCTGTCCGAGCGGCTCCAACAGCCGCCCCGTCAACCCGGTCTCTTCCCGGATCTCGCGCAACGCCGCGTCGGGAATCGTTTCGCCGGGCTCGACCCACCCCTTGGGGAGCGCCCAGATGACTCGCCGTCGAGGACTCGTTCGAGCGATGAGCGCGACATCGAAGCGATCGTCCAGCTTGCGAAAGACGATGCCGCCGGCTGAAATTTGTTCAATGGTCTTGGCCACGCGCCCACCCGAGGGACGGCGCCAGTCTACGCACGACGCGACCCCAAGTCAATCGTGGAGTGATGGTGTGGGCTCCTTGTGCACGTATACCGTGTGGGATGGGAACGGGATGTCGACGCCGTCCGCGCGGAACCGTTTCAGGATCCGGAGCCGCAGCTCGTGTTGGACGAGGACCTGATCGGCAAATTCGCGCACGTGGACGATGAGCGTCACATCGAGCGATGACTGGCCGAAGCCCGGGATGAAACGGACGATCGGCGCGGGTTGGGCCAGGAGGCCGGGGGTGTGGCCGATTGCGGCGGTGGCCTCCTCGATGAGCAGCCGTTGGACCTGATCCAGGTCGGCGGAATACGAGACGCTGATCGGGATCAGCAGCGCCATGGTCTTGTCGGGGAGGCTGTAGTTGAGGATACGGGCCTGCGCGAGCTTATTATTGGGGATGATCACCAGGTTGTTGGGCGGTAACCGAATTCGAGTGGTCCGCCAGCCGATGTCGGCGATGGCCCCCTCTTCCCCGCTTTCCAGCCGGATGACATCCCCCACGCGGATCGACTTCTCCATCAAGATGTGGATGCCCGCGAACAGGTTGGAGAGCGTGTCCTGCAGCGCCAGCGCCACGGCCAGACCGCCCACCCCGAGCGCGGTGAGGAGGGGCGCGATCGACACGCCGAGCGTGCCGAGCAAAATCAAGACGCCGAGCGTGATGACGAAGCCCTTGATGACGACCTGCGTCAGGCCGGTCGACGCGAACGGCAACTCCGCGCGCTCGGCGGCGAAGCGCAGCGCGTGGGAGGCCACGTTCGCCGCCACGAACGTGAACGAGAGGATCACCAGCGCGTGGAGCACGGAGAACGAGACCTGGATAATGCGCGGGGGGAGCACCGATGTGCCGATCCCGAGGTAGAGGCCCAGCGCGATCGCCCAGAAGATCGACGGCCCGCGAACGACGCTCAGCAGGATGTCATCGATCGTGGTGTCGGTCTTGGCCGCCCAGCGATGGAGCACCGACAGCAGCAGGCGCCGGGCCAGCAACGCCACGCCGACCGCGACAACGAACACGGCCAGGGAAGACGCGATTTGCCGCAGCGATTCGTATTCCATAGGGTGTCCCCGGGGTGATCGGTCGGATGCGGTGTCTACTCCATGACGAAACGAGCCGTCAAGAGGGCGCCGGAAGACGACGCTCGGATGGCCGAGTCGCCTACGTCAAGAACTTCAGCAGCACGTCCCCATACCGGCTGACTTGCCAGCGACGGACGCCGGGTACCGCGGCGAGTTCGTCGATCGTTTTGGGCCACGCTCGCACGATGGCCTTGATCTGTTCGGTGGACAAGACCATGGCGGGCTCGACGCCTTCCGTTTTCGATTCCGCGGTCCGCCACTCGCGAAGGCGGACGAACAGCCGCTCTTGGGGGGCCGAGAACGGGTCAAACCGCCCGCCCGCGCGCTGCGGAAGCGGCGTCTCGTCGGCGAGGCCGGCGCGAACGGCGTCGAGCCAGCGAGCGATATCCCGCCGGATCGGGGACGATGCCAAAGGAAACAGCGCCTCGACGGCGGCGGGAGTGGCGGGTTGGTGAATCGCCAACGCCAGGAGATCGTCGGCTGAGACGATCTTGAACGGCGGCCGGTTGGCCCGCTTGGCCAGCCGGTCGCGAGTGACCGCGAGCGTCCGCAGCACACGCTGGGCCGCGGGCGCCAGCGAGGTCGCGCCCTTGATCCGCGCGTAATCGTCGGGGACGAAGGCGTGGCCGGTCCATTCTCGTCGGCTGATCCACTCGCCTTCCTCCTCGATCTGGGCCAGACGCCCTTTGGTCTGCACTTCGTTCCGGAGTAGCTCGTGGAGCGCGGGGAGATACTGCGTGTCCTTCGCGGCGTAGGCCAGGAGGTCTGGAACGAGCGGCCGTTTGGACCAGTGCGCTTTTTGATATTTTTTTTCCAACGTCACGTCGAAATACCGCTGGAGCAGGTCGCCGAGCGAATATTTCTGGGCGCCCGCCGCCTGCGCCGCGAGGCAGGTGTCGAAGATCGTCGCGACGGTGAACCCGAAGTCGCGTTTCAGCCCGACCACGTCGTAGTCCGCGCCGTGAAAGACCTTGATGATTCCCGGATCGGCGAGGACGGGGGCCAGCGGTCGTAGATCGGTCAGGACCAGGGGATCGATCACGGCGTTCAGCGCCCCGTCGCTGATCTGGATGAGTGAGACTCGTTCCTGGTAGCAATGCAGCGAATCCGCCTCGGTGTCCACGCCGATCACCCGCGCGCGGGCCATCGTGGCGGCAACGTCGGCCAGCGCCTCGGGGGTGGTGACGTACACGTAGTCGGGAATGGGGATCATCGCCGGATCGAAGGTCTGGATGTTCGTGGACCGTCCTCTGTGTAGAAACTCTGTTGCGTCCGCCGATGACGATCGTCTTCGTGAAACACGCCGTGGGTGAAGGCCGGACGCGTACCTCGGCAGGCGAAATACGTGTTCCATTATACCGAGATACGCGGCTGGAATCTAGGGGGGGCCAGCCGGGCTATTGCGGCGGGTGACTCTTATGGTAGAATCCCGCGCCAATCATGGCTCCTAGGCTCCGACACGCTGGAAAGGATAGCAATGAACAAGCCGCGTCAAACGCCCCCCACGGCGAACGAAGCGTTGAGAGTGGAACGAGATTCGATGGGGGAGATGAAGGTCCCCGCCGAGGCGCTGTACGGCGCCCAAACCCAGCGCGCCGTCGAAAATTTCCCGGTCAGCGATCTTCGTTGGCCGCGCAGCTTTATCCGGGCTCTCGGATTGGTGAAGTGGGCGGCGGCGCAGGTCAATCGCGACCTCGGATTGCTGCCCTCCGACAAGGCCGACGTCATCGTCCGCGCCGCCCGTGAGGTCATCGATGGGGCGCTGGACGGTCACTTCGTGGTCGACCTGTTCCAGACCGGCTCGGGGACCTCCACCAATATGAATGCCAACGAGGTGATCGCGAACCGCGCGACCCAGTTGCTCGGGGGGGCGCTGGGCTCCAAGGCCATCCACCCGAACGATCACGTCAATCTGGGCCAGTCGAGCAACGACGTGATCCCCACCACCATCCACATCGCGGCGCTCGAAACGGTGGACCGAGACTTACTCCCCGCCTTGTCGATGCTCCACGCCACGCTCGTCCAGAAATCGCTGGAGTTTTCGCGCGTGGTGAAGATCGGTCGGACGCATCTTCAGGACGCGACCCCGATCCGCCTCGGTCAGGAGTTCGGAGGCTATGCCCGCCAGATCGAACTCGGGATCCGGAGGGTGGAGAACATGCGCGCGTCGCTCGGCGAGCTTGCGCTGGGTGGGACGGCGGTGGGAACCGGCATCAATACCCACCCCGACTTCGCGGCGAAGACGATCGCGCTCCTCTCCCAGGAAACCGACTGCCCATTTTTTATCGAGGCGGCGGATCACTTCGAAGCGCAGGGCGCGCAAGACTCGCTGGTCGAAGCCAGCGGCGCGCTCAAGACCGTGGCCGTGAGCCTGATCAAGATTGCGAATGATATCCGGTGGCTGGGCTCCGGCCCGCGCTGCGGCCTTGGAGAAATCAACTTGCCCGAGACCCAGCCAGGTTCCTCGATCATGCCGGGCAAGGTCAACCCGGTCATCGCGGAGTCCTTGCTCCAAGTCTGCGTCCAAGTCATCGGTAACGACACCGCGGTCATGTTGGGGGGGCAGGCCGGGAATTTCGAGCTGAATGTCATGCTTCCCGTGATGGCGTATAACCTCTTGCAATCCGTCCAACTCCTTGCGACTGGGGTCCAGAACTTCACCGCCAAGTGCATCGCCGGCCTCACCGCCAACGAGGCGCGCTGCGAGGCGATGATCGAGCAGAGCCTTGCGATGTGCACGGCGCTCGCTCCGGAGATCGGCTACGATGCAGCCGCGAAGATCGCCAAGGAATCGCACCGAACCGGCAAAACCGTCCGCGAGGTCGCCCTCGAACAAAAAGTCGTCTCACCCGAGCGGCTCAAGGTCCTGCTCGACCCGCGGCAAATGACCGAACGGGGCTTCGCCGGCAAGGGCGAGTAACCGGTTTCCAATAAGGAGCAACAATCATGATGTGGTCGCGTGGGATGCTGGGAGCGTTGTGCCTCGGGCTGCTCCTCAACGTGGCGTGTAAGAAGAGCGGGGACCACAGCTTGCCCGAGCCTGTTGCTGAGAGCACGGGGCCGGCGACCAGCTCGGGGGGCGGAGGGCCTCTTCCGCCGAATCATCCGCCGATCAGTCCACCGGGGTTGCCGTCCGGCGAGGCCGCCAATCATCCCCTGCCGGCGGGAACACGAAATCCGATGGAAGACATCATGGCCTTTAAGGCCCGCCTCGACAAGAACCCCAAGGATGTGGAGGCGCTTCTTTCGCTCGCCAACGCCAACATGATGATCTCCCGTTTTGACGCCGCGCAGGACCTCTACACGCGGGCGTTGGCCATCAACCCGAACGATCTCGACGCGCGCACGAATCTCGCGATCGCGTACAAGTACGGGGGCAAACCGGAGCAGGCATTGATCGAATTACAGAAGAATTTGGGGTACGATCCCCGGCACGATTCCACGATGTACAACCTCGGGTTTCTGTACTACTACGACAAAAAAGATTCCGCGGCAGCCCTCGATGTCTGGAAGCGGTGGCTCGCCTTGTATCCGAACGCTCCGGCGGCTGGGGATGTCCGCAAGCAGATCGCGCAGATCGAAACGGAACTCGGAAAGGGCGCCGTGTCTTCGAAGTAGGGGCGCGGAGCAGGTTCGACCGGTCGCTCCTACGAAGCCGATTTCGCAGCGGAACCCGAATCCCCCAGACTTCCGGGGTGGCCCATAGGAGGTGGCCGTTCGGGACACTCCCCGCACCCACCAGCCCACCGCACTGAGCGTTCCCCCTCAAGACGATCGTCGCTAGCGCAACGATGAAAGTCTGCTATTCTTGGCCGACATGAGACGCGGTCGTCAGGGACGATGGTGCGCGTGCTCCACCATGGGGATCGCGATGGCGTTGTGTTCCATCCCCGCGTATGTAAGCGATGCGTCTCCGGGCGATGTCGAGGAACTCGGTAAAACCATCCAAATTCTCGAAGAGCGTATTGGATGTCCGTCTGGAGTGGATCGCCGAAGGCTGGCGGCTGGGCCGGCCATGTCCAAACAACGTGGAAAGCCACTGAGATGACCAGGCCCTACGCTCGGATTGAACGGCTGGCGGCGGACGAAGTGGATACCCATTTTGTTGGCGATGAACGCGGCGGTTGATCGCTATCAGGTGATCGCCGGCGTCCGTGTGGAGATCGACGCGTTGCACAGTGCGTTGAAAGTCCAGTATCGCCGGGACGCGAGGGCAGACGACCGTCTCCGACATTATGTCGAGGTGCAATGGGCGTTCGGGTTTTGATTTCGTCAGATCGCCGCTCACCACATCGGGTGGCCGTCGGGTGTCCGATGTGGCTCGCGCTCGTCGGGTGGGTCGCGCTCACGATGGTGGGGGCCATCGGCGCCGCCGAGCGCCGGGCCGAGGAGATCGCGGTGGTCGTCAACGCGAGCGGACCGTTGACATCGCTGACGGTAGCCGACGTGCGAGCCCTGTATTTAGGTGAGCGGCAATTCGTCGGGATGGACCATGTGGGAGTGCTCCATTTGCCGGAGGGGGACACCAAAGGGGCGTTCCTCTTCTCGGTGGTTGGGATGACGTTGAAGGAATATAAGTTACATTGGGTCCAGCGCGTGTTCCAGGAAGGCACCAGCTTGCCCAGAGTGGTCGCAGGCCCTTCGGCCATGGCGGCCGAAGTGTCGATGCGCCTCAACAGCCTCGGGTATCTCCCCGCGCGCGTCGTGAAGGACACGCCGGGGCTCAAGGTGCTCTTCGTGCTCCCCTCACCGTGACCGCCTCTCTTCGCACCAGGCTCAGCGCGATTTTTCTCGGAGCGACGCTCCTGACGGTGATCGTCGTCGGGAGCATGATGCTCGTCGTTCGCGATCTGGCCGAAACCGTTCATACGATGGAGGGGCTGGCGGTCCGCATGGCCTTGACGGACCAACTCCAACTCGAGCTTAGCCGTGTGTTGATGCCGCTCAACGACTACCTGCTCACCGTGGACGTCAAACAGCGCGACGCGTTCGACCAGTCGATCACGAAGATTTCCAAGCTCTTAGCCGATCTCGATCACGGCGGGGCGGGCGCTCAATGGCACGCCAACATGCGCGAGATCAACGACCGGGTCATTCAGCTTGGGACGATCGCGGTGGAGGTCTTGTTCGTCGAACGCCCAGTGGGAAATCCCGAGGTGCCCCGTTTGATGAACGACGTGAATCGCCTGTCAGACGAGATCATCGACATCGCGTCCCGCTTTCACCGGCTCGCGGTGAACGACATGGCGGTGCATGAGCGGGCCGCGGCCGAGAAGTCCGCTCAGGTCAATCATCTGCTGATCGGTCTGTTCGTCGTCGTGCCTCTGTTCCTCGTCGTGTTCTACGCCTTGCTCGCCCGATGGGTCACGAAGCCGCTGTTGGCGTTGCATCGGGGTGTGCGTGACCTGAGCACCGGCCGAACGGTCCGGCTCGCGATCCAGGCGGAGGACGAGATTGGCGAAGTGGGGCAGGCGTTCAACGATCTGGTCGCCCACCTGCGTGACTCGCAGGAGCAGGTCCAGCGCTACACGCGGCAGCACGAGGCGCTGTACACGGCGAGCCGGGCGCTCAGCAAGGAGAGCTCCCGCGACGGTCTCTATCAGACGCTGACTGACTCCGCACGGAAGGCGACTGACTCACAGTATGCGGCGTTGGTGCTCTTCGACGAGGAGATTCAGATCGTTCAGGTGGTCGAGTCGGGGATCTCACCCTTTGGCTCTCGATCCGAGGCCGGGTTTCGGGACGTGTTGGTCGCACTCCCGCCTGCTCCTCACTCCGTTCGTGTCGACGGTTCCGCCGATCCCCGATTCCACGGGCTGTCGTGCGATCCTCCGCTCACGACGCTGCTTGCGGTGCCGGTCTTCGCCGAGGCCAACCGCCAGGCCCAACTCTACGTCATGGGAGCAGCCCACGGCGTCTTCACGTCGGCGGACGAGGATCTCGTCGTCACCATCGCTCGGGATGCCGCGCAGTCCCTCAAGGTCATCCGGCTCCACGAGGAGGCCGAACGGTTGGCCACGATCGACGGGCTGACCGGTTTTGCGAATCGGGGGGCCTTCGAGGAGCGGCTGGCGGAGGAGTTCCTCAAGGCCGGGCGCCACTCACGCCCGTTTGCGCTCGTGTTCAGCGATCTGGATCACTTAAAGGAGCTCAACGATCGATTCGGTCATGCGATGGGGGATGCGGCGATTCGTCGATTCAGCGATGCCATCCGCGCCAGCATTCGCACCACGGATATCGTGGGACGGTACGGCGGAGACGAGATTCTCGTGCTGATGCCCGAGACGACTTTGGAAGACGCCCTGACGGTGGCGGACCGTATTCTCCGACAGGTGGCCGCTCTCCCCCTGGTGGTGGACGCACAGGCGATCCCGCTGACCGTCAGCCTCGGGGTTGCCGCCTATCCCCAACACGGCCACGATAAGGACGCGCTGCTGAACGCCGCGGACCATGCGCTCTATCAAGCGAAGGCCCAGGGCCGGTCGAGGGTTCATATCTTTACCCCGGTCGCTGAGACCGGCAGTCCGTCTGCATTGTAAGCCCAAAGGACGCCGTTGACTCGTAGTTATCGGCGCGGTCCGAGTTGCTCCGCCACCCGGAAGGAGGGGTGAGGATTGCAGTCCGCGCCCTTGGCGCGGTCCGGGTTGCTCCGCCACCCGGGAGGAGTGTTGAAGGTTTCCATGCCGCGCCCTTGGCGCGGTGCGGGTTGACACCGTGTGAATCGATTGGCTAGAATCCCTCCCGTGAATCGGGTCCTCACTTCGCGGTGTTGCTGGCCGTATGTTCTTCTCTCGCTGCTGATCGGCGTCGCGTCTTGCGGAAAGAAAGAGAAGTCGCCGACGCCTGAGGCCCCCCCTCCGGCGGCCTCGTTAGAGGGGGCGCCGTCAGATCCCCGGATCGCAAAGGCCATGGAAGAGGTGGTGGCCTATAAAGTACGGGTCGATAAGGATCCCAAGGACGTCGAGGCGCTCGCCGCGATGGGCAACGTCAACCTTTCGTTGGGGCGTTTCGATCATGCGAAGGAATGGTACGAGCGCGCGCTGAAGGTGGATCCGAACCGCACTGACACGAGGATGGATCTGGCTTTGTCACTGCGGTACCTGAAGAAGCCGGATGAGGCGATCGCTGAGCTCAAGCGCGTGCTCGCGAAAGACCCGAAGAATGCGAGGGCGCTGTACAACCTCGGGGTCATTCTGTTCGAAGATAAGAAGGACAAGCAAGGAGCGATCGCCCGCTGGGAAGCCCTGATGAACGCTCATCCCGATTATCCGCAAACCGCCCAGCTTCGGCAGGTCGTGGAGTCGATCAAGCACCCATCGTCTTTGCCGCCGGCTTCCCCCCCGCCGGGCGGATAAACGGGTGGACGATTCCGATGCGCCCTGGCGCGTCGGAGAGTGGCGCGCCGGCGTGGCGGAACAGGCAGACGCAAGGGACTTAAAATCCCTCGGGGGCAACCCTGTCCCGGTTCGACCCCGGGCGCCGGCACCACGAGGCGCATACCTGCCGAGCCATCCAGTCCGTCCCGCGTGTTCCGGGTGGTCGTCTACCCTCCTCCGGAGTTTCTTCTTCCCTGGTTCTGTCCAGTGCGACGGATCCATGACGTGTGCCTATCACCAACGTCGCCTGAGTGGTGCCTGGAGCTGGGAACTTTTTTCAGCCGCGTGCGTCTTAGCGGGTGAGGGCGGCGTGCCAGTGGAGTCGTGATGTCGGCATCGATGGATCGCGGGGTCTTTGAGGAACAGGTGACGGGTCTCTTGGACGAGCTCTTGGGCGCGGCGTTGCGGTTAGCCAAGAACCGGCACGACGCGGAAGACGTGGTGGCCGAGGCGGTGACCAAGGCCTGGGAGAACCGGAACTCGTTAAAAGATCCCGAGCGATTCCGACCGTGGATCTTCCGCATCCTCACCAATACCTTCCTCACCGATTGCCGCAAGACGTCGGCACGGCCGACCGCCGATGTGAGGTTGGATGACGCCGCCGAGCCGGGCGGCTCGTTCTCGCTCTTCGAAGAGATCCACCAGCCGTTTCTGTTGTGGTGGAGCAACCCGGAACAGGAGTTTTTGAACAAGGTGCTTCGCGAAGACGTCGAGCGCGCGGTCGACGCGCTTCCCGAAGCGTTCCGGGCCGTTGTGGTTCTTGCCGATCTGGAGGGGTTTTCCTACCAGGAGATCGCCGGGATCCTCGACGTTCCGATTGGGACCGTCCGTTCGCGCTTGGCGCGGGCGCGCGGGGTTCTTCAGAAGGCGCTGTGGGAGCATGCCAAGGAAGCCGGCCTGACCACGTCGCGGACGAATACGAATGAGGCATGCCATGAAACCAGTCAAGACGATCGGGTGTGAAGAGGCGTTAACCCATCTTCTCGAGTACCTCGACCGAGAGTTGGGCGCGGTCAAGCACCGGGAAGTCGAGCGCCATCTCGACATCTGCCGGAGTTGCTTCTCGCGCGGCGAGTTCGAACAGCGGCTGAAGGCCAAGCTACGCGAGGCGGGGCGAGAAACGGCGGGGGAATCGTTTGGAGAACGAATCAAGTTGCTGTTGCGAGGGTTTTGAGCAACGAGAGGGACCGACACCGTCAACAGCGTCTCGCAGCCTCTGCGCGGTAAGGAGCGCCGGCATTGCGCTACGCAAGCGAGATGTCGAGGTTCAATAATCACCGCGTGTCGGGCCGATCTCCGTCGGCCCTGCCGCCGGGGTAGGCACAGTGGCCTGCCCTTCCAACCAGGAGGAGAAGACCATGGTGGCGATGACAGATACGAAGAAAGAGTCGATTTTCCGCGCCGTGTCCGGAATGTATACCGACGTGGCGAGCTGTCCGAACCGCACGTTCCACTTTCCCACGGGCAGGCCGGCCTGTCTGTTCGTGGGTTATCCGGCGGCGCAATTGGACGCCATCCCGCCCACGGCGGTGGAGTCGTTCGCCGGCGTGGGGTACCCGTTCGCGGTGGGGGCCATCCGTGAGGGGGATCGAGTGCTGGACATCGGGTCCGGCTCCGGCACGGACGTCTTGATTGCGTCGCTCCTCGTGGGACCGCGCGGGCGGGTCTTCGGGCTGGACATGACCCCGGCGATGCTGAACAAGGCTCGTTCCAACGCTGCGAAGATGGGTGTTCAGCGCGTGGAGTTTCTCGAGGGCAACGCCGAGCAGATTCCGCTGCCCGACGACTCGGTCGATGTCGTCACCAGCAACGGGGTGCTCAATCTGGTCCCGGACAAGCCCGCGGCCTTTGCGGAGATCTTCCGCGTGCTGCGTCCCGGAGGGCGAATCCAAATCGCCGACATTGTGCTGGGGAAACCGATCAAGGAGACGTCCCGTGAAAATCCCCAGCTCTGGGCGGAATGCATCGTGGGGGCCGTGCTG
Organism: Nitrospirota bacterium; assembly: GCA_016201825.1. Lineage (GTDB taxonomy): Bacteria > Nitrospirota > Nitrospiria > 2-01-FULL-66-17 > 2-01-FULL-66-17 > 2-01-FULL-66-17. Next base: position 24,734 of record JACQCD010000047.1, on the reverse strand, counting down.
GAGGACCAGTACCTCGCGCTGTTCCGCGCGGCGGGCTTCTCCGACGTCCACGCCGTCTCGCACGTGGATTATTTTTCCAAGAGTGTCGAAGCCGACACCCGCGAGGTGGCTGCGTCCTACGGGGCGCAAACCGTCGTGCTCAAAGGGGCCAAGGCGCAGGCCTGATGCGTTGTTCGGACCGGTATGCCGTGACCTGATGGTCTGACAGGGGACAGGTTGAATTTAGAATCCCATCTCGGATTGATCCGTTCGCTCACGGCGTTCGGGGGCTTGGGCGTGTGGCTGGCCCTGGAGACGTGGCGGCCGTTTCGCGCGCCCGTCCAGCCCAAGCTCGGCCACGTCGCGGTCAACCTGGGCGTGGCGGGGACCAACGCCGTTGCGGTCAACGTCGCGTTCGGGGGCCTGCTCCTGGGCTGGGCCTCGCGGGTGACCGAGATGGGATGGGGGCTGTTTCCCGCCCTCGGGCTTGGCGCGGCGTCCACGGTCGGGGCTTCGGTGGTTGCGCTCGACGTGATCTTCTACGGCGTCCACTGGGCCAATCACCGCGTCCCCGTGTTGTGGCGCTTCCACCGGGCTCACCACAACGATCTCGACTTCGACGTGACGACTGCGCTCCGGTTCCACCTTGGTGAAGTCTTGGTGTCGACCGGCGTCAAGGCCGTGTGCATCGTGATTCTCGGCGTTTCCCCGTGGGGGCTCATGGCCTTTGAAACGGTCCTCCTGGCCGCCGCTCAGTTCCAACACAGCAACCTCCGCCTCCCCGAGCCGTGGGAGACGCGCCTGCGCACGCTGCTCGTCACGCCCAACATGCACCGCATTCACCATTCCCGAGTCCCGGCCGAGCACAACGCCAATTTTGGGACGATCTGCTCGGGGTGGGATCGTTTCATCGGGACCTATCGGATCGCGGTCCGCCAAGAACGCATCGCGATTGGGCTGGACGATTACCCGCGGCCCGATGACGTCACGTTCCTGCGCTTTTGGGCCATGCCGCTCGGCCGCAGTTGTCGAAAATGAGGACGGATCTTCCCGGCGTGTGACGTCGAAGGTTCGTCCCCGGTTTCCCTTGGCAAGCGCTGATCGCACGCGCTACAATGGCGGCGCGTCAGCCGGAATAGTTCGGTCCGGCGCGACGACTGACGTCGGTGAGCGCTCCGGATCGGGGTTGTCTTGCTTTCCCTCCGCCCGCTGTGCTATAAGTTTTCGTTTCCTTGCTCTCGCCGTGTCGCGAGGGCTTCAGAGCCAAAAGGAGCGCATCTGTATGACGGTCTATGAAACGATTTGCATCATCAAGACGTCCCTGACCGATGAGGAGCTGGGAAAAGTCATCACCAAGGTGCGTGGGTTCATCGAAAAATCCGGTGGTGAGATCCTCAAGATGGAGAATTGGGGCAAGAAGAAGATGGCGTACGAGGTCCGCAAAGAAAAGAAGGGCGCGTATGTGTTCTTCCGGTTTCGTGGTCCCTCGCCCGTTGTGGCGGAACTCGAACGCCAATATCGCCTGGAAGACTCCATCATCAAGTTCCTGACGATTAAATGTGACCCGAAGTTGCTCGCGGAGGAGATGACGCGCGAGAGCGCCGCCGCGGTACACGCCGCCTCTCCGGCTCCGGTCGCGGTGGCCGTTGCCGCGGCCTCGCCGGATTCGACGGTCGGGGGGTGAGTCATGGCGAGTTTCAACAAAGTGATTTTAATGGGCAACCTCACCAAGGACCCCGAGGTGAGGTTCACTCCCAGCGGAACGCCGGTGGCGACCTTTAGTCTGGCGGTCAACCGGCGGTACAAGCAGGGTGAGGAACTCAAAGACGAGGTCTGCTACATCGACATCGTGGTGTTCGGCAAACAGGCCGAGAATTGCGGACAGTATCTGAGCAAGGGCCACGGGGTGATCGTCGACGGCCGATTGCAGCAGCGCCGCTGGGAAACCGACGACGGCCAAAAGCGCAGCAAGCACGAGGTCGTGGCGCAGACGATCAACTTCTTGCCCAAGCGAGCGGAGCCGTCGGGAACCGCAGCCTCTACCCCCAAGGCGGCCCCCGCCGCTGAGGGGCTCCACACCGAAGAGTTCGTCGATAACGATGTCCCGTTTTAACTTAAGGAGCAAGGTATGCGACCGATGACCCCTTCGTCCCCTTCGTTCGGCGCGGGAGCGTCCGGAGGGAAAGAGGCGCGCCCCGGCCAGGCCGGCCAGGCGCCCGAGAAGAAGTTCTTCAGCCGTCGTAAGGCGTGCCGCTTTTGCACCGATAAGGTCGTCGGCATCAGCTACAAAGATGTGCCGATGCTGCGGAATTTCTTGACGGAGCGCGGCAAGATCATGCCCCGCCGCATCTCCGGGAACTGTGCGCTCCATCAGCGGGCGTTGACCACCGCGATCAAGCGGGCCCGCAACATCGCGATGGTCGCGTTTACCGAAGAGCGATAAGTCGTTCCGGGGTCTTGAAGGCCCCGGGATGATGTGAGCGGGAGCCTCATCTCTCGGCTCGATACCAAGACCATTTGGCTGATCATCGCAGCGGCCGTCGCGGTGGTCGTGTTGCTTCAGCTCTGTCCCGCCAATCGCCGTCTGGAGGTGTTGTCGCTCAAGACCTCCGGCGGAGCCCTCGTCATCGACGTGGCCGACTCCCCCGAGCGTCGGTTGTTTGCGCTGGGGACGCTCAACCGATTCCAGTCAGGCCGTGGCCTGCTCCTGATCTTCGACGACGGGACCCCGCCGCGGGTGTGGTCGAAGGCGCTTCAGGTGGAGGCGGATCTCTTGTGGCTTGATGCGACAAGCCAGATCGTCGATCGACGCCTCGGGGTCGGTCCCTGCGCGGGAGACCCCTGCCCGGAATACATCCCCGAGCACGGTGCGGTATCGGTCCTCGTGCTGCCGCCGGGGGCGGGCCAGGACGCGGGATTGGCCCTCGGTCACACGGCCTTCATCCAATCGGCGACGCCGTGAGGTGCGGTGGCCGCGGGCGGGCGAAGTGCGCGTCGCGGCGCGCTTGGGAACCTTGCGCCCCCCTAGGTAAGTTGATATAGTGACCCAGGTTTTTGGAGTGGCGGTACGCGATGACCAAACCGAAAGCAACGGTCGCGAAGCCCAAACGAGCAGCGCCCCGGCGAAAGGGCGCCGTGCTTGATGCGCCGCCCCCTCGCACGCCTCCAGCCGCCCGCCGGTCGGTACCGCGGACCGTCAAGAGACCGACAGTGGCTTCACCGGCGCCGAAGGCGAGCAAGCCCACCGACGGCGCGAACCGTCGCCTCAGCGAACGATCTCCCATGATGGTCCTGGAGATCAAAGGCAAGTATTACGATAAGATTTTTATCGGATACGCCGAGAACATCAGTCGGAGTGGGTTATTTTTTTCGGCTGCCAATCCGCCCGCCGTGGGGGCGACGTTCCCGGTCGAGTTCGTTCTCCCCGACAATCGGACGATGGTCCAGTGTACCTGCCGCGTGGTGTGGCAGCACCGGTACGACACCACCGGCCGGCCCTCGGTCGGCGTGGGGGTGGAGTTTCTCGATCTGGATCAGGCCAAGCGCGCGTTGATCGACCAGTGGGTCAAACGGCGATCGAGCGCGGACCGACCGCGAACCCCAAAAGCGAAGAGCTGATCAGGAAGGCGGAATCCGATGGCTGATTGGCGGCGGATCTCCCGAGCGGCGGCTGTCGATCGTCTCCTCCCTGCGCTGCGACGTCACGCGAGGCCCGTGTTGTGGCTGGCGGCGGGAGTGGTCCTCGGTCTGGTCTGGTCGCACGCGCCCTGGTCGCCATCCGCATCGGGATCCGCAGACGCCGAGTACGCCGTTGTCGCGCGTGCCATCGATGGGGACACGATCGAGTTGGCGACCGGCGAACGAGTGAGGTACATCGGGATCGACACCCCGGAATTGTATCGGCGGTCGGGGACGGCCTGGTTGTATCAGCCGGAGCCGTATGCCGAGCAGGCATTGGCGTTCAATCGCTTGGCGGTTGAAGGGCGAACCGTCCGCTTGGAGTCTGACGTCGAACGCCGCGACCGGTACCAGCGGCGCCTGGCGTACGTCTATCGCGACGACGCCCTCATCAACGCCGATCTCGTCGCGCAGGGCTTGGCCAAAGTGCTGACCATCCCGCCTAATACGCGGCACGCCGATCTGTTCCGGCGGCTCGAACGCGAAGCCCGCGACACGCGCCGCGGCGTGTGGGCGGAGCGAGGGGCGCCGTGAGGAGGCTCGGTCTGAAATTAACGGGTGCGCCCGTGGCGCAAGGCGGATTGCTGCGCCACCCGAGAGGAAGAAAGAAATTAGCATTTGCGCCTGTGGCGCAAGCCGGGTTTACCCTCATTGAAATCATGATCGTGATGGCGATCGTGGGCATTCTCCTCACGATCGCCGAGCCCTCCTATCGCGCCCAGGCCGTCAAAGCCCGAGAGGCCGCCCTCAAAAAGGATCTCTTCGTAATGCGGGATGTGATCGATCAATATGCGGCCGATCACGGAGCTTATCCGGATTCCCTTCAGCAGTTGGCGGAGGCGGCCTACCTGCGCGGGTTGCCCGTCGATCCGTTTACCAAAACCGCCGAGACGTGGATCGAGGTTCGCGAGACGGAGGGAGATGAGCCCGGCGGGGTCTTCGACGTACACAGCGGCAGCGACCTGGTGGCGAGCGACGGGACGGCGTACAACACGTGGTAGCGAAGTAGGGAAGTCATGACGCGCGTCGACCGACGCATGAGTCACACGCAATCCGGCTTGCTGCGCCACCCGAGAGGAAGTGATCATTGTCATTCTGCGCCGTCGGCGCAGAGCGGGTTTTCCTATTTGTTTGCGCTGTTTACCATTGTCTTGGTGGGGCTGAGTATGATGGGGGCGAACTTGCAGTGGAAGACGATGCTGCAGCGGGAGCGGGAGGCGGAGCTGTTGTTTCGGGGCGATCAATACCGGCGGGCGATCGCGGCGTATGTGTACGGCCAAGCGGGCCCCCTGCAATATCCGCTCCGTGTGGACGATCTGCTCAAAGACCCGCGAACCTCCAAGCGCTATCTCCGCACGGCGTACCTCGACCCGATCACCGGGCGACCCTTCACCACGATCCCGTGCGTGGATCGAATCAAAGGTGTGCACAGCCCGAGCGAGGCCCCCACGCTCAAGCGGGACAATTTCCCTCCGGAGTATGCACAGTTCAACACCGTGACGACGTACCGGGAATGGATCTTCCAATACGATCCCTCCCAAGAGCCCGTGAAGCCGGGCCTGCCACCCCCGCCTCTGAAACGCTGTTGATCCATGGACGCGCGTTCTGCGTGGCGTAGCAGCGCCGTTCGGCGCTACGGTCCTGCCACGGTGGTCATTCTCGTGGTCGCCGCCGCCCCCTTTGCACTGATCTCCTTTTTGGGTGAGTCGACCAGGTCGAGCGTGGCGCCCGAACTGGTTGGCCTCCGCGGCTGGATTTCTTCCGAGCCGTTGAGGCTCGCCGCGTTGCGGGGCAAGGTCGTGTTGGTGGATTTCTGGACCTATAGCTGCATCAACTGCCTGCGGACGATCCCCTATTTGAACGGCTGGTACGATCGCTACCGCGGTGACGGGTTGGTGATCATCGGGGTCCACAGCCCTGAATTTTCCTTCGAGCAGGATGCCGCGCGTGTGGAGGCGGCGGTACGACGGCTCCAGATCCGCTATCCGGTGGCCGTCGACAGCGACAAGCAAACGTGGCGATCCTACGCCAATCAGTATTGGCCCCACAAATATCTGATTGATCGGGGCGGGAATATCCGCTACACCCAGATCGGAGAGGGTGGATATCCTGAGATGGAGCAGCACATCCGCGAACTCTTGGCCGAAGAGGGCCACGAGCTCGATCCGATTTCCGCCGATGTCGAAGCGGAAGCGGTGGACGCGAAGGCGATCGCCACGCCTGAGATCTACTTGGGCTCCTACTTCGGTCAGTTTCTCGGTAACCCGCTCGGGTTGCGCGGGATGCGGGCGACCACCTACGACGAGCCCAAGGCGCTGGAGCCGAACCTGTTCTATCTCGTGGGACGGTGGGAGATCGGCGAAGAGGAGGTCACGGCGGTGGGAGTCGGCGAGCACAAGATCATGCTTCGGTATACCGCCAAGGCGGTCAACGTCGTGGCCGGCGCCGGGGGGCCTGCGCTCGACGTGGAAGTGCTCCGGGACGAGCAGCCGCTCTTGCCGCAGGAGATGGGCGCGGATGTGGCGGCCGACGGTCGTGGTCGCAGCATGGTCCGCGTGGGAGAGGAACGCCTGTATCGGCTGGTCGATGACCGCACGGGATATGGCGTCCACACGGTCACGTTGATCGTCAGGCAGGCCGGACTGCGGACGTACACGTTCACGTTCGGATAGGAGGGCGCGGATGAAGGCGTGGTTGGAGCAGCCGGGGTTTTTGAGCCCGTACGGGACGCTAGGCGCGGATCTGAGTTACCTCTTGGCCGTGGTGTTTACCGTCCTGTTCTTGATCGGGTGGCGGCAGGCCAGACGGCGCCGCGGTCAAGCGCATCACGTCGTGACCCTGTGGGCGATGTCGGCCATGCTGGCGTATTTCGTGGCCTATTACGTCAACCGCGGCTTGGGTGCGCTCGCCTTTGAGGGCGAGGAAGGGTTCGGCGGTCCGCCGGAGCTGTATCACCGCCTCTTTGTCCCGCTCCTGCTCGTTCATATCGCCGTGGTGTCGCTCGGCATCGTGCTGGCGGTCTACATGATCGTCCTGGGATATCGAACGGCCGTCAAACGAAACGGCAACCGCGTCCTGCAACCCGGGCGGTTGTCGATGAGCGCCGGAGCCTTTCTCAAAGTCCTGGTGGGCGCTCTCGCGTTCTCTGCTCTGTTGAGTGCGATTCGTTGCCACAGCGTTGCCTGCTACATCGTCTACGTCGTCGGGTTCCTGCTGGTGGCGTTCGTTCTGTTGGTCGAAAAAGGCATCGAATGGCTGATCCCGGACGGCGAGCGGCGGCATCGCGCCATTGGAACGTTCACCATGATTCTCTACGTCCTCGCCCTGCTGACCAGCACCTCGACATACGTCCTGCTCTACGTGATCTGGCCTCCCACCATCGGGTCTTAGTAGGCTGCTGAAAAAGTCCATCTGCTGCGTGCTCGGTCGTCGGAAACCGCACCGTGGCCCGCACGGGACACGGAATGCTGTCTGCGTCGAAGACGCGACCTCCCGGTTCGCCGTCTTCGGCAACTCCTCACGTACGACCTGTAGGGGCGGGTCGGTGACCCGCCCTGGGCGAGGCAGCGCCTCGCCCCTACTCATCGAAGGGATTTGAGGCGATCGAGCCGTTCACGCGCCAGGGACAGTCGGGCGCGGAGGTCCGGCTGCGCCGGGTCGATCTCGAGCGAACGCGCCATGTCGGCGACCGCGTCCTCGATGCGATCAGCGCCGTAGCGCGCCAGTGCTCGGCGATTGTAGGCGTCTCGTAACAGCCGAATGGAGTCGGGATCGTCGGGGGCGGTCCGGAGGACCGGCTCCAGGAGCGCGATCACTTCGTCGAATTGGCCGGCGTTCAGTTGCGATTCCGCTTGGCTGATCACGAGCGGGGACGGCTTGGGGCCCGGGGGTGTTTGCGCGCGTGGTGGTTCGTCGGGCGAAGGGGCCGGCGGCGGAGCGTGGGGGTGGGGTTTCGGAGGCGCGGCTTTCGTCGTCCCCGGCTCCGGGGATGGGCTCAGGCCGCCGTCCTGTGCGTGAGACATGGGCGGGGCTGGGGAGACAAGGGTCACCACCCGAAGGCCGCAGCCCGCGCATGCCAGCACGGCCAACCACACGACGCCGTGCTGGACCGTTCGCGCCCACGGTGCTCGGTTACGCGTCGGTCGCACGTTTGATCCGTTCGATCACACCCATCTCATGGAGTTCGAGGAAGATCGCGACGACGTGCGGATCGAACTGGCTCCCCGCCGTCGCCCGCAGCCGTCGGACGCTCTCCGCATCGGAAAGCGGCTCGCGGTACGGCCGGCGACTCGACATCGAGTCATACGCGTCCGCCACGCTGATGATCCGGGCGATGAGGGGGATCTCGTCCCCGCGCGCGCCGTGCGGGTATCCCTTGCCATCGTAGTGCTCATGATGATGCACGATGTACGAGGCCACGAGGCGGAGGGGTTCGACCGATTGCAGGATGCGTTCGCCGATGACCGGGTGTTCGTGCATGACCTGCATCTCGTCAAAGGTGAGGCGGGTGGGTTTGGTCAGGATGGCCTCGTCGATGCCGATTTTCCCGATGTCGTGGAGGATCGCGGCGAGTTCGAGATCGCGCATCGCGGGATCGGGAAGCGCCAGTCGGGTGCCGATTTCGACGGAGTACGCGCTGACTCGCTGGCAGTGCCCGCGGGTGTATTGGTCCTTGGCCTCGATCGCCGCCGCCAAGGCGATCGTCATGTCGAGGTAGCCCTGTTGGATGTCGACGGCGGCGGTTCGTAAGTCCGCGATCATCGTGTTGAACGATTCGGCCAGCGCGCCGAGCTCGTCGCGCCGACGGACCGGGACCTGGACGTCGAGCTTCCCCTTGGCCGCTTCGCGAGTCGCTCGGACGAGGAGGTTCACCGGTTTGACGAAGAACCACGCGAGCGCAAAGCTCCCCGCCATGCCGATCACGAGGCCGACGAACATCGTCCGGACGACGTGTCGTCGGGTGCGCCCAAGAGCCACATCGGCCTGGGCCATGCCCAGGCCGATGTGGACCGATCCGATCGCCCGCGGGCCGTACGTAACGGGGGCCGAGAATGTCAGGACGTGATCGAGCAGAGGAGCGGTCGGCAACGAGCTCAGCCCGGCGGTCTGGAGGCCGGGCCGGGCGGCGTCCGACCGCATCACGACCGCGCCCCGGTGATCGAGGACCCAGGCGGAGACGACGTCGGGCTCTTGCCGCACGGCTTCGAGGGCCGACGCCAAGCTCAGCAGATCCCGGTTCAGGAGCGGATCTCTCACGCTCATCATCAGGCTCTTGGCCAGCAACTGGCCCCGTTTGGCGGTTTCCTCGACGAGGAAATCGCGTTGAAAGGCAAACGATGCCAGGGCCATGGCCCCGACCGCCACGCCGAACAGGAGGGTAAAGAGCAAGACCAATCGTCCTTTGATGCCGAGCGTCGGGGTCATGCGCATCTGTGCCGTGACGAGAGATTCAAGATCGGTATGATTTCAGTGGGAGCACGCTCACGAAAAGTCTAGCAAGATTTCCTGGAAATGTACAACCGCCGCGGCGCGCCCCCCTTCCCATTTCAAGCGTTTTAGCGTATGATGGCCGCGTTTTGTTGCACCATGTCTGACGCGGGTGGGGCTGTTTTCTTCCATATTACTCGACAGGAGGGCACCGTATGGCCAAAGCAATGACGAAATCGCAAATCATCGAACACCTCGCGACGAAGGTCGATCTTCCGCGCAAGACGGTGGTCAAGGGCTTGGAGGTTCTGGTCAGTCTGGCGTATAAGGAGGCCCGGAACGGCTTCACCCTGCCCGGCCTCGGGAAACTGGTGCTGGTGCAGCGCAAGGCGCGGATGGGCCGAAACCCCCAGACGGGTGCGGCGCTCAAGATTCCCGCCAAGAAGGTCGTGAAGTTCCGGGTGGCCAAAGCCGCCAAGGACGCGATCTTGGGTGGCAAGTAGGCGGCGGGACCGAGCGACGCCGGGTTCAGGAGCCGGACCGCTTGCATTCTGAAAAAACGATCGACGACAATATAGGGCTTTGTCCAGTGCATCCATGACTCCCTCCAAAGACCTCAAAACCATCCTGAGCAAGCTTCAGTTTCCCGACGATGCCCAGGTCATGCGGCAGATCGTCGATCAGGCGCTGCAGGTCAAGATCCGCATGGGACGGATCACGCGCAAAATCGTGGTCATGAGCGGCAAGGGAGGAGTGGGGAAGAGCATGTCCACCGTCAATTTGGCGCTGGCGTTTGCGCGCCGGGGGCAGAAGGTCGGTGTGTTGGATGTGGATCTGAACGGTCCGTGCGTCCCCAAAATGCTGGGGATCACGGGCCGTCGGTTTGAGATCACGCCGGACGGTGCGGTTCCACCTGAAGGCCCCCTGGGCATTCGGGTGGCCTCGATGGACTTTTTCCTGCGCGATCACGCGCCGGTCCGGTGGAATGGCTCGATGGAGCTCAGCCCCGTCTGGCTTGGGATGTTGGAGATGAATGTAATCCGCGAATTCCTCGCCGATATCGCGTGGGGGAATTTAGATCTCCTCCTGGCCGATCTTCCGCCGGGGGCCGCGGCAGATAAACCGCCGGCGATCGCAGGATTTCTGCCGGAGTTGGACGGCGCGGTGGTCGTGACGACGCCATCGGAGGTCACGACCGATGTCGTCAGAAAGTCCGTCATGTACGCCCGCGACGTGGGCATCCCGGTGATCGGATTGCTCGAAAATATGAGCGGATACCACTGCCCGCAGTGCGGGCACGAGAGCGATCTGTTCGTGGGGAATGTCGAGGCGCTCGCGGCGGATCTGGATATACCCGTGCTCGGCAAGATTCCCTTCGACCGCGAGTTAAGCCGCAGTTGCGACACCGGGACCCCGATCCTGGACGGTGTCCACCCGATCGCCAAACGGTTCGATGAGGTTGCCCAGCGGATCGTGGACTGCCTTGATTTCAAGCGGATTCTGGCGGAACGCCTGTAGCGATCCTGGACGTGGAGAAGGAGCCGCGGGTCTCCGCTTCGGCGAAGCAAGGAGAGTGATATGAAGTTCGTGTGTATGAATTGCGAGACGTTCATGCTCTTTCAGAAGGTTGAAAAACCTGGAGAGGGCTCGCTGGGCGTCGAGTTTCTCTGTCCGACCTGCAAGGCCAGGTTTTCGATGGTGACCAACCCGGGCGAGACCCAGATGGTACAAGCCCTGGGGGTGAAGATCGGCGGACGGACCACCGCGCCGGAGCCCTTCGAACTGACGCGAGGCACATTGAAAGACGGCGCGGAGTGCCCTGTGCCGGGGATGACGTCGGCTGCCGCGGTGACGTCGGCGATGGCGTCGAGTGGCGAGGGTGGTGGAACCTGTCCGTTCTCGTCGATGGTGGCGTCAATGGGTCAGGGGGCTGGGGGTCAAGAACGTCTCGCAGCCTCGGGCCGTGAGAGCGGCCCTGTGTTGCGCCCAGCAAGCTCGGATAGCTCAGCAAGCTTGGAGTGGTCGGCCGAAGCCCTCGATCGTCTCGAGAAGATTCCGGAATTCGTTCGCCCCACGGTTCGGGGCGAGATCGAAGAGGGCGCTCGAAAGGCCGGAGAGACCTTCGTGACGCAAGCTATGCTGGATCGCTATAGCAACACCTCCGGCGAGATGGGCTGGACGGCCGAAGCCCGGCAGCGGCTTGAAAACATCCCCTTCTTCATTCGTCCGATGGCCAAGAAGGAAATCGAACGCCTGACGCGCGAAAAGGGGCGCGCCGAGGTGACGGTCGACATGATGGATCAGGCCAAGAGCGCCTTTGCCAAGTTCATGGGGGGATGAGGTCGTGACGACTCAGGCCTCGGCGTTTATTGCGGGGCTGGAACGAGAGATCTTGGCCCATGGAGGGGTTCGTCATCCCTTCCTCCAGCGGTTCGCTTCCGAGCCGCTCACCCTCGCCCAGATCAGGACGTTTGGGCTCCAGCACTACCAACTCGTCAGGGTCTTCACGACCTACATGACCAACCTCCTGCCGAAGATTCCTGACCAGGATGCTGCGGCGCTGTTCCGCCATGTGTTTGATGATGAGTTTGGCGCCGTCAGCGGGCGGGACGCCGCGGTGGGCCAGGCGACGATCTTTCGAAGCCACGTCCATCTCTATCGCGATTTTCTTGCCGCGACGGGTTTGCGGGACGAGGAATGGGGGCGGGTCCGTCCGCTACCAGAGACCGACGCGTATATCAGGGGGCACCTCGCCCTGACTCGCGGTGAAGACTTTAGGATCGGTCTCGGAGCGGTCGGTCCCGGCCACGAGTTTTCCATTCCAACGATGTTCCAGTCCCTCGTGGCCGGGATCCGCAACAACACGGACCTGACCGCGGAGCAGATCTGCTATTTTACGCTGCATATCCAAGAAGACGTCGAGCACGCCGATATTTTCAACGCCCTGATCGCCCGCCACGCCGAGACCGAAGAAGGGCAGGCGCTGATCCGGGAGGGGGCGATGCGTTCGTTGAAATGGCGCACCCTGTTCTGGGATGGGCTGGTGCGCGCGGTGTTCGGTCAGGGGTGAATGGTCATGTCGAGTGAGTCGTCCAATCAGACCGTCGAGATTCGCTGGAGCGAGTCGGCGCTGGAGAGCCTCCAGCGCGCGCCGATCTTTCTCCGCGGGATGGTGAAGAAGCTCGCCGAGAAGAAGGCCCGCGAGCTGGGCCTCTCCCTCATCACGGCCGAGCAACTCGCCGGCTGGAAAAACGCCTCGATGGGTTCGATGGGGGGCGAGGCAGAGCTCAAAGACGCGGCGGATCAGATCGCCAAGGGGCATCTCCACTGGACGCAGGCCGCCAAGAAACGTCTTGCCACTGCCCCCGCGTTCATGCAGGACATGGTCCGCCGGATCGCCGAAGACGTCGCCCGCGAGCGTGGGCACATGGAGGTGAACGTCGAACTGCTGGAGAAGGTGGAAGCGCTTGGTGCCCGCGATGAGGGCAGGCCGTCCGCGGAGATGCCGTGGACGGCTGAAGCGACCGCGAAGCTGATGGGGAAGGTCGCGGGCACGCCTCCGATGGCCACCGAGTTCGTCGTCCAGATGCTCAAGGCCGATGCCGAGGACCTCGCGCGCGCCCATGGTATCGGCGAGATGACCGAAGAAGCGCTCACCCGGGTCTGGGAGGCGCCGGTCGAACCGGTTCGCTGGAGCGAGGAGGCCTGGGCCCGGCTTCAGACGTCTCCCGATTTCGTCCGAAGCGGGATCAAGAAGGCCGCCGAGCGCCGAGCCCGCAAGCAAGGCGCGACCGTCATCACGTCGGACCTGCTGACCACATTTCGGAACGAGGCGATGATGAAGGCGGTCATGCGCATCCGGAAGTTAGGCTACACCGAGTTGACCTTTGACGCCTTCGATACCGCCAAGCAACAGGTCAAACGCCTTCAAGGCAACGAGCAGGCGGACAAGCGGCTCGATGAAATCCGCGAGTACATGGCCAAGAAGCCGCACGTCGGCGTGCTCGGCGAGGGGCTCATGCAGCGGTTCCGCAACTACCTGAAGGGCGAGGGCGACCTGAAGATCGAGAAATGAAGGATGTTCGATATCACATCTCCGAGAAACACGGGGAAAAGCACGGCCGGGCCGGGGGCGCGCCGAAAAAGAGCGACGAGCTCCAACGCTTCGGGGTTTCGATGGAGGGCTACCTGCTGGAACGCTTCGACCAGGTCATCGAGAAAAAGGGGTACACCAACCGTTCGGAAGCCATCCGAGACCTCATCCGGGATTCGCTCGTTGAACAGGACTGGGACGAGAACCGCGAGATCGTCGGCACCGTCACCATCGTCTACGACCACGAGGTCCGGGAGCTGAGCGACACCCTGACCGATCTGCAGCACCAGTTCCAAAAACTCTTTCGTTCCACGCTGCACATCCACCTGGACGAGCACCACTGTCTGGAAGTGCTGGTCGTTCAGGGCAAGGGCGGCGAGGTCAAGAAGATCGCCGATCGACTGATCGGCACCAAGGGCGTCAAGCACGGAAAATTTACGATGACGACGACCGGAAAAGACTTGTAGCCGAGACTCTCCCGAACACGCCCCCCTTCAGTCCTCAAAGAACGCACTCATTCCCCGGTTATCGCCAAGATTCTAACGAGTCTTCGTTCGATCGCTTGGTAAGGGAATAAAGATCGTAGCAATAAAGTCTTGACACGTAACACTATATAATGCTACTTATTTTATAAATGTAGCACCAATTTTTACGGTTGGGAGAAATTGTATGAATTTCAAGGGATGCGTGATGGAGTCGATGCAGGCGACCCGTATCGCGGTTCTGATAGTGTGGTTGTCGCCACTGGGTATGGGCATCAGCCAGGCCGGTGAAATGGAGAGTCTCAAACAAGAGGTCGAAGGCCTCAAGGGGAGAGTTGAGCAAATTGAAAAGAAGGATGGGGAAACCACGGATGGGGAAGGTCACAAACTCCATCCAGTCCAGAGCGCGTTTGGCGCCAAGTTGAGCGGGGGAGCGACCGCGATTTATCAGAAGAGCGTGGGTACCCCCTCGGCATTTGGCGGGAATGGGGCGGAGGGCCAGATGTCGGCCGACCTCTTTCTCGAATCGCCGATTGGGAACAAGGGGTCTTTTCTCCTGCGGCTGGATATCGAGCAGGGAGTAGGACTCAGCAATTTGCCGCCGCTCTTCACCAATCCCGACGGCAATCTGACCGGTCCCAACAACGACGTCGAGACCTTCAACAATCCGGAGTCGTTGAACGTCAACGAAGTGCGCTACGAGCACCGTCTGCTGAGGGATTTCCTCAAGATCACCATGGGACAGATCGATCTCACGTCCTACTTCGATGAAAACAACTACGCGAACAAGGAGACGTTTCAGTACATTGCCCAGCATTTCAACAACAACATCGCGATCGACTGGGGCGGATCGGTCAATTTCTTCGGGCCGGGCGTTGTCCTCACTGCCTATCCGTCGAACGCCTGGATCGTCACCCTCGGGTGGTTCGAGGGAAATGGAGACTACACCAGTTTTTTCAACGATCCCTTCCTGATGGGTGAACTGACTTTTAAAGTCCAAGGAGCCGGCCGAGTGGGAAACTACCGGGCGTACGCGTGGGAGCGGCAGACGCCGCATTGTCAGAGCGCCAGCGCTCCGGGGGTCTTCTTCAATTGTGCATTGATCAGCCCGGCAGCAGATCAGGTTCAGATCAAAAGTCGGAATTCGGGTTTCGGTCTGAGTCTGGATCAACAGCTCTCCAGCGCGGTGGGGATTTGGGCCCGAGCGGGGTACCAAGATCCCGACGTGGCTCAGTTCGATAAGACCTTCAGCGCTGGCGTGGTGACGTCAGCCGCACGGATTGGCCGGCCTGATGATGTGGTCGGCCTCGCCTATGGGCTCGTGGCGCCGAGTGGCGCCTACAAATCGGCGACGGGTTTTTCCGACAAGGAACATTACGCCGAGATCTATTACAAGTTCGTGGTGAGCGGAGATGGTTCCACCAAGGGCTTCCACGTCACACCTGACGTCCAGTACGTGGCCAATCCCGCTGGAAATGGGGCCGTTGATCCGGCAGTCGTTTACGGACTCAGGACCCAGGTTCACTTTTAGGAAGACGATGGGTGGAATCATGGATCACCCGAGAGACCGAATGACCCCAAGGAGAGCATCGATGAGAACAACAGTGTTGATTCACGCAAGTGCCGCGATCCTCATCCTCTCAATTCTCGGGGCCGGAGTCGTTGCGCGTGCCGATGGGGAAAAGAAAATCAAAGTGTTGACCACGGTGGCGCCGATCACCAATATTGTCCGAAACGTGGCGGGCTCGAACGTGGAGCTCCACGGGTTGATCCCCGAGGGAACCGACTCGCACACCTTCGAACCGAGGCCCGGAGACATCGCGTATATCTCGCAGGCCGACGTCATCATCGTCAACGGTCTCCACCTCGAAACCCCGACCATGAAACTTGTCTCCACGAACAAGAAAAAGACCGCGGAGGTGGTCGAGCTGGCCACCCAGACGATCAATCGGAAGGACTGGGTGTTTGACTTCTCGTTTCCCCCAGACAGGGGCGATCCCAACCCCCACCTGTGGCTGAACGTGGCGCACGCGATGAAGTACGCCGAGATCACTCGCGACACGCTGGTGCGCGCCGATCCCGCACATAAGGCGGCGTACGAGGCGAATGCCGCGGTCTATCTCGCCAAGCTCAAACAGCTTGACGAAGCGATCATGACGGCGTTTAAGACCATCCCTGAAAAGAATCGCAAGCTCGTGACCTACCATGATTCATGGGCGTACTTCTGCCCGCGGTACGGCTGCACCGTGATCGGCGCCGTCCAACCCTCGGACTTCGCTCAGCCATCCCCTCAAGACGTGATCTCGTTGATCAAGCAACTCAAGGCCGAGGCCGTGCCCGCGATTTTCGGGTCAGAAGTTTTCCCCAGCAAAGTGTTGAATCAGATTGGGCGCGAAGCCGGGGTGAAATTCATCGATACGTTGCGCGACGACGACCTGCCGGGCGAGCTGGAAGACCCGCGGCACACGTACGTGGGCATGATGAAGGAGAACGTGGAGACCATGGCCCGTGCCCTGGGCGGAGATGCCTCGATGGCGAAGGGCATCGATCCGAGCAACAGCGGCAAGTAGATCCCGATCAGCGGTACGAGCAAAGAGGCTTGTCAGGCGGCGTCGATCTGGGGTACCCATGATCCCACTTCGATGAGATTCCTGCAGTTGATACGCGCCGGCGGCCTCGTGTCCTCCCAATGGATTCTCTCTCGCTTCGCCGTGCTGGAGTGGTATGATGACTGGATTCCTGCCGGGACTTGGAATGCGAACCTTCGGCTTCGAGTGATCGGTCCCGTTCGTGACGGGACGCTGGCAAGAGGGTGGGTGAGTGTCTGTTGTGGGGAAGAGGTCTTGGGACTCAGATGAGATGAGGACCCCGGATAATCGGTCGACCAGACGGGGACGTGTGCGGAAGTGGTTCCGCCGGTTCATCGCGCTTGGTACGGGGTTGGTCCTGGCGGTGGTGGCCGTGGCGTCCTATCGTGATTTTCGATTTGAAACGTTGGGGCGTACCATGAGTGCCCTGGCAGCCGAGCCGAGCGTGTCGCCGCTCGACTTGCCCAAGCGATACCGTGGCGTGCTCCACGTTCATTCGAACGTCTCGCACGACAGCGCCGGTGAACCGGCCGAGATCGTCGCCGCCGCGAAGGCGGCCGGCCTGGATTTCGTGATGATGACCGACCACAATAGCCCCGCGATTTTCGAGCAGGGCTTCGACGGCTGGCGCGACGGCGTGCTGGTGATCCGGGGCGCCGAGTTTCGCGCCGAGAATGACTACATCTTGGGTCTCGGTCTCCGCTCGTTCATCGACACATCCCGCCTGTCGTTCCGACAGGTCGCGGAGGCCATCGTCGCGCAGGGGGGGGTGGCGATCGGCGCTCATCCCACCTGGTTTCGGCATTGGGGTGAACCGGGCTTGTCTGGGGTGGAGGTGTGGGACCTCTACGACGAGGTGCGTTCGGACCCCTGGCGGTACCCGGGGCTGCTGGTCGACGCGCTCGTGTCCTACCAAGAGCATCTTGAAGAAACGGTGTTCCGCGATCGGTGGGCTTCGGCGAAAGATTCGGACGCCTTCGACACCTCGGTTTTGCAGTCGCTGGTCCGTCCGCCCGACCGTGCGCTGGCCGCGTTCGACGTCGAGGCGGCGCGCCGGCATTTCGTCGCCGTCGGCGCGCCGGATACCCATAAGAAGGATATCCAGATCTTCAATCACCTCGATCCCTACGCCCTCACGCTTGGCCTAGCGACCACCTATCTGCTGGCCGATGAATTGACGCAGATGGCGTTGTTGGACGCCTTGCGACGCGGCCGCACTTATTTGGCGTTCGACCGGCTGGTTCCCGCGTCCGGATTCGACGTGCGAATGATCGATGGCGCGGGCGGGGTCTGGGGCTTGGGCGACACCGTTGGTTCGACCGAGCACCTCACGCTCCGCGTCGCGGTGCCGCACCCGGGCCGCATCACCGTGATCCGCGACGGCGCCGTTGTCAGCCGGTCAGATGCCGCGACGGTCACGGTGCCGGTCGCGGGCCCCGGCGTCTACCGCGCGGAGGTGGCGCTGCTGGTCGAAGGCCAGTGGCTCCCCTGGATTTACTCCAACCCGATGTACGTCCGCTGAGCGCCGGCGAGGTCCCCTCGCTGGGTGTTGAACAACCACCCGTCAATGAGCGATGATGGGCTAGCGTGACGGTGGATCCGGGAACCGAGGAGTGGTCAGCAACATGTTCTCGCCCGCCCTCCGCCCATGCGGAGGTTCGGCGGCCATCGATGAAACCGTGCCCGCGTCCGCGCGTTGCCACGCAAGAATCCAATCCGGAATCTGTGGCGCTTCGGTCACCCCGAGCACGTCCAATACCTCAGCCGTCGGGACGTTTCCCGTCGGGTTCCGGAAGAGCCCTTTGACCGCTCCCACGGCGACCAACTCACCCCCGCGTTCGAATCGCTGCTCGATCCAAAACCACTTCTCATCCCACGACACGATCCGAGTTTTCAGGTCATAGCGCTCGAACGGCGCCAAGCCTCTCCGAAACCGAATGACGGCTGTCCCGACCATCGGCCGCCAACGTCGCCTCACGATCACGGGGCCGAGCCCCGCGCGGATCATCAGGTCCAGGCGTCCCAAATCCATGAGGGTCAGATAGCGGCCATTGTTCATGTGCAGATTAGTATCGAGGTCGTTCGGCCACACGCGAAAAGCCACCACCGACTCGCCAAGCGGCGCCAAGCGCGAGCCCAACACGGCCGCCAAGAGGACCTTGAGCATTCGAAAGAGGAGGTTCACGCCGTATCTGATTCGCTCCGCGCCCTCGGGCACGAGGGCCGGTGATCGTTCACCAATCCAACACCCTGCATGAACGCATACACGATCGTGGAACCGACGAAGCTGAACCCGCGCGTTTGGAGATCTTTGGACAGCGCGTCCGACTCGGATGAGCGCGCCGGGTGTTCACCGCCAGGATGTCGCCGACGAATCGGACGGCCACCGACAAACTCCCACAGATAGTCTGAAAAAGCACCGAACTCCTCTCGGACCGTTAGCACGGACTTGGCGTTGTTGATGGCGGCGTCGATCTTCTGGCGGTTGCGGATGATGCCCGCGTCGGCCAAGAGCCTTCGACGCTCGCGCGCTCCGTAGGTTGCCACCCGATCCGCCTCAAAGTTGTGGAACGCGCGCCGGAAGTTCTCGCGCTTGTAAAGAATCGTCCGCCACGAGAGCCCGGCCTGAAATCCGCTCAACACCAACTGCTCGAACAACAGCCGGTCGTCCCGTACTGGCACGCCCCACTCGTCGCGGTAGACGATGAACAGAGGATCATCCGTCGCCCAGCAGCGGCAACCGCTGACCGGTTCTTCTGCTTGTTCAGCTATGGGTTTGCGGCGTTTCGTCATCGATAGACATTCGGAGGTGGGACACGGCGTTTGGAGCGCCAATACTGGACCATGATGGAGGGATTGCCGAACCACGTCTGGGCGCCGAGAAAACCCGATGCGGGGGCGGTCGACAGCTCGCGAATCATCTTGGGCATCGCGAACGCCACGGGCAGCCACTTGTGGATTTTCCGGAACGCGTTGATGCGCATGCCGATGAGGAAGACCACGAACTCGCCCTCCACTTCGGCGGTCATTCGTTTGGCCAGAACCGTCGACATGTCCTTCCCTCGCGTTACCGGAACTGCTCCTTGAGGAACCCCTCCATGAACCGCTGGAAGAAGAACAGATCGGTCGACGGGATCGAGGCGCGGATCATGCGATTCATCGCGCGGCGGATCTGAAGCTTGGTGATTCGAAACCGGCGGATCAAAAACAGCGCGTCTTGGATGTCGGAGTCGCGCATGACTCGGAGTTTGGACATGGCGAGGTCGAGCGGCGACAGGATGCGGACCGTGACCCGGCCGTGTCGCCGGATCGTCTTCGCCCGCTTGCGGTAGCCGGGAGGCAGATCGATCATTCCCCAGTGAGATACGTCCGCGCTCAGATCAGCCGGGAAGCCGAGTGATTGCCACAGGCGCGTGAGCTGGGGTCTGGTCAGCGACGAGACTTCTGCGTCGAGGTCGTACGTTTGGCGCGATGATCCGTACCAGGCCATCGCAAGGCCCCCGAGGAGGATGACGTCGACCGAGCGACGGCTGATCGGCTCGATCGCGCGAACGAGGGCGTCAATTGCATCTTTCGCAGCCAGATACTCTCGCGCCATCGTTGCTCCTCTGATCGACTGACCCTAATGTCCGCGCCTCCGGTGCGCTGGGCGTACCACACACGAAAGGGGCGGCCAAGCCAGTAGCCCGTCGCCGTCCGCCAGACGGCGGCCAGACGCGAAGCTTTCTCGCCCTGTTGGCGCAATGCGCCGATGAGTCGAGGGGGCACGGCCAGTTGTTTCCAAGGAACTTCATTCACGGCCAGGTACAACCACACGAGGTCGCGGGTTCGAGGATCGGCCAATGCCCGTGTCACGACCTCAGACCGGGAGCCGTCAAGTTTGATTCCGGTATACACCTTAAAGAGGTCGAGGTCTATCGGCCGACTCATGTCACGCAGTATAAGACAATTTCTTGATGTCCTACAAGCCGTCTTCGGCCCGGATTGTCGGCGGGGAGCCTAGCTGTGCTTTAGCACCGCCGCCATCAGGATGATCAATATGCCCAGGACCAGCGTGGCTTCTTGGAACGGGAAGTGGTCCAGGGGTTTGCGGTTGCCGAGTTCCTTGAGGTGGAGGAGGTAGAAGGTGAGCAGGATCGTGAAGAAGAAAATCTTGAGCATCAGGGCGGTGAAGTACATGCCGGTGAGGGTGCCGCGGACTTGCTTGGCAAAGTGGATGTTGACGCCGCCGGTGAGGAGCAGGAGGGTGACGAAGATCGCCGAGACTTTCTGGAAGCGCTGATGGACGTGGCGGAGGAACTCGCCGCGGACGTCTTGCTTGAGGTACTTCTGGGCGGCGGGGAGCAGGATCAGGCTGGAAAAGATGACGCCGCCGATCCAGATGAAGGCCGAGACCAGATGGACCCAGAAGGTGAGGATCTTGAAGAGTTGTCCCGACGCGATCACGGGGCGTCCCGGTCCTTCGTCACCCCCTCCGGGATTAGGCCCTGGAAGCGGCCCGCGTCGAAGACCGGGGTGTCGTTGCCGAATGTCCGCTTGCGCAGGGCTTCCATCAACTCGGGCGTGACGAGCGCGGCGCCTTGCTCGCGGGCGAACTTCTCCACGCGCTGCTTCACCATTTTCTGCAGGAAGAAGGGCAACCGGATTAAGCGCTCGATCGCCGCCTCGCTCCACGGCGGCGGGGGGCCGTCGAAGACCTCCGCCATCGGGAGGATCTTTGCGCCGCCCTTCGGCGTGTAGTGGCACCAGAGGTCTTCGTCCAAATAGTCGCCGTGGGAGGCGTAGGGGCGCGCGCGGCAGCCGCCGCAGAGCTCGCTGTATTCGCAGTCCGCGCACTTGCCCTTGAGCTTCGGCGCGCGCAGATCGGCGAAGACCGGTGAATCGTTCCACAGGGTGTCGAAGCCCGATTGGCGAAGGTTGCCGACCGAGAGCGGCATGAAGGGGCAGGGCGTGAGATCTCCCTCGGGCGTGATGCGCGCGTAGTGCGTGCCCGCGAGGCAGCCGCCGCCTTCATAGCCCTGAGCCTTCGTGATCGTGGATTCCGGATTTTTCTCGTAGGCGATGCGCTTGAAGTGTGGCGCGCAGCGCGAGCGGACCAGCATGCCGGGGAATTTGGTCTGTACGTCGAGGAGGTAGCCCAGGACCTCCTCATACTGTTCGGGCGTGATGTCGGACATCTCCTCGCCGCGTCCAGTGCAGACGAGGAAGAAGAGGTTGTAGACGCGCGCCCCGGCCTTGAAGGCGAAATCCATGATCGCCGGGATCTCGTCGTAGTTCATGCTGCTTGCCGTGGTGTGGACCTGAAACTGCAGGCCGTTGCGGCGGCAGGCTTCGATGCCGGCCAGCGACCCCTTGAGCGCGCCGGGCAGGCGGCGGAACGTGTCATGGTTGGAGTGGTCGAGCGAGTCGACGCTGATCGACACGCCCATCACGCCGGCGTCCAGCAACTCGCGAATCTTCTCGTCGGTGAGCAGCGTGCCGTTGGTGCCGACGACGACCATCATCCCTTTGGTGGTCGCATAGCGCGCGATGTGTGGGAGGTCGCGGCGCAGGAGCGGCTCGCCCCCGGTCAGGACGAGGATCGACGCGGGGTTCACGCGAGCCATCTCGTCGACGACGCGGTAGCACTCCTCGGTCGTCAGCTCGTCGATCGAGCCCGCGTCGCGCTCGCCGGCCGAGAGGTAACAGTGCGCGCAGCGAAGGTTACAGCGCTTGGTGAGGTTCCACGCGATCAGGAAGGGTTTGAATTCCTCCTGAGACGCTCGGAAGACGGGAAGGTTCAGCTCGACGGCCATCGTGTTCTGTCGTCGCGACCGACTCGGTCTACGCCGTGGGCTGCGCGGTTTCTGGTTTCTTGGGCATGAACTTGGAGAGGATTTCTTCCATCTTGGCGGGATTCTTCATGGCTTCTTCCATCGAAGCCTTGGCCAGCTCGATGCCCTCGTTGCAGATCTCGATCGTAATCGCGCGAACGCCCTTGGACCGGGCGTGCTGCTCGACCATCCCCTTGGTGCAGTCGCGCATGTAGCCGGGGGGAACGCGCTCGATCCGTTGGTTGGCGTCGCGCGTCCACTCGAACTCCGGCGCCGGCGCGGCGAGCTTCTCCTCGGCGTTGCCCGCGAGCAGCTCATCCTTCCAGCTCACCTCGGACGCGTACTCCATGATCACTTTGCTGGTGAAGTCGGTGGTGATCGTCTTGAGGCCCATCTTGCGCGCCGACTTGTCGATGATCGCCTTCGCCCGGCGGCGCATGTAGCCCGAGGGCACGGCCTTCAAGCGTTCCTTGGCCTCGGCCGTCCATTCGATGACCACGTCGTCGTACGCGATCTCGACTTCGATATTGCCCTCGGCTTTCGCGGCGGCGAGGATGATCGACTTATCGATGAGCTTGAATTTCGACCCTTCGGCGGGGCAGATCGGGCACTTCACGGGCTGGCTCCCCTTCGCGAGGTAGCCGCAGTCGCTGCACACCCAATAGTCGAGCTCGCGGCGCTCGTCGTAGCTCAGGATCTTCTGGCCGGCGCTGGCCGCGGCGGTGTCGCCCATCAGGCCCATGATCTGGGCGCTCTGCGCGCCCATGAGATCCTTCACGACCTCGTCGCTCGCTTCCATCTTGTCCCGGTCGACTCCTGCGGCGTCCAACGTCTGGCCGAGGCCCTTCATCGCGGCCACGGCGGCGGGGGGCAGCAGGTGGCCCATCGCGGCGTCCACGACCTCATTGCTGACGATCGTGTGGCCCTTCTCGGTCGCGTAGCGGTAGATCGCGGTGCGCGCGACGCCGCGGGCGAACGACGGGACCCGTTCCATGCGCTTGGCGGCTTCTTCCGTCCACGCGATCGTGTACTGCGCCATCGTGTCGATGGGCGGCACGTACGTTCGATTCGAGATGAGCACGTTGCACGCCGCGAGGCGGAGCAGGTTCTCGCTATTGCTGCCGATGTCCATGGTGTCGTCGGAGTGGACGCCGATGCGGCCCATGACGAGCAGCCACGGCTTGTTCTTTTTCACATACTGCAGACAGCGCTCGAACGCCTTGCCGTCGAGGAGCGTGGTCTTCAGTTGGACGCCCTCGCCCTCCGCGATCTGCTTGGCGATGTCGAGGTGCGCCTGGTAGATTTTGGCGAGCCCGCTGTCGATGATCTCTTCGTGGAGCTTCTCTTGCTCCTTGAACCGGAAGACCTTGCCGGCCTCCTCGGAGAGGACGTCGGCGATGCTGTTGAACATCGCATAGTGAAAATACGGGTCGAACGCCGAGATGGCCTCCACCGGCACGTTCAGCGCCTTGCCCAGCGCCAGCGCGGTCATGAGACCGCCGTACGAGTGGCCGCTCCCGTCGAGCGCGCACACGATCGGGCCGTCGGGCTCGATCGTCTTGGGGTTGCGCATGACCAAGAAGTCCGAGGTGTGGATCCGGCGGATCGTGCGCTCCACCACGCTGCCGATCACGCTGTCTCGCACGGCGCCCACCCCCAGAGCCCCCATGACGACCAGGTCATACTTGTTGGCGTTGATATCCTCGGTAATGACCTGGAAATTTTTCCCTTCGAGGAACCGGCGCTCGAACGCGACGTTGGCGCTCTTGCACTGCTTATCGACCACATCGAGGTAGCAATCGGTGATGATCTCCAGCCCGCGGGTGATCAATGAGTCGTGAATCCGCCGCTGCCGCTCGAGCTCTTTTTCGTCGTGATACTCCTCCGGCAGGCCGGCTTCCATTTGCTTGAAGCGCTTGTCGTGCATTTTCGCGGCGTAGGCGTGGCTGCCGACGACCGTGGCGCCGAAGTGCTGCGCCAACCGGACGGCGAGATCGATCGCGCGGTTGGAGTGGTCCGAATTATCGACCGGGACGTATATCGTTTTGTACATGAAATCTCCCCTATGCGTGCACCCACGGCATCAAGCGGGCGAGGCGATCAAACCAGCCGAACGGTCAACGAAAAAAACGGCTCATTATAGTCCGGCGACTTTGCGGAATGCAATGGGCAACGGCCGCCGCGAGGGCGGAGGGGCGCGAAGGAGCGTTGCCAAGCTTGCCAGCGGGACGAGACTCGGTACACTGAAACAGAACGGAGTCCCTTCCTTATGAGCGATGAAGGCCGACGCGCCCCCAACGAAGGGCCGCGCAGACCGGATTTACCGCCAGAAGAACGCGAGGGCGCACCTGAAGTCGGCAGACCGCGCGCCCGTACCCCTCGGAACGGCGAAGATCCCCTTCCATTCCGGCCGCTGACGATCTTCCTTCGAATTCTAGCCATCGTGGCGCTCGCCGAGCTGGTGGCATCCGTCGTGACCGAGGTGTTCAAACTGCCAGAGGGCATCAGCATCCTCGACGTGATCATCGTGTCGGCGATCGGCGCGCCGTTCGTCTATCTCTTGGTCGTTCGAGATGTGACGCTTCGGTTCAAGGCGCACTCGGCGCTGGCACAAACCGCCCTGAAACAGGAGTTGGCCTTGAAGGCGTATGAAGAGCAGCTCGCCCTCAAGGAC
>JACQCD010000061.1 GCA_016201825.1 Nitrospirota bacterium | reverse complement strand
TACCTCGGCCACTCGCTTGACCGCCTGTGTCTTGAACTCAGCCGTGTATTCCTGCTTCGGGATCTTGATCATCTTCGCCTCCAAGGTGACGTCCATTGTACGTGATCCTTGGAAGACGAAACTCGAGGGGAAGCTCAGAAGGGGTGGCCTCCCCAATGGGTGATCCCATCGCCCGAGACGATAGCAAACCCTCCCCGATCGGCAAATCCTACGATGGAATGATCGACCCGGGTGGCGGTGCCACCGTCTTGTCGATTCAGCGCGTGACGTCCCGATCAGGGGGCAGTACAGTCGGGGACGCCGGTGCGGGTGGGACCAGTCTGGAGGGTGTGGGACAGGCACATCCCCAACACCCATGCACGTTTCACGGGGCGCCGACGATCACAAAAAATAAATCCGTCCCCCTTTTTGCGGCCGACTGGTAAACTAACTAAAGATAGGCAGGTTGAACCCTAAAAACATCCGAAATGTCAGAAACCGTTGCTCTGATTGACGTGTATAACGAAATTTTACATTGGACGAAGGAGAAGAAGACCATGGGAACAATCATGGGAATCATCGGAGCAGCCCTCGGGTACTGGCTCTTCGGATGGCCCGGATTCATCCTAGGCCTGATTGGAGGTGGGGCATTGGGGGGCCTGGTCAAGAATTACTGGGATGAACAAGACCAGCTCGCCTCCTATTGCGATGCCAACGGCCAACCGTATTGGATCAAAGTACAAGAGCAGCATCGAATCTTCGCGCAAGAACAGGAAGCGAGAAGAACGAAAGAGCGGAAAGAATTCGAGAACATTCTTCAAGCCCATGGGATTGATCCAGAACAAGTCAGGCGCGAAGCGGCATCCATGCAAGCAGCAGAAGAAATGGCGGAATGGGAATACCGAAAGAGTCGGTGATTGGCTATTGGGGCCTTAAATGGAAAGAAATATGATCCCCTTGACGTTGTTGTACACGGAACCAGGGTCAGGCATGAGTATTGACGAGGTCGTAAGCGTTCCACGCTTGCACCCAATGCTCGGCAAATCGAGATGCAAGATATGGGATCAGGCATGAGTATTGACTTATACACCGCATAATAATGTGGAGAACAAAACGTTGAGCACCAGCCTGGGCGACCTGCTTGGTAATCCTACCGTGTCCAAACGCTATAGCGTTCATTGGTGGATTCATTTGGAAATGCTTTGAAAGCAGCTTCACAACTGGAAAAGGGGAGGTGGAAAAGGCGACGGATTTATTTTCTTCCATAAATTATCAAGAGCGGAATCTCGTCGCGAGCGGCTTACTTCCCGATCAGCGCGCAGTAGAGGTCGGTGACGTTGGTGCGGGTGGGACCGGTTTGGATTGTTTGGGCCATTGTGTGGAAGAAGGTGTGCGAATCGTTCTGATCCAGGAACCGCTGGGGTTGGAGTCCCATCGCGTGGGCGCGTTCCACGGTTGCGCCGTCGGCCACGGCGCCCGCCGCGTCGGTGGACCCGTCCGAGCCGTCGGTGCCGAAGGCGAAGGCCGTGACCTTCTTCAGACCGGCGATCTCCAGCGCGAGGGCGAGGGTGAACTCCTGGCACCGTCCGCCCGTACCTTGACCGCGGACGGTGACCGTCGCTTCGCCACCGGCCAGCAGCGCGACGGGGCGTTTGATCGGTCGGTCGGTCGCCACGATTTCTCGGATGATGGCCCCGAACACCTTGGCCGCCTCGCGGGCTTCGCCGGTGAGCGACGAGGTGAGCACGAAGGGGTGGTAGCCGAGTTTTTTGGCCTGAGCGGCCGCGGCATCGAGCGAGACCCCGACGTCGCCGACGATCAGGTTGTGGACCTTGGAAAACGCGGGATGATTCGGCTTGGGCGTTTCACTCGACCCGCTCCGACTCCCCTGAACGAGGTGGTCTTTCACCGCTTGCGGAATCTTGTCCCACAGGTCGTAGTGGTGGAGGATCGCCATCGCATCATGGAACGTGGTGGGATCGGGAACGGTCGGCCCGGAGGCGATACTGGACAGGTCGTTGCCCACCACGTCGGAGAGCACGAGCGTCAGGACCGTCGCGGGCGACGCCGCGAGGGCCATGTTGCCCCCCTTGAGGTGGGACAGGTGCTTCCGGACCGCGTTGATTTCCTGGATCGTCGCGCCCGCGCGCAGGAGCAGCGCCGTCACCACTTGCTTATCGGTCAAGCTGACGCCCTCGACCGGGGCCGGTAACAGGGCCGAGGCGCCGCCCGAGAGCAGGACGATCACTAAATCGCGCTCGCCTGATTTTCTCAGCAGTTCCAGCAGGCGCTGGGCGGCGGCCACCCCGCTTCGATCGGGAATCGGATGGCCGGCTTCCACCACCTCGATCCGCGACAACGTCCCCCCGTTTCCGTAGCGGGTGACGACCAGTCCCCCGTCGATTCGGTCCTTGAGGAGCTGTTCAACCGCCGAGGCCATCGGAACGGCCCCCTTCCCCCCGCCCACGACCACCACGCGCTGATATTTATCGATGGGATAGACCGCTTTTCCAGCCAGGAGGCGGCGATTTTTCAGTGAGAGCGCCCGCTTGACGAGCAAAGCGGGATCAGCCGCCCGGATGGCGGCGGTAAGGAGGGCAACAATCGATTGTCGTGGTTTTGTCTGATCCGATGCCAGGTGGACAACCCTCCCCTTCAGACCGTTGTTAGATCGTCTTGGGCAGTTTCTCCCAGTCCGACAGAAACTTTTTCAATCCGATATCCGTGAGCGGGTGTTTAGACAACTGCATGAGCACGGCATACGGGATGGTGGCCACATGGGCGCCCAACATCGCCGCCTCGACGACATGGAGAGGATGGCGGACGCTCGCGACCAACACCTGAGTCGAAAATCCATAGTTTTCATAGATCGTGAGAATCTGGCTGATGACGTCCATCCCCTGCTCGCTGACATCGTCGAGCCGCCCCACAAACGGGCTGATAAACGAGGCGCCGGCCTTCGCAGCCAGCAACGCCTGGGACGGCGAAAAACACAACGTGACGTTCGTCTTAATCCCCTCGCTGGTGAACTGTCGAACCGCTTTCAGTCCTTCAGGAATCAGGGGAACCTTGACCACCACGTTGGGATGAATCTTAGCGAGCTCCCGGCCTTCCCGCAGGATGCCTTCGGCCTCCACCGCGGTCACCTCGGCGCTGATCGGACCGTCGACAATCTGGCAGATTTCCTCGATCACCCGCCGGAAAGGTCGACCTTCCTTCGCGATCAGCGTCGGATTGGTCGTGACCCCGTCGATCAGCCCCATCTCCGACGCTTCTCGAATCTCGGTGATGTTGGCGGTATCAATGAAGAATTTCATCGCTCACACCCTGACTGATCCATGCGGATCGGCGTGGGAAACTGACTTCGCCTCGAAAGATTCGGCGCATTCTCGGCTGCAGAAGTGATACGTCTGCCCGCCGACGCGTTGCTTCAAGGCCTTTGCACTCGGAAGGTACGTCGAACAAGCGGGATCGAAGACCATCGCCTCCCCGGCTTCCTTCCCTTGCCGCCGTAACCTGGGGCCCGGCCTCCACGCTCGCCAGAACAGCGCGAGCAGAATCCCCAGTCCGACGTACACCGCCAGACGAATTATCATGAACAACAACCGCCCCCCTTATACTCCCTCAATCACCAAGCTGTCAAGCGCCGATATTCAAGTCAGGCATATCCGTGCTCCACCATCTCGGCCCGGGGCTGGGCTCGTTAGGGCGCTTAACTCACTGAAATATCGAGCGTGTCTCATCATTCTCGCCGCTGGCCCACGACCACCAGCATCCACACGACGACCACCTTCCCGATTCGGCCGAACACCGTCACGACGGTTCGCCGACCGACCAGGAAGAGCTTGGCGGTCACGTCCTCGGCGAGAAACGGCGACACGGTGCGCACTTCGCGGATCAAGGGAAGGAACCTGAGGGAGACCAAAAACCTGAGCAGCGCCGACAGCAGGAACAACAACTGGAGATTCGAGACCATTGACAGATGGACTCCGCCAAGGCTGAGCTCCCCGGGGATCCAGGGAATCAGCAATCCGCCTAATGAGGCTCCGAAGAAAATGCCCACCGCGTTGGCCGAATTGTAGACGGCGACGCATTGCGCGCGTTTGGCGGGCCTGACCGTGTCGAACAGAAAATTCCCCATCGCGAGCGAAAAGCCCGCCCAACTGAGGCCCGCGAACATCTGGATGGCCACGATCAGGTAAAAATTGGTCGTGCACAGCCAAAGGAGGGGAATGATCGGCAAGAGGAACCCGGTGAGCCTGAGCGCCTGTTTATTGCCGAAACGGTCACAGAATCGTCCCCATCCAGGAAGGGTGAGGAACTGCGCGACCACCGTCGCCGCCGTGGCGACCATGAACTGGAGGTACGTAAAATGGAGGTCTCGTAAAAGGTAGGGCGTGATAAACGGCGCGGACACCTGCACCGCAAAATGGGTGAAGGCGATGTAGCCCACGAATCGACCGAAATTCGTGCGCCGGCCGTCGCGGAGAAACTCCCAGAGCGAGAACCGATCGTCGGGTTTCGCGATGTACGGCGGCTCCGCCATCTGGGTGAGATAATACGCGGAGATCAGGCGCGCCCCCATCGCGGCAAGGAAGATGACGGAAAATCCGAGGACCACCGAGCCCCCCTGCTCGGCTCGGTGGAGGAGAATCCCGCCGAGACAGAGCGCGAGGAACGCGGCCACACTCATCGCCCGACTGCGTCGCCCGAAGTACCGTCCGCGCTGATTGGGATCGACGAGGTCGCCCATCAGACTGTTCCACGGCGGCACCGCAAGATGGCCGAGAACCACGTACAAGGTCACCGCCCCGACGAGCCACCAGATCGCGTCGTCCTGAAAGAACACGGGGATCGCGAGAATAACCAGCCAACTCAGCGCTTGGCCGAAGACGCCGGTGAGGATGATGATCTTGCGCTGCCTGAGCCGGTGCAGCACCCACACGGAGATGAACTGAAACCACACGCCGAGCAGTTGCGGGAGGGCGGCGAGCGCGGCGATCTGGGAGTTGGTCGCTTTCAGGAAAATCGCGAACGCCCCCAAATAGCTCTCGCCGAACCCCGTCATCACCGACGCCCAGACCCCGTCTCGATTGGCAAACCGGAGGCTCCGCCGAATCTCCGGGGTGGACGGCGAGGAGGCTTCGTGGGGAGAAGACGGCTCGGAATCCGGTCTTCGTGCAGCGTCGGGAATGGTCGTCTCCTGGCTCGGAACGGTGCTCAGTATAACAGAGGGCGGGGCCGCGAAAGTGCTTCCATCGCGAGTGGACGAGGGGTTACACCGTGGTGTGACGGATGATCTTCCCTTCGACAAGATACACGACCATCTCAGCCACGTTGGTCGCATGATCGCCGATCCGTTCGATGTATTTCGCGACGAAGGTAATCCGGATCGCTCGGCGGATGGTCTGAGGGTCTTCGATCATGAACGAGAGAAGCTCGCGAAAGATCTGGCCGGTGAGGTCGTCCACGAACGCGTCGTCTCGGCAGACCTTTCTCGCAAGGTCGGCGTTGCGATTGACGAACGCATCCAGGGCTTCTTTGACCATGGTTCGGGCCCAATTCGCCATTCTGGGGATATCGATGTACGGCTTGAGCTGAGGTTCGTCGGCCAATTCCAGCGCCCGCTCGCAAATATCTTCCGCAAGGTCGCTCATCCGCTCCAGATCGGTCGAGATCTTCATCGCGGTGGTGATGAACCGGAGGTCGCTCGCGGTGGGTTGGCGCAGGGCGAGCAAGCGGATGCACTCCTCGTCGATCTCGACGTCGTAGGCGTTGACCTGGTGGTCCGTCACGATGACGGACTTGGCCAATTCGGTATCGCGTTCCACCAACGCCTTGATCGCGTTGGCCACCTGGGTCTCGACCAGCGCCCCCATGCGGAGGATGCGCTGTTTGAGCGCGGTGAGTTCTTCGTCAAATTGCCTCATTATGGTGTGCTCCTGTCGAGGCGGAATCGCCTCACCCCGGGCGCGCCCTACCGGCCCGCGTTTACCCGAACCGTCCGGTGATGTAATCCTCCGTCACCTTCTCGAGAGGATTGGTGAAGATTCGCGAGGTCGGCCCGAACTCCACGAGCTGCCCCAACATGAAGAACGCCGTCGAGTCCGACACGCGAGCCGCCTGCTGCATATTGTGGGTGACGATCACCATCGTATAGTTTTTCTTGAGGTCCAGCAAGAGGTCTTCGATCCGCGCCGTCGCGATCGGGTCGAGCGCCGAACACGGCTCGTCGAGGAGCAGGACCTCCGGCTCCACGGCCAGCGCGCGGGCAATGCAGAGTCGTTGCTGCTGGCCGCCGGACAGGGCCAGCGCGCTCCGGCGGAGTTTATCCTTGACCTCGTCCCACAGCGCCGCCTTTTTGAGACTCTCTTCGACAAGGAGATCGAGGCGGACGGGGTCTTTCAGCCCGCACAGACGAGGACCATAGGCGACATTATCGTAGATCGACTTGGGAAACGGATTGGGTTTCTGAAACACCATGCCGATCCGCAACCGAATCTCGATCGGGTCCACGTCCGGTGCGTAGAGGTCCTGCCCCTGAAAGAGGACGCGGCCCGCAACCCGAAACCCGCCGATCAAGTCGTTGATGCGATTGAGGCACCGGATGAACGTGCTCTTGCCGCATCCCGACGGCCCGATAATGGCAGTGATACGCTGCTCGACAATCGCGAGCGAGATTTTTCGAAGCGCCTGGGTGTGTCCGTACCAGGCATCGAGGTCGTGGACTTCGAGGGCGGGAATGGGTTCCGTCATGTTAGAGACGCAGCCGTTGTTGGTGACGATGGCGAAGGAAGACCGCGAGCGCATTCATGAGGAGCAACACGACCAACAGGACCAAAATCGCTCCGGCAGCGTTGGCATGGAACCCCTTCTGCGGCCGGGAGACCCAGTTGAAGATCTGGATCGGCAACGCGGTGAACGGGGCCAACAACCCATCGGGGAGAAAAGCAATGTACGTCAGCGCCCCGATCGTGATCAAGGGGGCGGCCTCGCCGATGGCCCGTGAAAAGGCCAGAATCGATCCGGTGAGGATACCGGGGAGCGCCAGCGGCAGCACCTGGTGCCAGATCGTTTGCCACCGGCTGGCCCCGAGCGCACAGGAGGCTTCCCGGATGGAGGGAGGGACCGTCCGCATCGCCTCGCGCGACGAAATGATGATGATCGGCAGGACCAACAACGCCATGGTCAAAGCGCCGGCCAGCAGGCTGCGCTCCAGGCCCAGGGCTCGGACAAAGAGCTCCAACCCCAGAAGCCCGTAGATGATCGACGGCACCCCGGCCAGGTTCGCGATGTTGACTTCAATGAGTCGCGAATACCAGCGGCTTGCCGCGTACTCCTCGAGGTAAATCGCCGCCCCCACCCCAACCGGAAACGCAACCAGCGCGGTCAACAGGATGAGGTAGACGGTTCCCACCAACGAGGAGAGAATACCGGCCTCCTCGGGTCTGCGTGACGGAAAGCTCGTGAGAAATTGCCAACTCAGCCGCCCCGCGCCATCGAGGAACGCATCGATCAACAAGGTGGCCAAGCTCCCCAGCGCGATCAGGAGGGCGGCCACGGCGACGAACTTAAAGACGAACTCGGTTCCCCGACGGAGGCGCAGCATGTGCCGGAGGTCGGCCGCCGCCAGCTTCATTCGTACTGCTCCCGGAACCGCTCGCGGAACCATTGGCTGATGAGATTGAGCCCCAGCGTGCTCACGAAGAGCATCATGCCGACGGCAAAAATCGTTCGGTACTCGATCGTCCCGGTGGGCGTATCCCCCAGGCTGACCTGGACGATGTAGGCCGTCATGGTCTCGATCGGCACCAGGGGGTTGAGGGTCAACCGCGGTTGTTGGCCCGCCGCGATGGCCAGGATCATCGTTTCCCCAATGGCGCGGGACACCGCCAACAGCAACGACGCCGCGATACCGGAAAAGGCCGCCGGCACCACCACCTTGAGCGCCACCTGGAGTTTGGACGACCCCAGCGCGTAGGCCGCTTCCCGCAAGCTCTGGGGCACCGCATACATCGCATCTTCGCTCAACGACGAGATCATCGGGATGATCATCACGCCCATCACGATGCCGGGCCCCAACGCGTTGAAGCCGGAGAGCGACGGGATGACGGCCTGTAACAGGGGAGTCACGAACAGGAGGGCGAAGTAGCCATACACCACGGTGGGAATGCCCGCCAGAATTTCCAAGAGGGGTTTGAGCGTCCGTCGGACACCCTCCGACGCGTATTCGCTCAGATACGTCGCACTCAGCAAACCGATCGGCATCGCCACCGAGATCGCGATCCCGGCGGTGAGGACGGTCCCCGAGACGAGCGACAGGACCCCGAAGTGCTTATCGGCAAACAACGGCGTCCATTGGGGATCGGTGAGGAACTCCACGATGGACACCTCCCGAAAGAATTCCACCGTCTCAAACAGCAGGACCGCCACGATGCCCAGGGTGGTCACGATCGACAACGTGCCGCAGACAAAGAGGACGAGGTGAATCGCGCGCTCCCCGACGTATCCCCGCTTGATCTGTTGACGCATCGTTCCTGTCTCCGGTCAGGGACCGGGCTACACGATCCGAGCCGCCATCACGGCCGCGAGGACTCCCATCACGAAGCCCATCGCGAGTAGGACCAGGCTCGCGATCAACCCCGTCGAGGATGCGGAGTCCCGCGCATCCTCGACGGCCCGTTCGCAGCACACACTCGCTGTTTCGTCGGAACTGAGGGGAGCGGAGACGCGGATCCTTGGTCCGGTTCCCGAGACTTCAGTGTACGAAGCATTCATAGCGCCCTCCCAGTTTAGCAGTTTACTTCGATTCGGAGGCCAAGAGCGATTCCAGCGTCACGCCAATTTGGGATCCCCCCTTGCCACCAAACACGGACCCCACCACCCGCTTCTCGAACCGCTTCAGACCAAGTTCATATACCTCGTCGGACAGCGGGATATACCCCACTTCCTTCACTAACGGCCGGCCTGCAGTCAAGTAAAACTTCACGAAGTCGACAATCTCGGGCCGGTCCGCCGCTTTCTTGCTCGCGTAAATAAAGATCGGGCGTGACAGCGGCTGATAGGTCGAGGTCTTCACGGTCTCGGCACTGGGAAGAATCGGGCCGTCCCCGTTTTTCGGGTTCCCATCGTCGATCGGAACGAGCTTGAGCTTGTCCTTATTGTTTTCGTAATAGGCCAATCCGAAGAACCCCAGCGCCAACGGATCGGAATGCTCCTTGCCCACCGTCGCTTCGGTGAAGTAATCGTAGGTTCCAGAGTCCGACCCCGGGCCGAAGAGGTGGATTTCCTTCTCGGGCCACCCCGCCCGGATTTGGCTCCACCGGGTTACCTTGCGCTGCGCGCCCGGTTCCCACATCTTCTTCAGTTCTTGGACGGTGAGATGATCCACCCAGTCGTTCTTGGGGTTCACCATCACGGCGATCCCGTCATAGCCCACCGGTAATTCGATGTAGCCGACCCGGTTGTCGGCGCACAGCTCGACCTCGGAGATCTTGATGGGACGCGACGCATCGGAAATGTCGGTCTCTCCCGGGCAGAACTTTTTGAACCCCCCTCCGGTGCCGGAAATCCCCACCGTGACCCGCACTTTGGGATTTTTCTTCTGGAACTCCTCGGCCACGGCCTCGGTGATCGGGAACACCGTGCTGGACCCGTCGACCTTGATCAACGTCGCTGCTGATGCGGGAGCCACCCCGCTTCCCAGGAACCCGAGGACCGCGGACACCAGACCAGCACCGACCAGCGCGCCTAAGACCATGCGCGGTCGAGATTCACACCGTCCATTCCGTGTATGCCACACCATCTGAACCTCCTTGGTAGAGTGTACCTGCACCGTTACACCATTGTTACGTGTGTGTTAAATCCACGTTAATTTCGATCAGAACTTGATCGACAGATCAACCTGCAACCGTTTGATGTCACTCTCGGCCAGCCGTTGGTCCTCCAACCGGGTGATGAAATACTTGGTCTTGAATTGCAACGCCTTCGTGGGATTATAGGCCACCCACATGATGTGTCCCATGCGACCCGTCCCGCCATTTCCAAAATCGGAATCGGCGATATCCGACAGCGTGGCGTCAGCGCCCAAGAGCTTGTAGAAGTAAGCCAGCTCCCACGTCTGAGGGTCGGACGCCTTCCCGACGATCAAACCGGTCTGGTACCCGCGGTGCTCGGTCGGCACCCCGGCGTTGGTCCGCGTATCGTTCATGTTCCGAACCACGTCCCCCATGAGGGCGACCGGCATCCCACCGGCTTTGAGTCCGATACTGCCGGTGAGGTCCATGATATCGAAGTCGTTGGCCAAGACGTTCGAGGTGGTTGCCGGGGCCACCGGAAGCGCCCGTGAATTCGCGGTTTGAGCGATGTTCTGGCCGAAGTCATTGCTCTTGGCGTTGGCGGCCTTGTAGTAGGCGCCGGCGATGGTGGCTTTCACGTCTTGGAACGGCTCCATCGAGAGTCCGACCTGCTGGCCCCAGAGCCATTGATCGGTGTTGAGCGCGCCCGCGCTGTCCTCGTCCAGGACAATCTGCGCGAGATTGAGGAAGACGCCAATCTTACCCGATGGCTTGAACGCGAAATTCTCGGCAAACCCCTCCGGATTGAAGTCATCGTCCCACACGGCATCGGACGAATACACGGTGAAAAAGGGGTTCGGCATGCGACCGCCGGTCAGCGCGACCCAACGGACATCCGGACTCTGCCAGCGCAGAAACGCGCGGTCGACATAGAGCGCGGTCTGGGTTGAGAGGCCGTCGAAGCTCTTGTTGGTTGAAACCTGCTCGCCGGTGCCACTCGCCAACCGGACACCAACGGTGAAGTCCTGAACCTTCAGGTCCGTGGCGAGGCGAAGGCGGAAGCGCTCCCGGTGGCGATCGGTCGTGCCCACGGCATTGTTATAGAAGGTCTCGTCTCGTAACCGGAAGTCGCCGGAGAAGATCAATTTGTCAACCCACGTGGCCAACTTGCGCCCTTGAAGGGTCGCCGCCTCATCTTTCGTGATTACGCCTTTGTCAAACAACAACTCCTCCAGAGTCTTGCGCTCCCCTTCGGCCAAGGCGGGCGTCAACTGCAAGCCCACAAGCCCGATCGCCATCATCAGTCCCACCCACCACTTTCCCATTCGTGTCTCCTTTTCTCGCGTGTAATCCGGCCTGGCTTGCCCCGGCCGTCTGCATTCTACGAGTGTCATCGTATCAAGCCCAGGTTGCCGCAGCATGAATCGAGTGTAAATTCCAAGTAAACTCCTCCGTGGTCTGCAACGCGGATGGACGGGATCGGGGGACAGCAGGCGGACGAGAATGCTCGGGCGGGAGGAGGTAGCCTCCCGCCCGTCCGCACGCCCAGGAGCGCCACGGAGGTGAGCACCCGATCGTGGACGTAGCGGGATATCACGATGCGATCAATGCGTTGTGACCTGCGCTGACGGACTGCTCACCTCTCGCACCAGCGCCCTCATCGAACGGTCACCCTCGGACGTCCATCTCGGCGTCAGCAGAACGCATTGCCGATGGTGAAAACCGAATGGTCATGACCCGTAGCCCCGCTAACGCCGCGATCACCCCGAGCAAGAGTCCGAACGCGGTCCACGTTCCGCCTTTCAACCAGAGCGCGATAATCTCCGTCAGCATCACGACCAGGATCGTGTCCACGATAAACGTCACCTTGACCCTGCCCTCGGCCAGGTAGGCTAACGTGGTTTTAAAGACCTCGATCACCGCCAGGAGGAGCAAGATGCCGACAAGCATATGCCGCAACACCTCTTCCACATCACGGACCAGGAGCTCGCGAAGCTCCAGCGCCACGGCGATGATACCAGCCGTCAGCGTCACCAGAATCAGTCCCAACATGAGGCCCAGGACCGCCTTGATCCCTTTCACGAAAAGCCTGGGGGGATCGACCTCCAAAATCGGATCGAGCGAGAGACTCCACGTCCTCATCGCTCGCCTCCATCGTTCAACTTAAATCCCACGCCACGGATGGTCAAGAGCAATGCGGGGTGCTTCGGGTCTCGCTCAACCTTTCCTCGGAGCGCGTACATATGGACATCCAGGTTGTGGTCGAGGATAAAGTAGTCTTCCCCCCAGAGGTGAGTGAGGAGCTGCTCCCGAGTGAACACCTGCCCATGGTATTTGGCAAGGAATTCCAGGATCGCAAACTCGGTCGGCGTCAGTTCGACCGCGTGGCCGCGTACGATCACTTCGTGCCGCTGCCGGTCGATCGACAGCCCACCCACCGTCACGTTCTGCGACCGAGGCTCCATGCCGGACCTCCTCAACAAGGATCGAATCCGCGTGACCAATTCACGCATCGAAAACGGCTTGCTGAGGTAATCGTCCGCGCCATACTCCAACCCTCGGACCCGATCCTCTTCTCCCGCCAACGCCGTGAGAATCAAAATGGGCACCGCGAAGGTCCCCTGTTCTTGCCGAAGGAGTCGACAGACGTCGAACCCACTGAGATCTGGAAGCAGCAGGTCCAAGACAATGAGATCGACATGCTGCCGGCGGGCGATCTGGAGGCCATCCCGACCGGTATGGGCCATCTCGACCCGATAATGGCGTGAGACGAGTTCGCGTTCGATCAGGCGGGTGATGTCCCTATCGTCCTCAATAAGTAGAACGATCTGCCCAGTCATGGTCCCTTTGGCGGACACCGTCGACGACGATGATTGGCTCAACGCCGCCTTCCCGGAGTGGCGGCTCTTGCTTGGAATACTTGCACGGCCGAATCCTAGCAATCTGATGTTTCGACCTCGTCAACCGCGGGTAAAATCGGGGTAAATTCAGGCCAGTTTTGAAAAAGAGGCAGCGGCAACCTTGCATCCTGAGGAACGGGGTACGGACTACTCCAGGTTTTTCCTTTATTCAATATCCTGCCGCAGAACGCGCGCGCGCGTTCTGATCAAGGGGAATCGATCTTTGGCCGGACGTGTACCGACGTTGACTCGTCGCTGAAGTTCTTTGTATAAGGGACCGCCCTCGACACCCTGGTCTTAGAGATCCTGATCTTTTTGGAGAGAATTGAATGAAGACCTATCTGGCCGAACTACTGGGAACGTTTACGCTGGTGTTCGCCGGAACCGGCGCGATCGTGATCAACGATGTGAGCCACGGCGGCGTCTCCCAGGTCGGGGTCTCCCTCACGTTCGGGTTGGTGGTCATGGCGATGATTTATGCCTTGGGAGACATCTCGGGCGCCCACCTCAACCCCGCCGTCACCTTCGGATTTTGGATCTCGGGCCGCTTTCCAGGGAGGAAGTGTGTGCCCTATACCGTCAGTCAACTGGGAGGCGCCGCGCTCGCCAGTGGCCTTCTCCATCTCCTGTTCCCATCCCACTCAACCTTAGGCGCCACGCTGCCGGCGGGCCCATTGGCCCAAAGCTTCATCCTCGAAACGCTCCTCGCCTTTTTTCTCATGTTCGTCATCCTCAACGTCTCGACCGAGGCCAAAGAGCGCGGCATGATGGCGGGCGTGGCGATCGGAGGGATCGTGGGGATCGAGGCCATGTTCGCAGGCCCGATCACCGGCGCGTCGATGAACCCCGCCCGCTCCCTCGCGCCGGCCTTGGTGTCGGGACAGACCCAGCACCTGTGGATCTATCTCATCGCGCCGCTGCTCGGCTCCTATATCGCAATGTGGGGGTGCCGAGGCGTACAGGCAAAGGGTTGCTGTGGCGCCGCATCACGGGAGCCCTGTGGATGAAGCACCTCTTGTTCGTGTGCGTCGAGAATTCGTGTCGAAGCCAGATGGCGGAGGCGTTCGCCCGCATGCACGGCAAAGGGAACGTCGAAGTCTACAGCGCGGGCTCGCGCCCGTCCGGGGCGGTCAATGTCAAAGCCATCGACTCGATGCGGGAAGTAGGGTACGACCTATCCAAGCATGGCTCAAAATCACTGAACGAGATCCCCAACATCGAATACGACGTAGTCGTCACGATGGGGTGCGGCGATGAGTGTCCCGCAGTGCGCGCCAAGCAGCGCGAAGACTGGGACCTTCCCGACCCCAAGGCTCTTCCACTCGCGGAGTTCCGCCGCACCCGGGATCTGATCGAAAGCAAGGTCAAAGAAGTTTTGCAGAGATTAGAGCGCGTCTAACCGGAGGACGGAGGGTGGTGAGGCTAGGGGCTCGATGTCCCGTGAGACGTTCGGGGGAGTTACCCCACCGCCCGTTCGACTTCGAGCCGGCACAGGTGGTCGTGCACCCCGATCAGATTCAGATACAGCGGGCAACGCCGAAAGCGATCGGTCATGCACACCGCCGCCAGCTCGTCGTCGTCAGGCACGTAGATCGACCGTTGGGCGCGGCATACCCGGTCGCGCGGGCTTTCCGATTCCAGCTTGGGACACTCCATCGCTCCTCCTCCTGTGCATTGTCTCATCAGTCGGAGAGCATCTTACCAAGCTGACATCACCCCAGTATCAACGCCGGGTTAACTCCTCGTAAATTTCCGATCGGTCTCTCCGACGTTCGCCGGGGTCAGGCATCGAGAGTGATACAGCGTAGGGGGGGGGCGTGGGGCAGGCCTACCGCGGCGGATAAGACGGCGAGCCCGGCGGAGTTTCCGGCGCAGAGAAAGAGGACCGTGAGCAGGCGATCCGTCAGGAACGCGTCACGTCCAGAACAGGAACAGCACGACGAGCCCGAAGACGATCCGGTAGTAGGCGAAGACCCGAAATGTATGCCGCTTGATGAAGGTCATAAACAGCGCGATGACGGCCAGAGCCGTGACGAACGCCGCGGTGAGCCCCAAACCCAGCCACAGCGCGTGCTCCTCCGCCAGCAGCGCGCGGCTCTTGTA
This sequence comes from Nitrospirota bacterium, assembly GCA_016201825.1. GTDB lineage: Bacteria > Nitrospirota > Nitrospiria > 2-01-FULL-66-17 > 2-01-FULL-66-17 > 2-01-FULL-66-17. Next base: position 8,360 of record JACQCD010000061.1, on the reverse strand, counting down.
CGCGTCGTAGAGCGTCGCCGCGAACATCGTGGGCAGCGCCAAAAAAAATGAAAACTCCGACGAGGTTTTTCGGTCCATCCCGACCACGAGACCGCCCATGATCGTTGCTCCCGCGCGCGAGACACCCGGAAAGAGCGCCAAGCACTGCGCCAAGCCGACCCACAGCGCGGTGCGCGGCCTCACCGCTTCGAGGTCGGTCACCGCCACCACGCCGGGCCGGGCCTCGATCAAGAGAATGGCCACGCCGCCGGCGATTAACGCGAACGCCACCGTCTTCGGCGTGAACAGGTAGGTCTTGATTGCGCCGTGCGCGACGAACCCCACCAGCGCCGCCGGCAAAAAGGCCAGCGCGACGCCGGCAGCAAAGACCCGGACACCGGCGTCGGTCGGAAACCGCCGCACCATATCCGCCAACCGCTCGCGAAAATAGACGACTACCGCCAGGATCGAACCCAACTGGATCGCAATCTCGAAGGTGTTGGCAAATTCGCCGGTGAAGCCCAGCGCGTACCCCGCGACAATCAGGTGCCCGGTCGACGAGACGGGAAGAAATTCGGTCAGTCCTTCGACAATTCCCAGGACGATCGGAAGCCACCAGAACCCCATAGTCAGCAGACCTCCCTCAGGTGAGTGCGTTGCTCTACGTTCCGGCGCCGGATGATCGGCGTCCGCTCAGTTCAGTGTGCGGCTGGGTGGGAAGCGTCACACGAAACGTCGAGCCCGCTCCCAGACGGCTCTCAACGGCCACCGTCCCGCCATGCGCCTCGACGATGTGCTTCACGATCGACAGCCCGAGGCCCGTCCCGCCCAACGCGCGCGAACGCGCCCGATCCACGCGGTAGAAGCGCTCGAAAATCCGTTGCTGATCGCTCGAAGGGATCCCGATGCCGGTATCTCGAACACGGATCACGGTCACCCCCTGCCCCGCTTCAACCTCCACATCGACCTGTCCCCCCTCCTCGGTGTATTTGAGCGCGTTGTCCAGCAGGTTGAGGAGCACCTGCGTGAGTTTTTCAGCATCCGCAATGACGTGAAGCGGCGGAGTCTTGCCCTCGCAGCGGAGGGTGATTTGCCTTCGCTGGGCCAGCGGCGCGACCAGCCCCACGGATCGACGAACCAGTTCCACCACGTCGATCGAATCACGGCGCCATTGGTATTGACCCGACTCGATCTGCGAGAGCTGGAGCAAGTCGTTGACGAGCGCGTTGAGCCGGTCGGCGTGCGTCTTCATGATCTGGAGAAATTCCTCGCGCTGCCGAGGCTCTTCGTGAGCGCCATCCAAGAGCGCCTCCAGGTACCCGATGATCGAGGTCAGCGGAGTGCGCAACTCGTGCGAGACATTCGCGATAAAGTCGGAGCGGACCCGCTCCAGGCGTTTGAGGGCCGTGACGTCGTGAAAGACGAAGACCGACCGGCGCTCGGCATCGCCCGCGTCGGGCCGGCGCGCCACCGAGCCTTGCACCGCAAACGTTCTCGGGCCATTGAGCTCGTCCACCACGACCTCGGCCGTCTTGGGCTCGCCCGACGTGAGCACCGCCGCGATCAACTCGTTCAGGTCGTGCTGGCGCACGATCTCAATCCACCGGTGGCCGATCGCCTCGTCGGGTCGGCAACCGAGCATCTGCTCAAGGGCCGGATTGACGAGGAGCACTCTTCCCAGTCGATCGAGCACGAGCACGCCCTCGACCATGCCGGAGAGGACGGCCGCAAAGCGCGTCCGGTCTTCGGCCACGGCAGCGATCCGGCGCTCCATGCCCACGGCCATCTCCTGAATCGAAGAGGCCAGCAATCCCAGCTCGTCCCGGCGGGGCGATCGCTCGTGCGCAACATGGGGTGGTCGCCCCTCGGCAAGCTGCGCGGCGGCGGTCGCGATCGGCGCGATGCGGGCAGTCATCCTCCGGCCGCCCACCCATCCGACCACGCCCCCCGCCCCCATCGCCATCCCCAGCGACGCCAGCCACCACCGGCCGCCGAACGCCGCGCCGCCCTGACTCAGCGCGAACGATGCCGCTCCAATCCCCGCACCCGTGGCCGCGTAGACCGTCGCCAAACGGTTTCTCATGGCACGGCCGCTTCGTCTTGTAACTTGTAGCCATACGGTTTGACAGTCAGGATCGCCGTAGCTAAAAGGGGGATCTTTTCCCGCAGCCGCCGAATATGGACATCGACCGTGCGGGTGGTCACGTCGGCGTCGTACCCCCACACCGAATTGAGCAGGGCGTCGCGCGTGGCGAGTCGGCCCCGGTGCCGGAGCAGATACTCCAGCAGCCCGAACTCCTTCGCAGTCAACTCGACGGGGCGCCCGTCCACGGTCACTTCGTGCCGATCGCCATCGAGCGTCAACGACCCGTAGGAAAGATGACCGGTCGGCGCCTCGGAGGTAGAGCGCCGGACCAGCGCCTTCACCCGGGCCACCACTTCCTTCGGGCTGAACGGTTTGGTGACGTAGTCATCGGCGCCGAGCTCGAGGCCGACGATCTTCTCGGCCTCGTCGCCCTTCGCCGTAAGCATGAGGATCGGCAACGCGGCCGTGCGGTCCTCGCCGCGCAGTCGCCGGCACACCTCATACCCGTCCATCCCGGGCAACATGACGTCGAGAATCACCGCGGTCGGCGCGGCTTCACGCACCGCCCGGAGCCCGTCGAGGCCGCTCGATTCGGCACGGATTCGGTACCCCTCCTTCTGCAAGTAGTGGGTCAAGAGTCGAACGATGTCGGGGTCGTCTTCGATGATGAGAATGGTCTTCATCTCAAATCAAATCCCCGAGGTCCTGCGGATCGGTGAGCACCAAATAGGGTTCCCCCCACTGATCGGAATCGTCGAGACTCCATGGGCGGGCGCGGTCGACGGGGCACAGCCGGATGCCCCACGCGCCCCCAAACACCAGGTAGGCCACCCCCACCCCCGAGTCCTCCACCCGCCGCACCAGGGCCGGTCCCCACGGCGTGGGACCGTCCCCGTGCACCGCGGTGATCAGACACCACTCGCCCTCATCGCGGCGGTCGAAGATCCGAACCTTGGCGAGCGGCTGAGCGGGCCCCAACTCTCGATACCGCATCGCCTCGCGCGCCGCGCAATTCGGATTCTCTTCGACCTCGATGTACACGGCGGCGATCATAGCAGGCGGCGCAGCACGGATCAATCAGGCCCCGCGTTGCGTTCGGAGAAGGCTTTCCCCTATACTTGATGTCATATCGCCGGTGCGTTCCACACGGGATGCGCCTTTGATTCGTAGGGGCACGACATGTCGTGCCCCTACGATAGACCAACCAAGAGGCCTCTATGGAAAAATCGTTTGATGACGTGGTGGACTTTCACCGGCACCTGTGTCTGGACATCGCCATGGGATACCGGGCCGGGAAAGCGCTCACGCGGGAGATGGGCAAGGAACTGCGCAACATGAAGGACGTGTTCGCCATCGTGGAAAACGAGACGTGCGCGGTCGACGCGATCCAGGAGTTCACCGGCTGCACGCTGGGCAAGCGCAACCTGATCCTGGCAGGAACCGGCAAGCCGGTGTACATCCTCCAAAACGCCAAATCGGGACAGGCCGTCCGCCTCTACTGCAAGTACTGGGAAACCTTCGACGCGGACGGCTCGTTCGGCAAGCGCCGCAAGCAGGCGTCCTCGCCCGAAGCCACCACCGAGGAGCAGCAGCTCTTCCAGCGCGAGCTCAACTCGAAGATCAAGGAAATACTGAGAGCCCCTGAAGACACGCTCTTCACCATCCAGCGGGTGACCCTTCCGGCCCCGCCCAAATCGGGCAAGTACAAAGCCGAACCCTGCGCGGGATGCGGCGAACACACGAACATCGAACGGCTGACCCTGGTGGGCGGGCGCAAGCTGTGCCGCGCCTGCCAAGCGGTACCCGTCGCGGGTTGACGGACGCCCCACTCGCATCAGAGACTGCAAACGAAGAGGGGGCGGCCGGATGGCCGTCCCCTCTTGTTTTGTGTGGCGATGATAAAACGATCGTTAGAACGTGTAGCTGAGTTGGGTGACCAAGACTGTTTGGTTATCGGTCGGAGTGGCCGCCGCCGTCTTATAAAAATCACCCGACACGAGATAACCAATGCCACCCATCGCGTTCAACCGCTTGGTCAACGTCCACGTCAGGGTGGCGTCCAGCTCAATCCCAATATCCTTCTTCATCGTTCCAGATCCATCGGGATCCTTGGATGCGTTCGCCCAGATCGCCGCGACGTCCACCACGTGCGGCCCATGGGTGTAGCCGGTCGAGAGCTTCACGGCAGTCAAACCCGACCCGCCAGCACACCCAGGAGACCCACCCAATGACCCGGTCCCAGCCCCAGGGGCCATCACACTCAAACAGGTTCCATCCTTCGTATCCAACGACCGCGCTCCGGTATTCGTGATGATGATGCCGACCGGATAGTTACCGTTGAGGCCGTTGACGTTCCTCTTCGTCGTGGACGAAGGATCCTGCCCGCTGGCGTAAATTAAGTCCAGGCCCACCGGAACGGTCCCCGCGTTCATCTTCCCGCCGATCGTGAGGTCGAGACCCTTCAAATCCTTCTTGACGGTTGCGATCGTCTGCTTCCCGTTGAGGACGTCGAGTTCCCCGTGCACGTGCATCGGCCCCACCGTCCGACCATCGAAAACGCCCACGGTCCAGAGGTTCGCGTCGTCGTCGACGGCTCCGCCACCGCCGAACAGACTCGCCGAACGGTCGGTGAGGTAGGCGAGGAACACGCCGGTGTGCATGCCGCGAAACAGTGTGCCAAAATTCGCGTTCGCGACATACAGATCCGCGTCACCGCCGGTTCCGGCGCTAATCGTGTTGCCGATGCCGACGACGGTACTATCGGTCCGCTCAACCAGCTTCAACGTCGCGAGCGTCACAGCGGTGGACCCGACATTAAAGTCCGCTCGCAGGTTGTCGGCGGCATCGTCCAAGATGATGCCGTGTCCCAGCTTGAACACGGAACGGCCACCCGTGAAGGTCCAGTTCCCAAAGTTGGCCTTCAGGTACGCCTCCAGAATGCCAACGTCGCTGCCACCGTCCGGGCCATAAGAACTCGCCCCGAGAAGACGGTTCCCATTGCCGGCACTTGATGTCCGCCCGGCGATCAACGTCACAACCCCACTCACATTGTCCTCGGTCGCGGCCGCCGTCAGAAGGAACCGCGACGAGTAGTACGCCGCGCTATCATTCGTATCCTTGTTCCGGTCCGTCAGATTGTCGATGTAAAACCCACGCAAGCGGTAATCCCCGCCCCACTTCACGTCCATCGCCCAAGAGAGCGAAGTCGCTCCCAACAGGGCTCCCACAATTACGCCCATCACTACAATTCGTTTGATCATCGTTCTCCTCCTACCTGAAGAGATGGTGTGATGGCCTGTCCCTCATCACTTAGGGCAACCCGCGCTGCGCCGTGGGCGCGGAATGAGGATATCCTTGGCTTTCCGGGTGGCGCAGTCCTGTCAGACATCGTGTCGTCACGGTGTCAACGAGAAACGATAGTTATTCGAACGGCACTCCGTGCGTCGCTCACGGATCCGAGCAGTCGCGCATGAAACCGCAGCGCCGACATACCAACTTGCAATGAAGATCGAGCAACGGAAACCGACACAGATCGCAACACGGGCCCGATGGGGCCTCAAACGGCGCGCCGGTCGGCTCAGAGGAAACGTCAATGGATCTTATCGATGACGATGTCCACACCGCTTTGCCCGACGTTCACCGGGTTGCCCTTGTGCTCGCCCTCCATGTCTCCGGGCTCCGGCGGACCGGCGTTGCCGTCTTTATCGAGCTTGGCGAACACGTTGACCTTCCCGCCCAATGTCACCCCTTCGAGAAAGACATCGGCTTGACTCACCGAGTAGTGGACGGGAAAGGTCAGGTTGGTCATTCGCTTGGCGGCCATCGGTGGACCGAAGGGCGGGGCATCGGCAGCCCGCACGACCACGAAGAGGATGTAGGTGGGCGTCACGTCCTTGGCCAACTCCGGCGCGACCGTGACCGTCCCCGAGATCGTCTGGGGGACCTTCTTGGCGCTCTCACCCTTCTGACACGCCACCCCTCCCCAGAGGAGAGTCGTCGCCAGAACAAGCGCTGAGCCCAGCCTCGTATATTCCGTCATTGCAAACCTCCTGTTACAAACGGCCCGGATTATCCCTCAACAACACGTCATTGTCAACGAGAATACGAGCAGAAGACATGGGCCTAGCCCGTTTGGGGGGGGCATCCAAGTTGCTCCGCCACCCGAACGGATGGAGGAACATTTTGAATCCGCGCCCTGGGCGCGGTGCGGGTTGTCCGGGGTCGGATGCGTGTGCTACGATGCGAGTTGATGACGCGGTCTCACATGATCCCTCTTCGATGAAACAATCCCCGCTCGTAGCCCCACTTCGCAGTCACGGCGCCGTCACCGTCACCGTGGGTGAGTGGGAGATCGTCGCCCGCGTGGGCGCGCTCGAAGACGACTACGCGGCGATCAGACACCGCGCCGGCGTGATCGATCTCTCGCACCGTACGATGCTCCGGGTGACGGGCAACGACCGCGTCAAATTCCTCCAGGGAATTATCAGCAACGACGCCTCGGTGCTCACCCCCGGACGCGGGCTCTACGCGACCATCCTCACGTCCAAGGGCAAGATGCAGACCGACGTCACCGTGTTCGCGCTCAAGGACGCCGCCATCTGGGTGGACGCCGAGCCCGAGGTCGCCGAGAAACTGCTCCGACTGCTGATCCGCTACACGATCGGCACCGACGCCAAGATCGACAACCTGTCCGGCGGGTACGGCCTGCTTGGGGTCTATGGGCCCACCGCGGCGGCCGCCATTGAGTCCGTTTTCGGTCTCCGCCCTCCGACCGCGGCGCTCGCCGTGGTCGAATCCGTGTGGCAAGGTCATCCGGCGACCGTCGTGGAATCCGGCTATCCCGGCACGCCGGGCTACCGCATCCTGCTGCCCGCCGATGCGCTGCCCGCCGCGTGGAGCGCGATGGAGGAGTCCGGCAGAGGAAGCGACGTCAGGGCGGTGGGACTCGACGCGATGGAGGCGGTTCGGATCGAGGCCGGCGTGCCCCGATTTGGAAGCGATATGGGCGAGGAGAATTTCCCCCCCGAGGCGCGGATCGAGGACCGCGCGCTCAGTTATACCAAGGGGTGCTACATGGGCCAGGAGACGATCGCCCGGATCAAAACCTACGGGCACGTCAACCGGTTACTGGTGGGCTTGCTGCCCGACACCGATCGGCCGATCGCGCACGGCACCGCGCTGTACCATTCCGACGTGACCTCGGGCCTACGCGAGCACAAAGAGGCGGGCTACGTGACCTCGTCCATCGTATCCCCGGCCCTCAAACGCGTGATCGCGCTCGGCTACGTCCATCGCACGCTGGCGACGCCCGGAACCATCGTGTCGGTCGGGTCGGAGAACCCGATCACGGCCACCGTGGTCTCGCTCCCGTTCGTCCCGACGCCAACACCCTAGGAGCGCGTCCGAGTATTCGTCCGTTAGAGCCTGTTCAGGAATGCGTCAGATGCAAGGCCGACTGACAACGCCGCAGATGACCATTCATGGACAGGCTCTTACGAATGGATTTGGACGGCGGTGAGCTTGCCATCCTTCTCGACAAAGCCCACCGTCACCTGATCGCCCGGCTTGAGGTCCTTGAGCTGCTTGGCCGTTGCCGCAAACGTGACGGGGCCGTCGGTTTCGGCGTCCTTAATCGTCAGCGTCAGGGCCTGCGGGTCGACGGCGGTCACCACCCCCACGTGCTTAAATGCCCCGGCGCTCTTGCAGGCCCACGCGGCGGCCGGAACACCCGCCAATAAACAGAGCACCGCGAGCCAACCCAGACCGTGTTTGATGTTGTGAGCCATCCTGATCTCCTTCTTCCGTGTGAACGTGCAGGCTCCCGCCGATGGGCACCGCGAGAATCGATGGGTATCGTATCGTCCGGACGGCGTCAGTGTCAACGCGGGACCGCCTGCCACAGGACGCCTTTGCCGCGCCACCGTTCGGAGCGGTAGCGGGCCAGGACCAGCGCCATGCGGACGACCCAGTCGACCACCATCACGCCCCATACCGCGCCCAGCGGAAGATGAAGTCCGTAGCCGAAGAAGAGAGCGAGGGGCACGCGGACCGCCCACGCGCCGAAGACGGTCACCACGAGCAAGAATCGCGTGTCGCCCGCGCCCTTCAGCGAGCCGGAAAGCACCATCGTGATCGCGAGCGGCACCTGGAGCACCGCGACGATCTGGAGGAAGAGCGTGCCGAGGTCGATCACGGCGGGGTCATCGGTAAACCCGCGCAGGAGCACGTAGGGAAAGAAAAAGAAGACGACGCCCATCGCCGCCATGACCGCCACCGCCAGGCGGTTTGCCTCAAG
>JACQCD010000060.1 GCA_016201825.1 Nitrospirota bacterium | reverse complement strand
GAAGGGGCGCGAGGTGATCGACGAGCTGGCCGATCGCGGCATCCTCATCCGCAGCCCGTCCTCCCGCGGCGTCGCCGAAGAAGCCCCCGGGGCCTACAAGGACGTCCGGGCGGTGGTCGAGGCGGCGGATCGCGCGAAGCTGGCGCGCGCGGTGGCGAGGCTCGAGCCGTTGGTCTGCGTGAAGGGCTGAGAGTTGGTGAATAAATCCTCGATGACGCGCGTGCGACGATTCTGGCTGATGAAATCGGAACCCAACGTGTTTTCGATCGACGATCTCCGCCGCGCCGCGCGACAAACCACCTGTTGGGACGGCGTCCGCAACTACCAGGCCCGCAACTTTCTGCGCGACGACATCAAGACCGGGGACGGCGTCCTCTACTATCACAGCAACGTGGAGCCGGTCGGCATCGCGGGAGAAGCCGTCGTGGTCCGAGACGGCTATCCCGATTACACCGCATTCGATCCCGATGACGTGCATTACGACCCCAAGAGCGATCCTCGGAAGCCGAGTTGGTATATGGTGGACGTGAAATTCGTCCGCGCGTGCGAGGACGGTATCACGCTCAAGCGGCTTAAATCGCTGTCCGCGCTGCGATCGATGCTCGCCGTTCAGCGCGGACAGCGGCTGTCCGTCCAGCCGGTGACGGCGGCGGAATGGCGGGTGATCATGGGGCTTCCAGAGTGGGGATGAGCGATGGCTGAGCCGAAGAAGACCTCGTGGTTCGCGCGGTGGGGGTTCTTCATCGTCGGCTTGGGGACCGCCGCCGCGGTCGCGGCGGGATGGGGGAGTCGAGCCGGCCTCTGGCCGTTCGGATTCGGGTTCCGTCTCCTGGCCTGGGCTGGCGTCGGCGCGCTGGCCGGCGTCCTGCTCTCATTGATCGGGGTGTTTGCGACGCGCAAGGGGAACAAACGGGGACGGCTCCAGGCGATCCTCGGCGTGTTGCTGGGACTCCTCGTGGCCGGACTCCCTTCGTGGTACGTGTGGAAGGCGCGCGATCTACCGGCGATCCACGACATCAGTACCGATACCGACCATCCCCCGGCGTTCTCGGCGGTCACGCCCCTACGGCGCGGGTCGCCGAACCCCGTCGAGTACGGCGGCGAAGAGATCGCCGACCGGCAGCACAGGGCCTATCCGGATATCCAACCGCTGCTCATGCACGCATCGGTGGACCACGCGTTCGAACACGTACTGGAGGCGGCGCGCGAGATGGGGTGGGACATCGTCGACGCGAATCCGGCACAGGGACGCCTGGAGGCGATGGCGACGACGTTCTGGTTCGGCTTTAAGGACGACGTCGTCGTCCGTGTGTCGCCCACCGAGATCGGCAGCCGCATCGATGTCCGGTCGGTCTCGCGCGTGGGGCGCAGCGACATCGGCACAAATGCGAGACGGATCCGCGGCTATCTGGCCAAGCTCGCCGCAGCCCCTTGATCATCGTGAGCCGGTTGGCCTCACTCTCCGCGAGCTTTTCGCTGTAAGCGATCCAACGCGTTCAAGGCGTCGATGGGCGTCATGGTGAGCACGTCGAGATGAATCAATTCTTCGATCACCGGGTGGCTTGTCGGCGTGAACAGATCGGGCTGGGTTTCGGTGGACGCTGACGCGACGGCGGCGTGTTGAGCGTCTCGCTGCTCTAAGTCGGACAAAATTTCCCTCGCACGTCGGACGACGTCTTCCGGGAGCCCGGCCAGCCGCGCAACCTGGATGCCGTAACTGCGATCGGCCCCGCCTTCGATGATCTTGCGCAGGAAGATGATCTCGTCGTTCCACTCACGCACCGCGGCTTTGTAATTCTTCAGCCCGGGGAGCGTCGCGGCGAGCTCGGTGAGCTCGTGGTAGTGGGTGGCGAAGAGCGTGCGCGCGCCGATCCGGTGGTGCACGTCTTCCGCCACCGCCCAGGCGATGCTGATCCCGTCGAACGTGCTCGTGCCCCGGCCGATCTCGTCCAACAGAATCAAGCTGCGTGAGGTTGCGCGTGCGAGGATCGAGGCCGTCTCGCTCATCTCCACCATGAACGTGCTTCGTCCGCCGGCGATGTCGTCGTGCGCGCCCACTCGCGTGAAGATCTGATCCACCACGCCGATCGTCGCCTCCGCGGCCGGCACGTAAGAGCCCATCTGAGCCATGACGACGATCAGCGCCACCTGGCGCATATAGGTGGACTTGCCCGCCATGTTCGGGCCGGTGAGCAGTAGCAGGCGGCGGTCGCTCCCATCCATCTCGGTGCTGTTGGGAATGAAGCGCTGCGCGGGCAAGAGCCGCTCGACTACCGGATGGCGTCCTTCGCTGATGCGAAGGACGGGATCGTCGACGAGCGCGGGGCTGGACCATCCGTGCCGATTGGCGGCCTCGGCCAAGGCAGAGGCCACGTCGAGTACGGCGAGACGGCGCGCGTGGGCTTGCAGCCGAGTTGTTTCGGCGGCCGCGGCGCGACGGAGGTCTTCGAAGAGCTGGACCTCCAGCGCACGAATCTTGTCCTCGGCGCCCACCACCCGCGCTTCAAGGTCGAGCAGCTCCTGGGTGACGTACCGTTCGGCGTTGACCAGCGTTTGTCGGCGGTGGTACTCGGCGGGCACGCGCGCCGCGTTGGCTTTCGTCACTTCGAGGTAATAGCCGAACACCTGGTTGTGGCGGATCTTGAGGGAGTCGATGCCCGTCCGCGCGCGCTCGCGCGCCTCCAACTGCGCGATCCATCCTTTGCCGTCTCGGCGGGCGGCGCGCAACTCGTCGAGCTCGGCGTGATACCCGTCGCGGATCACCCCGCCGTCGCGAGCGGTCGGGGGCGGCGTCGGAACCAGCGCCCGGGCGAGGAGATCGACTAAGTCCCCGAACTCCTCCCAGCCCCTCCCCAACTCGATCAAGATGGCCTCAGCACCGGCGGCGAGCGCTTTGCCCACCCGTGCGCCGGCTTCCAGCGAGCGGGCGAGGAGCGCGAGGTCACGGGGGGTGCACGCCGACATGGCGATCCGCGCGACGGCGCGCTCCACGTCCTGGACGTCCGCCAGCGCGTCCCGGATCGCGCCGCGCGCGGCGGGGTCCGCGAGGAAGGCCGCGACCTCGGCCTGACGGGCTTCGATCGCCGCCCGCGCGCGAAGCGGCTGCACCAGCCGCTCGCGGAGCAGCCGTCCGCCCATCGGCGTCACGGTCTCGTCGATGGCCCACAGCAATGAGCCTCGCCGGCTTCCGTCGGCGCCCCGCGTCAGCTCCAGGGTGCGCTGGGCCGAAGGATCGAGGCCCACGAATTCCGAGAGCGCATACCGGTTCGGAACGCGGATCGCGGCCGCGCGGCCTTTGAGCGTGTGGTGGACGTACCGCAGCAGCGCGCCCGCGGCCCGGCGTTCGAGAGCGGAGAGTCCGTTCCAGCTTTCGTCCGCCTGGAACTGCTCGCGGAGCGCGCGCGCGGCGGCATCGTGGTCGAACGCGTCGGACGGGCAGGTTTGGTAGACGGTGCCGGCGAGCCTGGGCGCCCGCCACGACGGCGCGCTCAGGACTTCTCGCGGCTCGCGGCGCGCCAGGTCCTCGGCGACCAACGCGGTGGCGGACTCCCCGCGCGCGCTCGTGACGTGGAAGTCGCCGGTCGAAAGATCGACGCACGCCAACGCCGCCTCGTCGCCCTCGCTCACGACCGCGGCGAGGTAGGCGTGCTCGCGTCCCGGGAGCAGGTCGTCGTCCAGCACCGTTCCCGGCGTGAGGACCCGCACCACGTCCCGCCGTACCAGGGTTCCCGGTCGGGGTTCCTCCATTTGTTCGGCCAACGCCACGGTTTTTCCGGCGGCGAGGAGCTTGGCGATGTAGCCCGAGACGGCGTGGTGGGGCACGCCGCAGAGCGGCACGGCGCCCTCCTTCTGCTTATCGCGGGTGGTCAGGGCGATGTCGAGCAGCGGAGCGGCCTCGATCGCGTCGTCCCCGAACAGTTCGTAAAAATCACCGACGCGGAAGAAGAGCAAGGCGCCGGGGTGCGCCGCCTTGAGGGCTTCGTACTGGCGCATCAGGGGAGTCGATTCGCCCATCGCGAAGGGCCTCGGCTTACGCGAGGCTGTCGGGAAAGACGTCCCGGGGCGGTTGCACGGACGGCGGCACGGGTGCGGGCGGCGCGTTCAATCGTTCTTCCAGCGCCGCGATCTGACGGCGCTGCCGCCGCAACTGGAGCCGCGTGCGAATCCAATCGGGGACGACCAGCAGCCCGGCGACGAGCACGCCGACGGCTAAGCTCGTGAGCACGACGAGGTAGACCGGCGTCGGGGGGGTGATCTCGCCGAACAAGAGGCGAAGGACGATCATCTGGTCCCGGTTTTCCAACGCGAACAGCAGCGCGACGGCCAGCACCACCAGCAGGAGGAGCAGACGGATCATGGTCGTCGCGGCTGGAAATGCGGGAGGAGCCGGTCGTACGTCGCGTCGAGGTGCTCCGGGATCACGCGCACCTCGGCGAGCAGCGTCATGTAGTTCGTGTCGCCGTTCCAGCGGGGGACGATGTGGTAGTGCAGATGGGTCTCGATCCCCGCGCCCGCGGCCTTCCCGAAATTCAGCCCCACGTTGAAGCCTTCGGGGGAGAAGGCCTCCCTCAGCCGCTCCATCGCCCTCCCCACGGTCTTGGTCAGGTCCAGCGCCGCCTCGTCGTCGAGCGCCGACAGGCGGTCGGCGTGGGCGTACGGCGAAATGAGCAGGTGGCCGTTGGAATAGGGAAAGAGATTCATCATGACGAAGCTGTGCGCGGTGCGTTCCAGGATGTAGTTGGGGCGGTCATGGTGTTCACCGGGCTTCGTGCAGAGGATGCACGGTCCCGACTTCTCGCTCTCGATGTACCGCATGCGCCAGGGCGCCCAGAGTTGCTGCATGCCGTGAATCCTTCCTTCTTCCTGGGGCCCGTCGGTCAACTTCGCGGGGTCGGCTTCTTCGGAGGTTCCGACAGCCCGAGTTCGCTCATGACCTGTTGCATGTCTTCCCAGACCGCTTTCTTCTCGCCGGGATTCCGGAGAAGGTAGGCGGGGTGGAACGTGGGCATGAGCTTGATGCCCTGATAGACGTGCCACCGCCCGCGGAGCCGCGAGATCGGGTCTTTGGTTTTGAGCAGCGTCTGCGCCGAGAAGGTTCCCAGCGCGCAGATGACGCGCGGACGAATGATGTCGAGCTGCTCGATCAGGAACGGCTCACACGCCGCGATCTCGTCGGGTTGCGGGTTGCGGTTCCCCGGGGGGCGGCACTTGATGATGTTGGCGATGTAGACGTCGTCGCGGCGAAGCCCCATCGCTTCGATGATCTTGGTCAGCAGTTGCCCCGCCCGGCCCACGAACGGAATACCCTGGGCGTCTTCATCCGCCCCCGGAGCTTCGCCCACGAAGACCAGCCCGGCTCGGGGGTTCCCCACGCCGAACACGACGTGGGTTCGGGTCGGCGCGAGCGTGCAGCGCTGGCAGTCCCCGATCGTCTCGTTCTTCAGCCGGGCCAGTGCGGCGACCGGATCGGAGTGCGGCTTCCGGGGCGCGAGCGGCAACGAGGGTGTGGAGGGCGCGAGGTGGTCGCTCACGAGTGCACGGGGCGCCGCGTCGCGCTGGAAGCGGGAGGGTTCCCGAGGTATCGCCGCCGCGCGGGGCGCCCTCGGAACGTCGCGAACGCCCATGAGGCGTGCGTAGAGCAGGTGGTCTTTGAGCCGATCGACCACCTCGTCACGATCAGGGTCGAACCGAGTGGCTGGGTCACGTGCCATGCCGTGCCCGCAGCGCGCGAAGGGTGCGCTCCGCCACCGGTCCCGTCGGGCTCCACGTGATCGTGCGGTCGTCAGACGCGGGGCCGGGAGTGAATCGGATACTCAACCGATCGGCGGGCAGGGTGGTCGGCAGTTTTTCCGCCCACTCGATGGCGATGACGGTCTGAGGGACGCCGTCGAGCAGGTCCAGCCAGTCGATCTCGTCGGGGTCGACGAGCCGGTAGAAGTCCAGGTGCGCCAAGGGAAGCCGCCCCTGGTGATCGTGACGCACGGCGAAGGTCGGGCTCGTCACGTGGTCCGGTGGAATCCCCAGGCCGTCGGCCAGCCCCTGAACGAATCGCGTCTTGCCCATGCCCAGCTCGCCGTCCAGGGTCAACACCTCGCCGCCCTCCAGGCACGCGCCCAGCACGCGCCCCGTGTCCCATGTTTGGTCGGCCGACGACGTGGTGCACGTCCACCGGATGCCGGCGTCGGTGACGCCGCGAGGGGTCACGCCACGGCCTCCATCTCAGTGGCAATCTTCCCGAGCGCGCGGAAGTGTGTGAGGAGGGAGTCCGCGGACGTCTCTTCGGCGCTTTCGAAGGGTTTCCCGGCCACGAGCGAATCCGGACCCAGGACGAGGCTCGGAAACGCCTCCAAGACGTCGAGTTGAGTGCGGAGCTCTCCCTGCTGAAACAGCCGTTGCGCGCGCTCCGCGTCGGTCCCACGGATTTGATACCGCCCATCCAGGCCCGGGATCAGGTCGCCGACTTCCCGCGTTAGCTTGATGGGGTCGTTCACGGTCTTGAAGTACTTGTCTTTGGCGAGGAAGAAACCCGAGGCGGCTTTGACCGACAAGGTACAGACCATGTAAATGATGCTGGCCTTTTCCCCTTTCGCGAGGTGGAAGAAGACCGACGCGTCGCGGCCGTCGTACCGCCCCGTGATCTGGGGAAACGCCATCGGTGTGCGTTGGGTGATCGTGCCGCCGATGCGTTCCGAGAGCCGGCGAAAATCAGCCACGATGCGCCGTTTGCCGACGATCGAATGGACGATCATCGCGGTGCCCAACACGACCAGAAGCATGGCGAACGCCACGCTGATACCGAACAACGTCATGACTCACTCCTTGTTGCGCCGTCGGGGCGCGTGCGTTTGAACAAGCGATGCGGCGGCCCATCCGACATGGGGGAGAGCCGACGCAGCGCGGCGGGGATTCCGTTGACCAGATCGCCCGCCATCATGCCTCGCTCGCCGCGTTCGGCGGCGAGGAGATCGCCCGCCAACCCGTGGAGGTACACGCCGAGGCGGGCGGCATCCTCCACCGACAGCCCCTGGGCCAAGAGCCCGGCGATGGCGCCGGTGAGCGCGTCTCCGGTTCCCGCGGTGGCCATGCCGGCGTTCCCGGTGGGGTTGATCGTCGCGCGGCCGTCGGGCGTCGCCACGACGGTCCGCGCGCCTTTGAGCACCAGCACGACGTGGTGCGCGCGGGCGAACTCGACCGCCAGCTCGATGCGGCGGTGCTGGACCTCGCGCGTGCCGAGGCGCGTGAGGCGTCCCATCTCGCCGGGGTGCGGGGTCAAGATCATCGGCGCGTGCGGCCTTCGCAGCGGCTCCAGATGATCCGCGAGGGCGTTGAGGCCGTCGGCGTCGACCACCATCGGAACCGTGAGACGCGCGATGAGTTCTCGAACGACCGCTTGGGTCTCGGGGTGGGTGGAGAGTCCCGGGCCCACCGCGACCACGGTGGCGTTCTTCGATGCCGACAGCAACAGATCGAGCGCGCGCGCGGCCAGCGTGTGCTCGGCCGTCTCGGGGAGCGGCAGGGTCATGATTTCCGCCGACTTCTCCTCTCCGGCATGCAGGACGCTCTCGGGGCAGGCCAACGTCGTCAGGCCCGCTCCCGCGCGCAATGCGGCGCGCGAGGCCAGCATCGCGGCGCCGCTTCGTCCGCGCGAGCCGGCGACCACGAACACGTGGCCGAACGTCCCCTTGTGGCCTTCCCGCGGACGACGGGGCAGGCGCGCGACCGCCTCGCCTTCGGTGAACAACGAGAGCGGGAGCGCGGCGTGCTCAACGGCTCGCTTGGGGATGCCGATGTCCACGACCTGGAGGTCGCCCGTGTGCTCCGAGCCCGGCGGGAGAAAATGGCCGCGTTTCGGGAGCGCGAACGCGACGGTGAGATCCGCGCGCACGGCGGCGCCTAACATCTCTCCGGTATCCGCGCTGATGCCGGAGGGGAGATCGATCGCCACCACGGGTCGGCGCGCGGCGTTGAGGTCGGCGATCAGCTCGGCCGCGAACCCCGACAACGGCGACGAGAGCCCGGTGCCGACCAAGGCGTCGAGCGCCACGTCCGCCTCCGCGAGCGCCGAACGAAACGCCCCGCGGTCGAAGGCGGAGGGATCGGCGATCCGGCCGCCGATGTTCCGAAAGATCTCGGCCTGGGTCTTGGCTTCGCCGCGCATCGCGTCGGCGGGGAACGCCAGGAAGACCTGCACGTCCGCCCCACGTTGCAAGAGGTGCCGCGCGGCGACGAGGCCGTCCCCGCCGTTGTGCCCCTTCCCCGCGAGGACGACGATCGAGCGCTGGCCGAGCTCTCCGTACCGGCGCTCCATCTCGCGGACGACGCCCATGCCCGCCTGTTCCATCAAGACCAGCACGGGGATTTTATAGGTCTCGACTGTTTCGCGGTCGAGCCGCCGCATTTCGTCGGCGGTGACGATCTTCAACCGCGACTCCCGCGATCGGATGGCGCTTGGCGACTGATGACCACCTGGGCCGCCGCGTAATCGCCGTCGTGGGTGAGGCTGACGAACAGGGCCGTGCCCCCCAGTTCGGCCATCCGTCGCGCGGCGCGTCCGGACAGGCGGAGCGAGGGCTGTCCCGAGGGCGCGTTCACCACCTCCAGATCCGTCCACGATCCGCCGATCCATCCGATTCCCAGCGCCTTCAAGCCCGCTTCCTTGGCGGCGAATCGCGCGGCCACGTGCGGAGCGGCGTCGCGTCGGGCTTCGCAGTAACTCCGTTCGCCGGCGCTCAAAATCCGGGAGAGGAAGCGATCGGCCCACCGCGCGATCGCCCGCCGCATGCGCGAGATCTGGACCACGTCGATCCCGACGCCGATAATCGAGGCGTTCATGGCCGGGATTATGGCAGTGTCTGGAAGTCAAATCAAGCGCCCTGATCCGACGAGAAGGGGCCATCTGCAGCGTTGCCGCTGCGGGGCCACATCCTCACGTACGACCCAGTACGCTCCGGTGTGTCCCCTTGCGGCGCCTTGCATCTAGCCCCTTCTCGTCGGCCAGGTTTAGTCAGGCGATGAGGCGGGTGATGAGATAGCTAAAAACTGAGTTGGTATTGAATCAGCGACAGGTTGCCCAGGGCCGGGTGGGCCCGGTCGTCGCGGAATTCGTAGTCGGCCGAGAGTCGGGTGCCGCCGACGTCGTAATTGAGGCCCAGCGTGGTGCGGGTGAAGCCGTCGCCGGCCGCGCCGCGGTCGGGGTCCCAGCGCTCGACGCGGACCGCCGGTTCCCAGCAATCGGTCACCCGATACGCGGCCAGCACGTACCATCCGCGTGTGGTGGTCTGATCGTCCCGGCCTCGGATGAACTCACCCCTGATCAGCAGGGCTTTGAGCGGGTTGGGGTTGATCTCGGCGTCCCAGCCGAACCGCGTCCGGTTACGGTCGAGAAAGGGCGCGGCCGCATCGCGCCGCGTGCCGCGGTAGGTCGAGGCCCCGATCTGGTACCCGGCGACGCGGATCCCGAAGCGGCCGACCACGTCGGTGAGTCCGTTCCCAACGACGGGGTTGAGGCCTTCACCGTTGATGAGCGCGAGCGCGTAGGAGACGTTGAGCGGGCCGCTGATAGGCTCTCCTCCAATCTGCACGCCACGGTCCCACTCTTGGAGTAGATTGGACACCACCCGCTGCTGTTCACCCAGATACGTGGCGAGCATGCGATCGATGAAGACGAGGTTGTGGTTCGAGAGTCGGGTCTCCACCCCGAAGGGAATGCGGAATTGGCCGAGTCGCAGGTTGGCATAGGGCGCGCCGGCGATCTCGATAAAACCGTCCCGAATGATTGGGCCCGATCCGCCGACGTCGAAGAGGGTTTCGTACGTGATACGCTCGGTCACTCGCCCGCGTGCGTAGAGTTCCGCGCGCCTGATCGTGACCCCGTTGCGCCCGAACGGTGTCCCGCTCCCGATCGGTGTTCCGTCGCCAAGTTGGGCGCCGCTGTCGTGGTAATACTGAATCTGGAGCGCGCCGACGCCGATCGTGATCGTGTCGGCCCGCGCGATCAGGCGATCGAGCCGTTCTTCAACGGTGGGCGGTTGGCAGAATCCGAGATCAGCGACTCCCGCAATTCCGATCGCCACGAAGAAGGCGGCGGCCGAACGGGAGACGTTCACGGGGCTAAGGGGTCTTGCGGGTCTGCAGCTTGCGGAGGCGCTTGCGCGATTCCTTTTCCTTGCGTTTGCGTTTCACGCTCGGCTTCTCGTAATACTCGCGCTTTTTCATCTCTTTGAGAAGACCTTCTTTGATCAATTTCTTCTTGAGGACCCGAAGGGCCTTATCGACTTGATTGTCACTGACGACGATTTTCATGCCCTTGCGTTCCTCCGCCCAGTGCTCTCGAAAAAGAACGGCACAGCATAGCGGAAGGACGAAACAGATGTCAAGCGGTTTCTTCCCGGTGTCGAGCTACGCGAGCAATGGCCCCTTTGCCGGCTCTTCCGGAGCCGTCCATCCACGGGCCGCGAGATCATGGGCTTTGTCCGGTTTCAGCGGCCTAGTGCGCATCCTGAGCATCTCTCCCGTTTTTGCCCACGTCGCCGCACGAGTCCCCGCAGTTGACTTACCTTTTTTAGGTGTGTTATCGTTCCCTAAATTATTTCTGTTCTCAATAAGTTATCATTAAACTAAGCGCGTACGATCCGGATCTGGATTAGGGGATAGGTGATGAAGCTGACTGGCGCGGAGATTTTTGTCGAGTCGTTAAAGCGCGAGGGGGTCAAGACCGTGTTCGGTCTGCCCGGAGGCGTCGTGCTGAAGATTTTTGACGTGCTCTATGGAGAGAAAGACCTCGATTTTGTCTTAGTCCGCCACGAACAAGCGGCGATTCATATGGCGGAGGCCTATGCGCGTGCGACCGGAAAGGTCGGCGTGGCGCTGGTGACCTCGGGACCCGGGGCGACGAACACGGTTACCGGACTCGTCAACGCGAACCTGGACTCGTGTCCGATCGTAGTCTTCACCGGCCAGGTCCTCACCTCGCTGATCGGCAACGATGCGTTTCAGGAGGCCGACATCGTGGGCATCAGCCGGTCGTGCACCAAGCACAATTACCTGGTGAAGCACGTGAACGAATTGGCCCAGACCATCAAAGAAGCGTTCTACATTGCCGGTAGCGGCCGGCCCGGTCCGGTGTTGGTCGACATCCCCAAAGACGTCAGCATGGCCATGGCGGAATTCACCTACCCCGATAAGGTGTACATTCGCGGGTACAACCCGACCTATGAGGGGAATAAGTGGCAGATCAAGCAAGCCGCTGAGGCGATTCTCAAGGCCGAGCGTCCGGTGCTGTACGTCGGCGGCGGGGTAATCAATTCGGACGGCAGCGGCGAACTCCAATCGCTTGCCGAGCTCCTGAATATCCCGGTGACGATGACCCTGATGGGGCTCGGCGCGTTTCCCGGGACGCATCCCCTCTCCCTGGGGATGTTGGGGATGCACGGGGCCCACGCCACCAACTTGGCCGTGCACAACTGCGATCTGCTGATCGCGGTGGGTTCCCGGTTCGACGATCGCGTCACCGGCAAGATCAACGAGTTCGTGCCCCACGCGAAGATCATCCACGTCGACGTCGATCCGACGTCGATCCGCAAGAACATCCACGTCGACATCCCGATCGTCGGCGATGCCCGAGCCGTGCTGCGGGACCTCCTGGCTCAGGTGACGGCGATGGTGGGCGGAAAACGACGCGAGGGGAAAACGCCGTGGTTGACCCAAATCGCGACGTGGGAGAGCGAGCGTCCGTTGACCTACAAGGCCGACGCGAAGGTCATCAAGCCTCAGTTTGTGATCGATATGATTTACCGCCGGACGCGAGGGGAGGCGATCATCACCTCGGACGTGGGGCAGCATCAAATGTGGACCGCGCAGTTTTATAAGTTCGCCAAGCCGCGAACGTGGTTGAACTCCGGCGGTCTCGGCACGATGGGCTACGGGTTTCCCGCGGCCTTGGGCGCCCAGCGGGCGTTCCCGGATCAGCTCGTGGTCTGCATCACCGGCGACGGCAGTTTTCAGATGAATCTGCAGGAGCTGTCGACGGCCATGGCCTACGACCTCCCGGTCAAGGTGGCCATCATCAATAACGGCTACCACGGCATGGTCCGCCAGTGGCAGCAGTTGTTCTATGATGGCCATTATTCGGCGAGTCGCATCGAGTGCGGGCCGGATTACGTCAAGCTGGCCGAGGCGTATGGGGCCGTCGGGTTGCGGGCGACCGAACCTCACGAGGTGGACGACCTGTTGGACGAGGCCTTCGCCGTCAGAAAGCCGGTCTTGATGGATTTCCAAGTCGATCCGTACGAGAATTGCTATCCGATGGTGCCGGCGGGCGGCGCCATTCATCAAATGGTCTACGAAGATCCTCAACCCGAAGCGGGGGGGCGACCGTCGACGCCGAAGGACACCCAGAAAGAGTCGATTTCGCTCGCGTAGCGCGAGCGAATCGAGGTTCCGATGGAACGGATTATTTCATTGTTGGTCGAGAATAAATTCGGCGTGCTGGTGCGGGTCGCGGGCTTGTTCTCCGCCCGAGGATTCAATATCGAATCGCTCTCGGTCGGGCCGACCATCGACCCTTCGATGTCGCTGATCACGATCGTGACGGAAGGCGACGAACGCATTCTCGAACAAATCACCAAGCAGCTCAATAAATTGATCGACGTGATCAAGGTCGTCGATCTCACCGAGAATGATTTCGTGGAACGCGAAACCACGTTGGTGAAGATCCATACCCGGACCGAGGATCGGGCCGAGGCGTTCCGGATCATCGAGATCTTTCGGGCCAAGATCGTCGACTCGACGCCCACCACGTACACGGTGGAGATCACCGGTGACGCCCAGAAGGTTGAGGCATTCATCAATCAGCTCCGGCCGCTGGGCCTCAAGGAACTGGTGCGGTCCGGACGCATCGCGATCGCCCGGGACGATGCCAAAGCGGCCGGCGACCACAAACGCCGGCAAGTCGTTGTCGAAGCCAAGTGAGGTGACATGAAGATCTACTACGAACACGATGCCGATCTCTCCACGTTGAAGGGGAAGACCGTGGCGATCGTGGGGTATGGCAGTCAGGGACACGCCCACGCGAACAATCTGAAGGACAGCGGGGTGGACGTGCTGGTCGCCGTTCGCCCCGGGCCGTCGTGGGAGAAGGCCGAGCGGTCCGGGCTCAAGGTGCTGCCGGTGGCCGATGCCGCGAAGCGGTGCGACGTGGCGATGCTGCTGGCGCCCGATGAATCCCAGGCCGAGATCTATCATCGGGACGTCGTCCCCCACCTCAAGCAGGGCGCCTATCTCGCGTTTGCCCACGGGTTCAACATCCATTTCGGTCAGATCGTGCCGCGCCACGACCTCAACGTGTTCATGGTGGCCCCGAAAGGACCCGGCCATCTGGTTCGGTCCGAGTTCGCGAAGGGGAGCGGCGTGCCCTCGTTGCTGGCGGTCCACCAGGATCCGTCGGGGACGACCCGGGCCGTGGGGTTGGCATACGCCCGCGGGATCGGCGGGACGAAGGCCGGCGTGATCGAGACCTCGTTCCGAGAAGAGTGCGAGACCGATTTGTTCGGTGAACAAGTCGTCCTGTGCGGCGGGTTGACTGCGCTCATCCAGGCCGGGTTCGAGACGCTCGTCGAGGCGGGCTATTCGCCTGAGATGGCGTATTTCGAGTGTCTGCACGAGGTCAAGCTGATCGTGGATCTCATCTATGAGGGCGGCATTTCCACGATGCGTTATTCGATCAGCAACACGGCGAAGTACGGCGATGTGACGCGCGGCCCGCGCATCGTGACCGACGAGACCCGCGCGGAGATGAAGCGGATTCTGGCGGAAATCCAAAGCGGCCGATTCGCCAAGGAATGGATTCTGGAGAACAAGGCCGGTCGTCCGGAGTTCACGGCCTTGCTGCGGAAGGGTGAGGCCCACCCGATCGAGGAAGTCGGCGGTCGGTTGCGGGCGATGATGCCGTGGCTGAAGCAGGGCCGGCTCGTCGACAAAGAAAAGAACTAGGAGGAGCCTGTCCATGAATGGTCATCTGCGGCGTTGTCGCTTCGGAATCCCTCCTCACGTACGACCCAGTACGCTCCGGGGGGATTCCTCGCTCCGCCTTGCATCTGACGCATTCCTGAACAGGCTCCGAAACGCCCGGCGTTGAGTCCTTCCGAACGATGGCAGGGATTCCCGGTGGTGATCGAGGGGATTCCCTTCGTGATTGCGCCGCTGGCGTTGGCGGTTGCGGCGTGGGGCTTGGGATGGCCGCTGGTGGGCGCCGTGTTCTTCGGTCTGGCGGTGTTTGTCCTGTGGTTTTTCCGTAACCCTGACCGGGCGATCCCGTCCGATCCCAACGCGATTGTGTCTCCGGCGGACGGGAGAGTCCTGTCGGTTGAGAAGGTGTTTGAATCGCGGGTGCTCAAAGAGGACGCCCAGCGCGTCAGCATCTTCATGGGGCTGACCGACGTCCACGTGAATCGGATCCCGTACCAGGGCCTGATCGTGGGAGCGTTTTATCATCCCGGCAAATTTTTGTCGGCGTTTAAGGAGAAGGCATCGTTGGATAATGAACAGCAGGCGCTCTTGTTGGAGACGCCGGAAGGAAAACGGATCTTGTTTATTCAGATTGCGGGGTTGGTCGCGAGGCGGATCGTGACCTGGGTTCGCGAGGGTGCTCGGGTCGAGCGGGGCGCCCGCTACGGATTGATCCGTTTCGGATCGAGGATGGATGTCTACCTCCCGCTCCGGTGTCGGGTGACGGTGAAACCCGGTGATCGCGTCGCGGGCGGGAGCAGCGTGCTCGGAGTCTGGTCGTGAAGACACGGTTCACGCGCGGCGAAGCGGCGGCCAAGCACCGGGGCGTCTATCTGTTGCCGAACTTGTTCACGACCGGCAACCTGCTCAGCGGGTTTTACTCCATGATCGCCGTGTTCAACGCCGACTACGTGTCCGCGGCGATCGCGATCCTGGTCGCGACCGTCTTTGACAGCCTCGACGGACGGGTCGCGCGGATGACCAAGACCACCAGCAAGTTCGGCGTGGAGTACGACTCATTGGCGGATCTGGTGTCGTTCGGCGTGGCCCCGGGGTTGCTGATTTACTCGTGGGCGTTGACCAACTACGGCCGGATCGGGTGGGTGGCGGCCTTTCTCTTCGTGGCGTGCGGCGCGCTGCGGTTGGCGCGGTTTAACGTCCAGGTGGGCACGGTGGAGGGGCGATTTTTCGTGGGCCTGCCCATTCCTGCCGCGGCGGGGGTGATCGCGACCACCGTGTTGCTCGATGATCACATCCTCCGGATGGGTGCGGAGATGAAACCCCTGCTGATCGTCATCATGACCTACGTGCTGGCGTTCCTGATGGTCAGCAACATCCGGTATTGGAGCCCCAAGGGCTTCGCGATGCGCGAGCGGCGGCCCTTTCAGATGCTGGTGGCGGTGGTGCTGGTGGTGATGCTGGTGACGGCGGCGCCGCAGGTGATGTTGTTTGCCGTGTTCGCGTTGTACGCGGCGTCCGGGATCGTGCTCAGGCCGCTCGTGGCGGTCTGGCGGAAGGTCTCTCCCTCTTCCGCGCGGGGAGCGCTGCCGGTTGAGGACGCCGAAGAAGATCTCCACGATCAAGAGCTCAGGAGCCGGTTGTAGCGTCCGGCTCCGCCGTGCGCGGGGAAGCGTACCAGCACATGGGGGCCGTATGAAACCAGCCTTCCTCCGATGGGACGGGGAAGGCTTGGTGTTTTTGGGGAGACGTCGATGACGAGAATGATCACCATCTTCGATACCACGTTGCGCGATGGGGAACAATCCCCCGGCGCGAGCATGAACGTCGAAGAAAAATTGTCGATCGCCAGACAGTTGGCGCGACTCGGCGTGGATGTGATTGAGGCGGGGTTTGCCTTCAGTTCCCCGGGCGATTTTGAGGCGATCCGCATGATCGCGCACGAGGTGGAAGGGCCGGTCATCTGCAGCTTGGCGCGGGCGAAGCCCGGCGATGTCGATCGGGCGTGGGAGGCCTTAAAGGGCGGGGCGAAGGTCAGAATCCACACGTTCATTTCCACGTCCGACATCCATCTCAAGCACCAGTTTCGTTTGACGCGGGCGGAGGCGCTCGATCGGGCGGTTGAGATGGTGGGGCGGGCCAGGGGCTACGTGGACGACGTCGAGTTTTCTCCGATGGACGCCACGCGATCCGAGGAAACGTATCTGTGCGAAGTGCTCGAGGCCGTCATCGCCGCGGGAGCGCGAACGGTGAACATTCCGGATACCGTGGGCTACGCCACACCGCACGAATTCACCCAGCTCATCCGAACGATTCAGGAGCGGGTACCCAACATCAGGCAAGCCGTTATTTCGGTCCACTGCCACAACGATCTCGGGCTTTCGACGGCCAATTCGTTGGGCGCGGTCTTGGCGGGCGCGGGCCAGGTGGAGTGCACGATCAACGGCATCGGAGAGCGCGCGGGGAACGCCGCCCTGGAAGAAGTCGTCATGGCGCTGCGCACGCGTCAGGACGTCTTTGGAGCCGATACCCGCATCGTCACGGAAGAGATCGCCAAGACCAGTCGGTTGGTCAGCAAGATCACGGGCATGTCCGTCCAACCGAATAAGGCGATCGTGGGCGCCAACGCATTCGCCCACGAGTCGGGGATCCATCAGGACGGGCTTCTCAAAGAAAAGATGACCTACGAGATCATGCGCCCGGAGTCGGTCGGCGCGGGCAAGACCCACATCGTGCTGGGGAAGCATTCGGGGCGTCACGCGTTTAAGCAGAAACTCGAAGAGTTGGGATATCGGCCGAGCGACGCCGAGCTGGACAAGGCATTTGAGCGCTTAAAGCGGCTGGCCGACCAGAAGAAAGAAATTTTCGAAGAAGATCTTGAAACGATCGTCTCGGAGGAAATGGACCGTTCCGAGGAGGCGTATCGCTTGGTCTCCATCCACGTCGAAAGCGGCACCGACATGACGCCGACGGCCAAGATCGAGCTGGAGGCCGGCGACAAGACCGTCAGCGCGGTGGGACAGGGAGATGGGCCGGTGGATGCCGCCTACCGGACGATCGCCTCGCTGACCCAGACCAAGAGCCGGCTGGTCTCGTACGTGGTGAAGGGGATCACCGGGGGGACCGATGCGCTGGGTGAAGTGAGCGTGACGGTGGAAGAAGACGGACGATCGGCCATGGGGCATGGCGCGGACACCGATATCATCATTGCATCGGTCCGGGCCTACCTCAACGCCCTCAACAAACTGGCGGCCCGCGCCTCCAAGCGAGGCGGTGGGGAGCCCAAGGTGGGATTGATTTAACTCGGCGCGGCGATGAGGCTCGTGGTCCGCAAGAGTCTGTGGTGTGTGATCGGCAGCGGGGGACTGCTCGTCATGGCGGTGCTGGCCCGCCAGGTCACGCGATGGAGTCTGCCCTTTGTGTCGGCCCGCGTCATCATGCTGGTGTTTATTCTGCTCTGTCCCGTGTTGCTGGGAATGGCCATCGGCGTGTGGGGCGGGGAGCGTGGGAGACTGTGGGGCGCGCGTGGCGTCTCCGGGTCGTATCTGGGCGTCGTGGGGTGGGCGTGGATGCAAGACGGGGTGTTCCCCGTCGGATTCCAGCTTCCGGGCGTACCCGTGCCGTTCTTCGTCACGCTGATCAATCTGGTGATTTTTCTGATCACGTGGTATTTCATGCAGGCCCTGGGTGGGTCGGGAGGACGCCTCGGCTCCTCCCTGGCGGGATCGAGCCTTCCGGCGTCCAATGACTTCCATCCCTTGCCTGCTCCGTCCTCTCACACGGCCGGCGGGAGCGACCCAACGTGAAGACCTATCGCATCACCCTGTTGCCCGGCGACGGCGTGGGACGCGAGATCGTTCCCGAGGCCGTTCGGGTGTTGGAATCGCTCGGCAAGCGTCGAGGCCGTTGTTTCGAATTCCGAGAGGCCCTCGTGGGCGGCGCGGCGATCGATCGGGTCGGCGTGCCCCTTCCCGATGAGACGCTTACGGCGGCGCTCGAAGCGGACGCGGTTCTGCTGGGCGCCGTCGGGGGGCCGAAGTGGGAGGGTTTGGAGTACGCGAAGCGGCCCGAGCGCGCGCTGTTGGGATTGCGGGAGAAATTGGGGACGTTCGCCAATTTGCGGCCGGCCGTTCTCTTCCCCATGCTGAAGGATGCGTCGACGCTGAAGCCCGAGGTGATTGAAGGTCTCGACATCATGGTGGTGCGCGAGCTGACGGGGGGCATCTACTTCGGCACGCCGCGCGGCGTCGAGCGGTACGAGGGCGGAGAGCGCGGGATCAATACCGAGATCTACACCACGCCCGAGATCGAGCGGATCGCCCGGATCGCGTTCGGCCTTGCGCGGAAACGGCGGCGCCTGGTGACCAGCGTCGACAAGGCCAACGTGCTCGAAGCGACGGAGCTGTGGCGCAGGGTGGTGACGAAGGTCCATGCCGAGTTTCCGGACGTCGAGCTCCGCCACATGTACGTGGACAATTGCGCGATGCAATTGATCCGACGACCCACGCAGTTCGACGTCATCGTGACGACCAACCTGTTCGGTGATATCTTAAGCGACGAAGCGTCCATGTTGACGGGTTCGATCGGGATGTTGCCGTCGGCAAGCCTGGGGGGAGCGGTGGGGCTCTATGAACCGATCCACGGCAGCGCGCCGGATATCGCCGGACAGAATATTGCCAATCCCATCGCCACGATTCTTTCCGCGGCGATGATGCTCCGGCATTCGTTCGAACTCGAAGATGATGCCGCCGCCGTCGAACGGGCGGTGCATCGCGTCTTGGAGCGCGGGTATCGCACGCCGGATATCCTGCAGCCGGGCATGACCAAGACCGGGACGCGTGAAATGGGGGGGCTGATCGCCGACGCGATCGCCTGATGGGCACGTGTCACAGGAGGGTCAAGGATGAGACGGATGACGGTGGGGGTTGGGCTGGTGGTGGCGGGACTGATGGTGTTGGGTGGCTCGCTGACGACGAGTCGGGCGGAGAAAACCAGTGTGTCCATCGTGAAGACGTCGCCCAAATACGGCGAAGCCATCCCCAGCTTGAGGGGCTTGGTGGTGGAGATCGTATTCGATCGGCCGATGGATCCGGCCACCCAGGAAGACGTCTCGATGGATCAGCGCGGCGCGGTTGACGAGAAGGGCGAGCCGATCGAGTTCGAGGGCACGTATACCTGGGTGAATCCAACCACGTTGCGGTTTGCGCCGAAAGGGACGCTCAAGCCCAATTCGGTCTATCAGGTGACCGTGTGGTCGGCGAAGGCCCAGGACGGCTCGGAGCTCGACACGGCGCCGTTCCGCCTGCCCTTTTCGACCAGCGGCGCGAAATAACAATCAACAGGTGTCCTGTGACGCGGAGGGGCGACCGGCCGGTCGCCCCTCCGTCACGGAGAACCTCATAGTCAGGGCATGAAAAAGACCAGGTACACGGTGGCCGTGATCGGCGCGACCGGCGCGGTGGGCAGAGAGAGCTTGGAGATTCTCCAGGAACGGAAGTTCCCGTTGGAGGCGCTCCGGCTCTTCGCCTCGAAACGCTCGGCGGGAGAGTCCCTGCCGTGCCAGGGGCGCGAGTGGCGGATCGAAGAACTGACCCCCGGCGGCCCGTTCGAGGGAATCGACTTTGCCTTCGTGTCGGCCACCGACGCGATCAGCCGGGAGTATGGTCCTCGCCTCGCCGAGGCGGGCGTCACGGTGATCGACGACAGCGCCGTCTTCCGGATGGATGCGGACGTGCCGCTCGTGGTGCCCGAGGTCAACGCGCACGCGTTGGCCTCCGCGACCCGGCGCATCATCGCGATTCCCAACTGCACCACGACGCCGCTCGTGATGGTCCTCAAGCCGATCCACGACGCCGCGAGGGTCAAGCGGGTGGTGGTCACGACCTTCCAATCGGTGTCCGGCACCGGCGCCGCCGCGATGGACGAGCTCATCGAGCAGACCAAGGCCCTGCTCTCGTTCAAGGAGGTCAAGGCCGAAGTCTATCCGCACCAGATCGCGTTCAATTGTCTCCCGCACGTCGGCTCGTTCGGGGAAGGGGGCGAGTGTTCCGAGGAGACCAAGATCGTCAATGAAACGCGGAAGATTCTGGAGGAGCCTCAGATGCGAGTGACGGCCACGACGGTGCGCGTGCCGGTGCTGCGCTGCCATTCCGAAGCCGTCAATATCGAGACCGAGCGGCCGCTCACGCCCAACGAAGCCCGGGCGCTGCTGTCCGCCATGCCGGGCGTGATCGTCTTCGACGACCCGGTTCGCAAGCTCTACCCGATGCCGCTCGATGCCGCGGGCAAGGACGAGGTCTTCGTCGGCCGGATCCGCGAAGATCGGTCGATTACGAACGGCCTCAACCTCTGGATCGTCTCCGACAACCTCCGCAAGGGCGCCGCCCTCAACGCCGTCCAGATCGCCGAAGCCATCATCGCCCGCGCATAGTCGTCACTAAGGAGGGGCTTACGTCGTGCGGCAGATGTCGGCGTCGTTGCAGTCGGCGAACTCTTCTTCGATCGTGCCGTCGCCTCCTAAGTCGAACTGAACCCCGCCCGTCGATGTCGCGATGACCGACACCGTCGCGCCGCCCCCGCTCACCACGACCTCGCCCTCGGTGGGGCAGCCGGATGCGGAGGAGTCGGGTTCGAACAGTGTGGTCTTGGTGGCGATGGTGAAGGTGAAGGTTCCGGCTTCGCAGTCCGACGTCACGCTGACGGTGCCATTCATCGTCACTTCGGTTCCCGAGACGCCGTCGTGGGTCGCTGGGGTCTCGGTCAGCGTGAAGTCGGTCAAGATCGCGGAGAAGTCGTTATGGTGGGTGGTGTCGAGGTTATCGACCGCGCTGAGGGCGCCGTTCGCGGTCAGGGTCATCGTCGTGTCATCACAGGAAGTGGTGTCGTACTCTTGGGTGAGATGTATTCCAAGGTTATTCGATGTGACAGCCTCATCCACGTCGGCCGTGCCGTCGCCCTCGACATCCAGGTAGGTCGAAAGGGTTGCCGTGACGTTCGCGTCGCTCTTGGTTAAGATCTTCCGATTCCCACACACCTTGAGTTCGATGTTCGAAGCGGACACGCCGCCAGCGATGGTGTCATCGCGCAGCCTGACTGGATTCTTAGGATCAGCCATGTTTCGCTGGCCATCCAGGTAGTCGGCAAACGTGACCGACACATTGACGACCTCAAGCGTCACCGGATCGAACGTCTCGGTCACGGTCATCGATCCATCGCGGTAGCTCTCGACATCGTTCGTCTTGTCCGAGACGCAATCGTGGTAGACCGTCGTGGTGATCCTCGTGTTCTCTGGAAA
Source organism: Nitrospirota bacterium (assembly GCA_016201825.1). GTDB lineage: Bacteria > Nitrospirota > Nitrospiria > 2-01-FULL-66-17 > 2-01-FULL-66-17 > 2-01-FULL-66-17. The sequence goes on along the minus strand of JACQCD010000060.1, from coordinate 31,243 downwards.
AACCGTGGTGCGTTCCTGCGTGCCGCCGCCGATACACGTCGACGGCTCTTGGAGTACCTTGGAAGACAGCCGAGTCGGGCTGATGTGCCACTTCAGAATGTCCAGGGCGCGGATCGCAAGGCCGCGGTCCGAGTGCCCTGCCAATCCGCCGGCCTTCTGGCTGGAATTCGATCCCGCGGCGAACGCGGCGAACGCGGCTTTGGTCGCCGCCGCGGCGGTTCGAGCCGTGGGGGCTGTCGTGACCGGAGAAGGTGCTCCCCCTCCGTTGTTTCCGCCATCGCCTCCGCCGTTTGTGCAAGCCGACATGAGGCCGAAAGCAATCAAGGCTGCCCAGAGTGTTGGCTGTTTCATGAATACTCCTCTGTTCGCGTTGGGCCGCGGGAACGACGGACGCGCATCTTATGAGAACCGGCGTGACGACTGTTTAGGACAGCCTATGGGTTTTTTCGGGGTGCTGTCAATAGGTCTTTGCTCAGTTGCACCGGCTATTTGACGTCGAAATCAACCATCATGCCCTTGGTAAAGTGCGGCGCGCCGGTCGCCGGGTCGGGGAAGAAACAGATCAATCCATACCGACCGGGCGAGAACGTGAGCGTGGCCCATCCCTGGTCGCCGGGCTCGATGCCCGTAACGCCTCCGATCGGCTTGCCGGGCGGCGGGTCGGGGAGTGGCGCGCCGGGCTCGAACGCCGCCGCGAACGCTGTGATTGAGCCGTGGGATGGAAGCTGGACCACGACCGCCTCGTGGACCTGCGAACCCTGGTTGACGACCTGGATCGTGTGCGTGCCGGACGTCAAGGGCCCGGATAGGGCGAAGTGAAAGTCCGACAGGGTGATCACCACGTCGGGCTTCGCCATGGCGCCACGAGGCGCCGCCTTGGAGGTTACGGTCAGCGGCGTGATCATGCCGAGCGCGAAATGCGGCGTGCCCTGATTGTCGGGGATCACGCAGAGCAAGAGGTACTGCCCCGGCTTCAGATCTTGCACGGCGGCGGTCCGGTCGCCGGGGGGTGTGGCATTGGGGCCTCCCATGAAGTGGGCCCATGCCGGGAAGCGTCCCGGATCGGCCTTTATGGCCGATGTAAACTGACGGGCGGTCTTGCCCGCGTCGAGCTTTACGAGCTGGATGTGGTGCAGCTCCTTTCCCGTGTTGATGATCTGAAGGGTGGTCAGCCCCGGATGGACCTGATCCGGCCCATTAAAGCCGTATTCGTAGGCGTCGAATGAGACGAACTGAATCGGCGTGTCCGAGACAGCAGCCGGGGCGGCGGGGACCACGAGTGTCAGCGCGACGAGGGAAAGGAACAACACCGAGAGGAGGACGTGGGTTCGTTTCATCATGATATCCGTGTATCCTTTCGGTATGGGGATGATCCGATCAGTCTTCCTCCGCCGTTCCTGGGATGCGGGTACGACTTATTGGAGTTCCTTGAACACGCTCGCTACGTCCTGGGGCACGAGGACGATCTCGATCCGGCGGTTCTGAGCCCGCCCTTCGGGGGCCTTGTTGTCGGCGACGGGCCGAAAAGGTCCGTAGCCCACCGCGGATAACCGTGCGCCGTCGAGGCCGGCTTGGTCCTGGAGGAACCGGAGGACGTTCGTCGCGCGTTGCGTCGAGAGCTCCCAGTTGCTTGGAAAGCGTTTCCGGAGGCTCTCGCCGATCGGGACGTCGTCCGTATAGCCCTCGACCCGGATCTCCTTGCCCTTCACGTCGCGGAGAATCGCGCCGACCTTCTTGAGCACCTCCTCGCCCTGGGTCTTGACCTCCGCGCGCCCGGAATCGAAGAGCACTTTCTCGACGAGATTGACCGAAAGCTTGTCGCGGATCTGCGTGACCTTGATCTCGCCCTTTTCGATTTCGCCTTTGAGGTCCTTGACCAGGTCGTCGTAGGTCCCTTTCAGTTTTCGGATTTCCTCATCCTTCTGTGCGCTGACCTCCGCGGTCTGTCGCTCCAACTGGGCGAGGCGGTCGTTCAGGGTTTTCAATTCGGTCTCGACGCGTTCTTTGTCCTGGCGCAGACCAGAAAGATCGCGCTCCAGTGTCGCCTTCTGGGTTTCCAACTCTTTCTTTTGCGATTGCAGGGCCGCGATCTGCCCCTGCAAGTCGGTCCGATCAGCCGACGCGCGGGCTTCCAGGGCCCGATACTTCGAGGATGACACGCAACCGACGCTCAGGCCGGCTGCGAGCGTGAGGACGAACAGCACGTTCAATCGACGAGCGGTCATGGTCCCTCCTTGGTGATGATTGCGCGGTCTCGTTTGGGGCGAGACCGTGCATCGGTGAGGTCTGCGCCTCAATCTCCCGACGGATCAAGGGCCGCAGCAGTCTATAGCATCCAAGCGGAGTCGATGTCCACTGCGAGTTGAGCCCGCGCGGGCGAGAGAACCTCTCGCCGTTCCTCCCTCACGTGGTGACGAACGTTCCCTGGCGGAGCTCGATCAGCGTCTGCTCGATCTCCTTTTGCGTGTTCATCACGAACGGGCCGTATCGCGCAATGGGCTCGTGCAGGGGTTTCCCGGACACCAGCAGGAAGCGAACCGAGGTCTTGCCGGTGGTCACCTGCACCGCATCGCCGTCACCGAGCACGGCGAGCGTGGGAGCCGAAATCGTCGTGTCGTCCGCCTGATCGCGGTTTCCGAATCGAGCCTCGCCGTCGAACACGTAGGCGAACGCCGTGTGCCCACGTTCGATCGGGTGGATGAATGAGGCATGAGCGGGCACGAACACATCCAGGTACGTGGGATCGGCGGCAATCTCGCTGACTGGACCGCTGACCCCATCAACCGTTCCGCTCATCACCCGGATCCGCGCCCCATTTGCCTTTTTGATTTCGGGGATCGTGTTGGACCGAATATCTTGGTAGCGCGGCTTCGTCATCTTGAGCTTCGCCGGCAGATTCACCCAGAGTTGAAATCCGGCGATCCCTTCCGGTCTGACCTGCGGCATCTCCTCGTGCATGATGCCGCGTCCGGCCGTCATCCACTGCACGTCCCCGGCCCCGATGCTCCCGGAGTTCCCGAGCGTATCCTTGTGGTGCACCTCTCCCCGCAGGACGTAGGTCACGGTTTCGATCCCTCGATGGGGGTGCAGGGGAAACCCGGCCTCGTAATCGCGCGGATCGTCGGATGCAAAGTGATCCAGCAACAGGAAGGGATCAAGGTAGTTCAGTGTCCGCGTTCCAAGGCTTCGCTTGAGCCTGACCCCCGCGCCTTCAACAACCGGTTCCGGAGTAATGATCGTTTCAATTGTTCGAGGTGAGGACGTCATGGCCATCTCTCCTTCGTTCCAATATTTTTCTTCGGCGACCGAAGCCGCTAGACCAAAGCCCTCCTGATCTCGGGCGCCTCCACGATTCGTACACCTGAGACCGGGGCCACGTCAACTGCGTTCACCAGAGCGGCGGGCGGGAGAGCACGGTCAGCCCCAAGCCGCGGAAGTCGGCGTCGAACGCGAGGCATGGGATGTCGTCGAGCAACTCGGTAACCAGCACGTACGAGAGCGCATCGCAGACGGAGAGAGCCTTGTCGCGACTCAATCGCCGGAACGCGCTTAGCGCGGCTTCGCGGATATGGTGCGCGTGCTCGACGATCCGGAGCGTGGGCACGATCGTGTCCAGGAACGCGACGGCGAGCCGGTAGCCGCGCCGAATCCGGAGCAACGTCACGGTTTCCACGAGCACTTCCCACGTGGTCAGAAAGGCCACGCGGTGCTCGGCGCAGAAGGCCAAGAGCAGACGGGCATCCTCGTAGTGAGCGTCACGGGCATCGAGGCAGGCATAGAAAAACGACGTGTCGCAGAAGACCTGAGGCGGAACGGGTCTCACCGCGTCCGTCTGGATGGGGGAGCGTGACGGGGGACCCTTTGGCCACGGGGTTTGGGGGCGACCTTTTTCTTCGCCACGCTCTCGCCGTACAGATAGGCGCTCTTGTGCTCGGAGACTGCGCCGTGGAGCAAGGGCAGCGTATCAGGCGAGTCTTCCCAATGGTCCCCCAGCTTCAGCAAGGAAGTGGCCGCAAGGCCGGGCTCGACGACCACCGCCGCCGTCAGACGGGCGACGACCTCGTTCCGCACGGTGATCTCGTACGCGTCGCCGGGATGCTTCTGAAGCCGTCTCACGAGTAACGGGAGCTTCTGTCGGGCTTCGCTGATGGGGATCTTCATGGAAGGCGCCTCTTATGTACGAACCGTACAAATCGTACAGAAAATAGAATCTCATGTCAACGTAGGCTGCAGGGAGCGAAGTGAGGAAAATAAGTCTGTCACCTTTGGTGTTCGGTAGCCTCCTGTCTTCTGAGATCATGTTGGGGGCCTGCCATGACTAGAAGGACGAATCGCAAATCACAAGCCCGACCCCACAGCCCCACCCCACGACCCCACAGCCCCACCCCACAGCCCCACTCACGATTTTCTTTCGAGTGCTATGCTTGTGCCTGGAGCCATCAGATGTGGTCAACGGATCACACAGCGGACGCGACACACGGTGGTGCGAGCGGGGTGCCGCGCGCAATGCCCGGCTCTATCTTTTGGGTCTACTAATCGTTTCGGGAATCCTTATGTCAGGCTGCGCCTCGACGCCCAAGAAGCACCACGAACAGATGTCTCTGCTGGCCAGAGGCTCCAGGAAGCGCTCATGAGGCAATCACTAATCAAATAGACAGTCATTAATACAATACTCCAGTATGCAATACTCCAGCAGCAAAGAGGCATGTGAGGGATCGATGGCAAATCGCGACGAGGTGTTAGAAACCATCAACAGACTCATTTTGTGTGTGGCTGAGGCGAGCCACAGGATGGTGGAAGCCTTACCAAAGGTCTATTCGCTTTTGCCCTACAAAGGTGGGTTTTTCGATTTCCTTTTCTTTCGACGTAAAAACTCTGTCCAGATTCTAAAAAAGACAAACATCGAACTGCGCGCCTATCTCTTCGCACTCGTGGTAAGCATGGCAGAGAGATGGCCTTGGCTCCCTCCATCGATCGACTTCGAACAAATCGAGGGAGGGATTATGACGCTTATGAATGATAGGGCAATTGAACCTGATAATTACCTGGAGGAATATTTAGTTTATCGTGATCGTTTTCGAACGGGGCAGTCTACTGCGGGGCTGGAGGATATACCGGATTCGGAGATGCGCCTCCATGCCGAGTTCGTGGGCCGTCTACTTCGTGTCTGGGGTAATCCATTGCTCGGGGTAGATCAGATGAGGCGAGAGTCTGTTCTTAACGTCCTGTTGGACGAGACTCAGGGCGCTGAAGAAACGATTCGAAAAGAAATGGAAAAGCTATGGCCTGTTTGTTCACGGATATAAATACGCTTCGCTTTACTTGATTCATAGCGGAAGCATTACGGTGACTGGGAAGCAGAGCGAGAGGTTTTACCTGGATTTGGCCCGTGCTCTCTATTCGCCTTTTCCGCCAGGCGATGTTGTCGAAAGCGAGTCGCCGGATTTCGTCGTTCGCACGCTTGCTGGACCTCTGGGAATAGAAGTAACGAAACTATTCCAGCCGTGTTCCACTTCATCGTTTTCCCCAAGGCAGGTCGAGTCCTTCCGAGAAGATGTCATTGGTCTAGCCGAAGAGATCTACTCCGAGTCGGATAATCCCGCGGTCGATGTAACTGTCTATTTTTCTTCCCCTCCAACAAAGCAACACAAAGAAGGACTTGCTCGATCATTGGCAGAGTTCGTCCGCGCAAACTTTCCCAGGAATGGGACGGTTTTGACCTTTCGCAAAAATGACCTCATGTCTGCTTCAATTTCGAGCTCTGTAGAAGTTGTCCGCATCGCACCGCCTATACCGGGCCGCTTCTGTCCTTGGTTCGGAGGAATCGAGGGCCAAACAATCCCACTCACTTATGACCTTCTTGCTGCGGTCATCTCAGCGAAGAACCCATTGGTTGCAAATTATCGCGATCGTGTAACCAAGATTTGGTTGTTAATTGTGGCAGATCTTTTTCCGTCTTCGGCAAACTTTTCTGTGCCCGCCGAGGTCGATACTTGGTGCTTCGATTTTAATTTCGATAACGTGCTGCTTTTCTCTCGCGAGGAGTCGAGAGTATGGGAGCTGCATAGGAACCACTCAGGAGCCGCCAGCGAATCTCAACCAATTGACTCTATGGAACGGCATGCATGAAAGAACGGCTCGAGAACAGCTCGGGGTCAGGTTTGACTTCTTGACTTTAGGAAGACAGTCTGGACAGTCTGGGGTCAGACTTGTGATTTGTGATTTCTGCAACGGGTTTTGCTGCCAAAAACGAATCGCAAGTCATACGCGGGACTCTCATAGGGGACGCATAACCCATTTCCTGTTTGGAGTCAAAGAGCGTTGTGGTATCGGAATGGCACGCTCTATCGTAGAGCCGCGGGATACCATATTGCCCCGCGATCGATTTTTTGAAGGGCGGGCTTACCGCGAACTCAGTTTACGCTCCACTTCGGCGAGCGGAATCGAGCGTTTCCTGCCAGCCGCCCGCTTGGCTTTGCCCAATTTCAGCAAGTCTTCCGCGTCCGCCAAGCGCTCCTGCACCGCGAGAAATTCCTTGTAGGGCAGAACGGCAAATTGCTTCTTGCCGTCCTTGACCAGGATCTCAGGATGCAGTGTCAATATACGTTCTTTCATTGCAGCAGGCGATACAGTACCACCTCGCTATCCGCCACCTCAAAGAAGCCCCCGGAGTCACTCCAGCCCGCCAATCATCTGCCCCTTCGGAGACCGTACTTCGTACGCCAACTCAATCACCTGCTCCGTCTTTGGTTGCAACGTAAACGTGTAGCTTCTCACCCCCGGCTTCATCGGGTCCTCCGGCTCGGTGGGCTTGGTGGAGCCGTCGAGGACCGTGACCTTGATGGTTTCGTCGCGGCTCACCGGGATCTGGTCCAGGATCGTGGCGGTGACGGGCGTGGCGTAGAGATTCTTGATCGTGGTGCGGATTCGGTAGCGGTAGAGGTCTTCTTTGGAGAAGACGCCGGTGGTTTCGTGTTTGCGTTCGATGATTTTGCGCTCCACCTTCACGCGGTCGTCGGGGCCGAAGGCGAGTTTGATCTCGTCACCGGGTGGGACGGTGGGGAGGTGGGTCTTGCCGGTGAACTCGTCACCGAGGAAGATGTTGACGGGGCCGGCGAGCAGGACGGGGCCGGATTCGTTCGTGGCCTTCGCGATCAAAAACGTCTGCTCCTCGCGCTTGGGCGCGGCGATGCGCGTCAGTTCGGCTTTGAGTGGAAATGTGGTGAGGAACGCGCGCCGGGGTGTGCCGCTGCTGTCGATCGACTCGCGCCGCGGCGCGGTGAAGGTCGCGGCGAGCAGGCCCTGTGTGACGGCGGCCTCGGCCGGCTCGAACGCCTCGAGGGCTGGAGCCATCCCCTCAGCTTTGAGTTCGTCGGCCCGGCCCTTGAGCAGCGCGCGGGGTGCCGCTTCCATGGGGGGCATGGGGCGGATGGGTTCGAGGTACTGGGGAAGGAGGTCGGGGACCTCGATGCCGCGGGAGGGTCGGGCCGTTGAGACGGCGAGCGCCACGTCGGTCCAATCCTCGCCTGAGAACTGACGCGCGGATCCGTAGAGCGAGAGCGCGATCGTCTGCTTGTCGGCGTCCAATCGGGCATCCCAGATCGGGTTCCACGACGCCGCCGGCACCACATAACTCATCTCAAGCTCGAATGTGCCAGCGCGCTCGGCGCGGAGGTCGATGGTCACGGTCTTGGTGACGAGTCCGCCCTTGGCGCGCACCTGGTCGAGTTCCTGCCGTGCGGCTTGGAGCTGTTTGGCGAGTTGGCGGCGCGCGGATTCGCTCTTACGGATCTGCTCCAGCACCGCCTCGTACTGCTTGGCGACGAACTCGACCATGTTCGTCCACTCTTTCGGGTCCATGGGGCGGACGGCGAGGTTCTCGGTGCGCTCTTTGACGTAGGTCGATCGCAGCGAGTCCAGGAATTCTTTTCGGGCGTTGGCCTGCTTGATTTGATCCTCCAGCGCGCGGTCCTGTTCCTCTAACGCTGTGACCTTCTCCTGCGCCGCGCGAACCGCGGTGGCCGTCGTGTCCACGTGCGGCACGCGCTCGACCGTCGCGCCGAAGACCTGCGCCTTGGCGGGTCCAGTGCCCGAGACCCGGAGCGAGTCGTCGAGCATCTGATCGGTGATCCCCTCCAGCCGCACGCGGATCTCGCCGGCGGGAAGGTCGATCTTCGCGATCCTCGTCACACGCGCCGAGTTCAGGTACACCGTGACGGCGTCGATGCGCGAAGACGGGGTGACCTCAAGGGTTGCTGCGGCGGCGGGGAGGACGAACGCGAAGAAGAGGAGCGGGACAGCAATTCGAAGACGACTCATCTTGGTCCTCTCTGACGATCGTGCGGCGGTATGATGCGTCACGCCACGATAGCGAATTCGACGGGCTTTTGCAAAGCCTTTCACCCTCGCCCCCGTGCAGGGGGAGAGGGCGGGGTGAGGGGAAGTTCCCGATTGCGGGGGAGAACCCTGGACGACCCTCACCCCAACCCTCTCCCGGGTCCGGGAGAGGGAGACTTCTCGCCTCGCTCCGGGGTGTCCACCTGTGATAGAATCGCGGCCGTGAAGACGATGTCTGCAGCCGATCACTTGGTCGAGCGCATCCAGCGTCTCAAGACCGAACGCCAGGCCGTGATTCTCGCCCACAACTACCAGATCGGGGAGATTCAGGACGTGGCGGATTTCGTCGGCGATTCGCTGGAGTTGTCGCGGATGGCCGTCGATCTCCCGGCCAAGGTCATCGTGTTCTGCGGTGTTCACTTCATGGCTGAGACCGCCGCCATCTTGAACCCCGATAAGACCGTGCTGTTGCCGGATCTGGACGCGGGCTGCTCGATGGCCGACATGATCACGGTCGAGCAGCTCCGCGCGCTGAAAGCGAAGCACCCCAGCGCAGCCGTCGTGTGTTACGTCAACACCACCGCCGAGATCAAGGCCGAGAGCGACTACTGCTGCACGTCGTCCAACGCGGTGCGGGTGGTCGAGGGGATTCCACGCGACCGCGAGATCATCTTCATCCCCGACCAATTCCTGGGCGACCACGTGGCCAAGCAGACCGGCCGCAAGCTGATCCTGTACAACGGCTACTGTCCGGTGCACTACCGCATCATGGCCTCCGACGTCGCGGCGATGAAGGCGGCGCATCCCGCGGCGGAGGTGCTGGTCCATCCCGAGTGCCCGGGCGAAGTCCACGAGCTGGCCGATCAGGTCCTGTCGACCAGCGGTATCTGCCGGGCGGCCAAGGCCTCGTCGGCTCCCGAGCTGATCATCGCCACCGAGATCGGCATCCTCCATCGCGTCGAGAAGGAAAACCCCGATAAGCGCGTGTATGCCTCGTGCCAGTGGTGCGATTGCTCGCACATGCGCGTCAACACCCTCGAAAAAATTCTCTGGTCGCTCGAAGACCTGCGGCACGTGGTCCGCGTGCCGGAAGAGGTCCGGCTTCGCGCGAAGCGGGCGCTGGACCGCATGTTAGCGGTCGCCGCATCGTAGCGTCCCATGTCCGGAACGGTGGGCAAGGTGCTCCTCGCGGCGGGGGCCGTCCTGGTCCTGCTCGGGGTCTGGATTCTGGTGAGCGGGCGTCTGCCCTCATGGCCCTCGTGGATCGGCCGTCTGCCCGGCGATCTGTCCATCGAACGCAAGAATATTCGCGTCTACCTTCCGATCACGACCGGTCTCCTGTTCAGTCTCATCCTGACCATTCTGCTGTGGTTACTCAGCCGCCGCTGATGGGACGGCTCATCGCGCTGGTGGTGATCGTGGCGATCGGCTGCGCCCATGCGGTGGTTGCGGAGGCGGCCGATGGTCATCGCATTCGCGTCGCCCTGTCGTCTGACCGCGGCGCGGTGACGGTGACCAGCGCGGAGCCGATGCTGGTGACGGCTCCGGGTGTCCGGCGGACCTTCTCCGGCCGCGTCGTGGTCCGGCGCGACGGAGCGCGTATTCGAGTCAACGGCATTCGGCTGGCGAGTCCGATCCGCGTCACGGGTCGGTCGGCGATCGAACTCGACGGCGCCTCGCTCCGCGGGGCGCTTCTCATTTCCGCTCATGAAAAGGGCCTGCTGGTCGTGAACGCCTTGGACCTGGAGGACTACGTGAAGAGCGTCGTGCCCTCCGAGGTCCCGGCGACGTGGCCGTTGGAGGCGCTCAAATCCCAGGCGATCGTTTCCCGCACGTACGCCCTCTATCATCGGGAGGAACGGGGGCCCCAGGACTTCGATGTGGACGCGACCACGCAGAGCCAGGTCTACGGCGGACTCGGCAGCGAGGATCCGGCCACGTCCGAGGCGGTGGACGCGACGGCGGGGCTCGTCGTCACCTACGACGGCCGGCTCGCGCTCACGCCCTACCATTCCACGTCATCGGGCCCGACCGAAGATGCCGCCGAGGTCTGGGGCATCGACCTGCCGTATTTGAAGGGCGTGGAGTGTCCGTTCGACGCGTCCTCCCCGGTCTTCCAATGGGATCGCCGCCTCTCGTTCGAGACCATCGAGTCGGCGCTTCGCGAAGCGGGGTATCGGGTCGGACCGCTCGCAACGGTCACTCCTCTCGGTCGAAATCGATCCGGTCGGGTGAGCGCCGTTCGCATTCTCCACGCGGAGGGCGAGATCATCTTGCAGGGGGAGGCCCTCCGCCGTATAATCGGCTACCAGCGTTTGCCCAGTATGCGCTTCGACGTGGTCGACGTGGATGTCGATCCCCGCGACCACGGGTTCGGCGTTCGCTTCCATGGGGGCGGATGGGGGCACGGCGTGGGCCTCTGCCAGTGGGGGATGAAGGCCCTGGCCGAACGCGGGTGGTCCGCCGACCGCATCATCGATTACTACTATCCCGGAACCACATTGGATCATGTCGCATCACGCCCACACCGCGCTCCCTGACGCCGCGCTCTCCGCCGCCCACGACGAACGGGTGCTTGACGCGTTCGACTACCCGTGCGATTGGGCGCGTATCGCCGACTCGCCCGCGCCGGTTCGCGACCAGGCCCGACTGTTCGTGTACGATCGGCGGACGGGCCGCGTGGACTACCGGGTGTTCCGCGATCTGCCGGACCTCTGCGCGCCCGGCGACGCGGTCGTGGTGAACGATTCCCGGGTGATCCCGGCCCGCTTGCATGCCACGAAGATTCCCACCGGGGGCCGGATCGAAGTCCTGCTCGTCCGCCGTCTGGGCGAGGGGCTCTGGAGCGCGTTATTCAAAGGCGGGGTTCGCCCCGGTCAGCGATTGGCATTCGACGGCGACGGGCGCGGCGAGGTGTTGGAGTCGGATCTTGCCGGGCGCCCGCGCCTCCGCTTGATTCCCGATGACGCGTCCTGGCTCGATCGCGTCGGCCGCGTGCCGCTTCCCCCGTATCTGAGGCGGGGAGCCGATGCCGATGTCGCGTGGCACGACGCCGAGGGCAGGCGGGTCGACGATCGTGAACGGTATCAAACCGTGTTCGCGAAGACCGATGGGTCGGTCGCGGCTCCCACGGCGGGTCTCCACTTCACGTCGGCGGTGCTCGATCGGTTAACCGATCGCGGCGTTACGACGGCGGCGGTGACGCTCCACGTCGGCCCCGGGACGTTCGAGCCGGTGCGGACGCCGATGATCGACGACCATCCGATGGCCGCGGAGTGGGGCGAGGTGACGGCGGACACGGCGGACCGACTCAACGCGGTCGCCGAGCGGGGCGGGCGGCTCATCGCGGTGGGCACGACCGCCACGCGGCTGGTGGAAACCGCCGCGGCCGACGACGGGCGACTCCGACCTTGGAGCGACGATACCGCGCTCTTTATTCGTCCGGGGTATCGGTGGAAGGCGGTGGGCGCGTTGCTGACGAACTTCCACCTGCCGCGGTCCACCCCGCTGCTGCTGGCCTCCGCGTTCTGCGGCCGGTCGGTCTTGCTCGAGCTCTATCGCGAAGCGGCGCGCGAGCGGTATCGCTTTTACAGCTACGGCGACGCGATGCTGATTCTCTAAATGGACGCGACGCGGCCATGAATACCCGTGTGCAACGCGGCGATTCCGCGACCGGACGGTCCCTCAAACCGTACGTGGCCATCGTGGCGTTGGCGGTGGTGGCCGGCGTTGTCCTGTTCTCGCTGGTCGAACGCTGGGGGTCGGGACCTGCGTGGGAGGACCCGGACGTGGGGGGCGTGATCGACGGCGGTGGGCGCGTCGTCATCGGGCGTCCGTCGGCGGGCCCCACGACCAAGACTCGTACAGACAGCGCGCCCCCGACGTCGTCCTACAAGCCGGAAGAGTTCACCTTTTACAAATCGCTGGGCAGTCCGGCGATCCCCGCGCCGAAACTGGATACGCGTCCGACGACCTCGCCTCCTCCGCCCTCCGGAGCGGCCCCGAAGATCGAACGCCCGGAGAGATCCCAGCGAGCGCCGGTGATCCGAAAATCGTATACCGTGCAGGTCGGATCGTTTCAAGATCGCAAGGCGGCCGAGCAACTGGCGGCCCGCTTGCGTCGCCGCCACCAGATGGTCTCGGTGAGCCGAGTCGTGTTGCCCAACGCCGGCGTTCGCTACCGCGTACGGGTGGGGGTCTTCAAGACCCGCGAGGACGCGCGGGACTTGGCCGACCTGCTCAAGACGACGGAGAAGGTCAGCCCCTTTGTGGCGTTGGTGGCGACCGATCCTCCCCGCTAGGAGCCTGTCCATGAATGGTCATCTGCGGCGTTGTCGCTTCGGAATCCCTCCTCACGTACGACCCAGTACGCTCCGGGGGGATTCCTCACTCCGCCTTGCATCTGACGCATTCCTGAACAGGCTCCAACACTCAAATACTCGGGCACACTCCCAGCAAGTTGCTGAAAAAGTCGGTCGGCGTGGCGGGCTGCTCAAAAAGTTCCAGATGCAAGGCCGCAGGGAGGAGGAAACCGGAGCGTACTGGGTCGTACGTGAGGATTTGCCGAAGCCGGCGAACCGGACGGTCGCGTCTTCGACGCAGATCGCATTCCGTGTCCCTTATGGGCCACGGTGCGGTTTCCGACGACCGAGAACGCAGCAGATGGATTTTTTCAGCAGCCCGCTAGGCGAAGCGGATGCGAAGGGTCCGCGCCGCGTGCTCGAGGACGATCAGCGATTGATGGAGCCGCTGGAGGCGGATATTACGGGTGCGGATGCCCGCGACGTCGTGAGACGGAAACTTCGACGCCCGGACCTCGGTCTGCAATTTCCTGAGCTGGTGGTGCAGGGCGCGAAGGCCGCCTTCGTCGAGGCGTTTGATGAACAGGGGGGTCATGGAGAGAAAGCCGTCCGCGATGTCCTTCGCCGCCGCCGCGATACTCTTCCCCTGGACCTGGATTTCGCTCACGCGCCCACCCCCTTGGTTCGTGCGGGCTAAAGATATCGTGCGACGACGCGCTGTCAATGCCCGTTCCTGATCCGCCGTCCGTCGCTCCCGAGCTTCCAGCCGGGCCCGATCAGTTCGAGCGGTTCTGGTCGCCTGACGGTCCGCTGGCCCGCGTCCTCAGCGGGTTCGAGCAGCGCCCGCAACAGGCCGTCATGGCCCGCGCGGTGGCGCACGCGCTCGACGCGGGGCGGACCCTTCTCGTCGAAGCGGGGACCGGCACGGGAAAGACCCTGGCCTACCTCGTCCCCGCCGTGTTCAGCGGAAAAAAAGTGATCGTGTCGACCGGGACCAAAGCTCTGCAGGATCAACTCGCGACCAACGACCTCCCGATTATCGAGGCCGCGCTCGATCGCACGCTGGACTGGTGCGTGATGAAGGGGCGGGACAATTATCTGTGCCTGCACCGCCACGACCAGATGGGAGAGCAGACGGCGCTCCTGGACGAGCGGCGGGCCCCGCTGGACGCCGTCGCCCGTTGGCGGGAGACCACCGAGACCGGAGACCGCGCGGAACTGACCTGGCTCGCCGACGATGATCCGCTGTGGAAGTCGCTGTCCGTCACCGCGGAGCAATGCCTGGGGACGGCGTGTCCGCAGTTCGAGCCCTGTTTTTTGACGCGCCTGAAACGGCACGCGGCGCGGGCCGACGTGGTCATCGTCAACCACGCGCTGTTCTTCGCGGATCTCGCGATCGGGCGCCATGCGTCGAGCGCGATTCTTCCGCACCATACCGCGGTGATCTTCGATGAAGCCCACGGTCTGGAAGACGTGGCGGCTAACCATTGGGGCGTGACGGTCAGTCGATTCCGCCTCTTCGATCTCATCGCGGACCTGGGTCGGGAACCGATCGCCGCGGGCGGGGCGCCCGCTGAATCGGCGTGGCGCCGGCTGCTTGATGACCTGAGGGTGGCGACCGACCGCGCCTTCGACGCGCTGCGCGCGTTCCACGGGGCCGGCGGTGCGGGACGAACTCGGTGGTCTCCCGACGCGTGCGACGCCGGAGCCGCCGCGGGATTGGATCTGCTCGACCGGCTTGCGGTGGTGGGGGCCCAGGCCCGCGAGCAGGCGGCGCACGGGCCTGGGTGGGAGCGGTTGGCGGAGCGCATGGGCGCGATGGCCGCCGACGTGCGGTTTCTGTGGCGCGCGGAAGATCCCGCGTACGTATTTTGGGCCGAGCCGGCCGGCGCGAACCTCAGGCTCACGGCCTCCCCATTGGATGTGTCGAGTCTGCTGCGCGACGCGCTGTTCGCGCGCGAGACGGTGTGCGTGCTGACCTCCGCCACGTTGGCGACCGGCGGACGCTACGACTATCTCCGAGCGCGCCTCGGCATCGATCAGGCCGACGAGGTGGTGCTCCAGTCGCCGTTCGACTACGCCACGCAGACCCTCCTCTACGTCCCGGTCCACCTCCCTCGCCCTCGCGACCCCGATTTCCCCCGCGCGGCGTCCGACGAAATCCTCCGGATCGTGGCGGCCAGCGGCGGACGGGCGTTTCTCTTGTTCACGAGCCGTCGAATGCTCGACCTGGTGTACGCCCTCTGCGGGTCCCGACTGGATTGCGCGGTGTTCAAACAAGGGGAGGCGCCGCGGATGACCTTGATCGAGCGGTTCAAGGCGCAGACGCCGTCGGTCTTATTCGCCACGATGGGATTTTGGCAGGGCATCGACATCGAGGGCGAGGCGCTCTCCTGTGTGGTGCTCGACAAGCTTCCGTTCGCCCCTCCCGACGATCCGCTGATCCAGGCCCGGCTGGACGCCTTGAGACGCCGAGGCGAAGATCCGTTTACAGCCTACCAACTGCCCTCGGCGGCGATGTGGCTCAAACAGGGCATGGGGCGGTTGATCCGCAGCCGGCGCGACCGAGGCGCGATCTGCGTGCTCGACGTCCGCTTGCTGGCCAGTAGCTACGGGGCGTACTTTTTGGAATCCTTGCCGCCGTCGCCGGTGACCACGCGGTACGAGGACCTGGTACACTTCTTTGCGGCCGAGCCGGTTATTCGTTTGCCGGTGGCAGACGGGGCGTAGGGGCCGAGCAGGTCCGCACGTCATGCCGGGTCGGCAGAGGCTATACCGATTGACAATCGATAAAGGAGAACAGCGATGACACACTGGATGCGAGTGATAGGCCTTGTGGTACTGGGCCTGGTCGGTGCGGGATGCGTCGTGGTGCCCGCCGGTCACGGCCGGTACCGAGGCCCGGTCGTGGTGGCGCCGGCGCCGATCATCATCACCGCGCGGCCGCGGCTGGTCTTCGTCACCGAGTACGGTGTCTCGTTCGCGCCGGATCTCGAGTTCGAGTTATTCGAAGTCGAGGGCGCGTGGTACGCGTATCGCGAGGATCGCTGGTTGAGGGCCCGGGCGTACGACGGCCCCTGGGTCGTGATCGAGCCCCGGCATCTGCCGCCCGGCCTCAGGAAGCTCAGGCCGGGGCAGGTCAGACAGTATTATCGCGAGCACGGCGAAGACCGGGAGCGGGGCGAGGGTCACGGCAGGGGCAAGAGGGACGATTAAGGAGGTAAGGAGGGGCCCTCTCTGGCTGGCTGTTCACTACGGTTCGGCACGGAGTAAGGTGCGGTCGAGGGTTTACTACGGCGCCGGCATCGTCTCAAACGACGGCGCGCCTTCGGCCTCGGCGGTGAGTTCCCGGTAGACGCGCTCCACGTTGGCGGGCAGCCACTCTTTGTATTTGAGCCAGCTTTCGTACTTCGGCAACTGGATCTCTTTCTTCGCCGCCTCGATCGGTCGTTTGACCATCCACGCGACGAAGACCGCTGAATAGAGGTCGGTCAGATACTCGCGGAACGTCGTCAGCACCGGCATCCCGCCGTACTTGCCGTGGCCGGGGACGATCGTCGTCACGTCCAGCACGGCCAGTCTATCCAGCGTCTGTTGCCACTCCTTCGCGTAGGCGTCGCCCATCCACGGCACGCGCCCCGCGTACGCGAGGTCGCCGGTGAACAGCAGGTGCGCCGTCGGCAGGTACGCCACGATGTCCCCGCGCGTGTGCCCTCGTCCTTGGTAGAACAACAGCACGGGCTGCTTGCCCAAGGGGATGCTGTACATGTCGGGGAACGTGATCGTGGGCAGGGTGACCTTCGCGCCTTGGGTGTTCGCCTCGCCCAGCCGCGCGCGGTATTCCTTCAGGTGCTCCGCGCCGTGCTCGGCGAGGTAGTCCTTGGTGTAGACGTGCGCGATGATGCCTTTGGTCGGGGCCAGTTCGTGGACCGAGAACGTGTGATCGCCGTGGAAATGGGTGAAGACGACATAGAGGATCGGCTTGGGCGTGACGCGCTTGATCTCCTGCGCGAGCCGGCGAGCGGTCTCGGGGGTTGGGCTGCTGTCGATGACGACCACCCCCTCGTCCCCGACCACCACCCCCGCGTTCGCGTCGCCATCCTGGCCGGGGAATACGTACACGTCGGGCGCCACGCGTTCCAGCGAGGGGAGGGCCGCGGCGCCTGCCGACGCCGCGGCGAGCCCCCACACGACCAAGAGGGCGATCCAGAGAACGAGCCGAGGACGATATCCCAAATTCATATACCCTCCAACGCGCAGCAGCGTATCACGTCGGCTGTCACAGCGTCAACCTGTGCCCCGCCCGAAACCTGAGGGCGCGGACTGCAAGAGAGGCCGGAGGCTCCAACTCGGGAGGCGCAACATCTCGCGCTCGATCGTCCCGTGCGCACCTTGCATTTTGCCGATGATCTTTAGTATTCTGAACGCCGTTTGCCGCCACGCTTCGCCGGGAGCGAGTGCGTCCTCCGGGACGCCGTGCGTGGCGCGGATCGACTACAGGTTGTCCCGAAACAGGAGGCTCGCATGAGGCAAGTGCACACAGGGTTGGTGGCGGCCGTCGTGGGCTTGACGGCTGTAGCATTGATGATGTCGGGATGTCCCAAGACGCCTAAGACGGCGACGCAAACGACGTCAATCTCCGAAGGGCGTCCCCAAGGTCCCGTGACCTCGCCGCCCGCGGAAGTGATCACCCCGCCTCCGGTGGTCGCGGAGGAGCGCCAGCCCGAGGCGCTGCCGGTGGAGACGAAGGTCTCCGGGCTCGCCGATATTTATTTTGAATTCGATCGCTCGGAGATTACCCCCGCGGCACGGACCAGCCTGGAGCAAAACGCCAAGTGGCTGATCGGCCACTCCAACACCGCGGTGACCATCGAGGGGCACTGCGACGAGCGCGGCACCAACGAATACAATCTGGCGCTCGGCGAGCGGCGGGCGCAGGCGGTCAAGCGCGTGCTGGTGGCGTTGGGTGTGGCGACGGCGAAGTTGTCCACGGTCACGTACGGAGAAGAGCAGCCGGTGTGCCGCGAGCACCAGGAGTCGTGCTACCAGAAAAATCGGCGGGCCCATTTTGCGGCGCGGTAATCCGACCGGCGCTCTGCTGGGTCTCGGTCTGCTCACGCTGGCCGGCTGCGCCACGCAAGCCGCGCTGGTCGACGTGCAGACCGACCTCGAGCTGCTGCGCGGGAAGACTGAGCAGGTCGCGCAGCGCCTGACCGCGATCGAGAAGGCGGTTCAGGACCGGTCCACCAGCGGCCAGCGTAGTCAGGTGGATCTGGTGGTCAAACTCGACCAAGTGGCGGCGGACATCCAGACCATCCAGGGGCGGCTCGAGGAACAGGCGCACACGCTCTCCGACGTGGCGAAGGGCGGCGACGATCAGTCATATCGGTTCAATCAATTGTCGGCGCGGTTGGACACGTTGGACGCGCGCCTGACCGAGCAGGAGCGACGGGGACCAAGCCAGCCGGCGGTCGCCCCGCCCGCCGGAGGATCCGAGACGGCGCCGGGATCGGCGCCGGCGCAAGATCGGGTCGTGCTGCCGGGACGAACTCCGCTCGGCGGCTTGAGCCCGGTGGAGGCCTATAATCTGGCGTACAACGATTACGTCAAAGGGAGTTACGAGCTGGCGATCCAGGGGTTCGGCGGATTTCTCCAGCAGTATCCCAGCTCGATCCTCGTGCCACACGCCCTGTATTGGCTGGGAGAGAGTTACTACCAAACCAAGCAGTTTCCCCAGGCGATCGAGCAGTACGAGCGCCTCATCGCACAGTATCCCAAGAACGAGAAATTGCCCGGTGCGTTACTCAAAGAAGGGTTCGCCTACGCGGCGGCGGGCGACAAGACCAAGGCGAAGGGCGCGCTGCGGCGCGTGCTCGAAGAGTTTCCCCATGCCAACGAGGTCAATCTCGCGAAAGACAAACTGGCCGAACTCCGTTAGCGGGGTCCGGACCGTCGACGCGCTCATGAACGGCTCCGGTGAGACAGCCGTTCCGGCGCCGCGCGGCCCCCACCGAGTCTTTGGTCGCTAAGTGCCCCTTCCATCCCTCGTAGAACCTCAATCTCCACCGCCGACTTCGACGGGTCGTATTCGGCTGCTCCCTGATGCGCTGATCAATCGCATTGCTGCCGGCGAGGTGATCGAACGCCCCGCCTCGGTCGTGAAAGAGTTGCTGGAGAACGCGCTCGACGCGGGCGCCACGCGGGTCGATGTGGCGTTGGGCAGCCGCGAGTTATGGTCGATCACGGTTTCCGACGACGGGGAGGGAATGAGCCCCGATGATTTGGCCATCGCGTTCCAGCGCCACGCGACCAGCAAGATCACGGATCTTACCGATTTCGATCATCTCGCCACATTGGGTTTTCGAGGCGAGGCGCTGCCGAGCATCGCCTCGGTCTCGCGCGTTCGGGCCGTCAGCGCGAGGCACGGAGCGGCCGAGGGCGCGGAGGTCCGCCTCGACGGCGGGCGCCTCGATCGAATCGCGCCGTGCGCCGCCCGCCCCGGCACGACGATCGACGTGACCGACCTCTTCGTGCATACGCCGGCTCGTAAGAAATTTCTCAAATCCGCGTCGACCGAATTGAGCCATATCTGTTCGGTCCTCCAGCAGCACGCGCTGGCGAGGCCGGACGTCGCGTTCACCGTGCGCTACGATGGACGCGCAGTCATCGAGTACCCCCCCGCGGCGACCCCGGCCGAGCGTCTGGCCCAGGTGTACGGTCGGGAGCTGGTCGACGAGCGCCTGATCCCGGTCCGCCTCCGGCGGGGTAATGTCGAGGTCACGGGATGGTGTTCGGAGCCCGATCTCGCGCGCGCCACGCGGCGGGGCCAGGAATGGTTTGTGAATGGCCGTCCGGTTCGCCACCCGCTCTTTCTGCGGGCGGTGGACCAGGCCTATGCGACGCGGCTGATGACCGGCCGGCACCCGCTTGCGGTGGTGTTCGTCCGGGTGCCCCCGTCCGAGGTCGACGTGAACGTCCACCCGGCCAAGCGCGAGGTCCGGTTCGCGCGGCCCGACGACGTCTCCCGCGCGCTGGCGGAGGCGCTGGGAGAGGCGGTATCCCGATCGGAGATCGGCCGCGTCACGCCGGTCGTTCCGCCGGCGCCGGTCGGCGACGACGCCGTGCGGGAAGCTCCGCCCGCGTACGTCGGCGTCAGGCCGAGCGAGCGCCATGAGGCGGTGGCCCTGCCGATCGGGCCCACTATCCGGTTCTTGGGGCAGTTCGATCGGACCTTCCTGTTGGCGGAAGTCGACGGCGAGTTGCGGATCATCGATCAACACGCCGCGCACGAACGCGTCTTGTACGAGCGGATGCTGGCCGACTACACGGCGGCCCGCCGCGAGAGCCAGCCCCTGCTCGTGCCCGAAACCTGCGAGTATCCCCCCGACCAGGCGTGCGCGATCGCGGAGCGGCTTGATCTGTTGCGCGACGTGGGGGTGGAGATCGAGCCGTTCGGGTCGGGGAGTTTCGTCATCCGATCAGTGCCCGCGTCGCTGGTTCACGCCGACTGGCGCGCGCTGGTCTGGGCGATGGTGGATACGCTGATTGCCGACGACGCGATGGAATCGCCCGAGCCGCCCCATCGATTGCTCGCGACCCTCGCCTGCCACGCCGCGGTGAAAGCCCACCAGCGCTTGGAGGCGGAGACGATGAGCGCGCTGTTGCGGGACGTCGTGGCGACGCCACGCAACGCCACCTGCCCGCACGGCCGCCCGGTGGCCCTCACCTGGACGCTCTACGATCTGGAGCGCGCGTTCGGGAGACGCGGTTGATGAGGCCGAAGGGGAGATGGGGTGAAGGGGAGAGTGGGGGAGAACGACTTGGAATTTTCCCCGGTCCCCCCATCATGTGTTTGGTTGGACCCACGGGCGTGGGCAAGAGCGAGGTGGCGCTGGCGTTCGCGGATCGCGTGGGCGCTGACATCGTCTGCGCCGATTCCCGCCAGGTCTATCGCGGGCTGGACATCGGGACCGCCAAGCCGAGCGCGGCCGATCGGCGCCGTGTGCCGCACCATATGTTCGATCTGGTCGATCCCGACGAACCGTTCAGCGCGGGCCGCTACGAACGAGAGGCCGCGGTGTGTCTCGACGCGCTGCACGCGCGCGGCGCGCGACCGCTCGTCGTCGGGGGAACGGGCCTGTATCTGCGCGCCCTTGTGTGGGGGTTGTGCCCCGGACCGCAGGCCGACGCGCGCGTCCGCGACCAGTGGCTCGCGCGGGAGCGCGAGGCCCCGGGCGTCCTCTATCGGCGGCTGACCGAAATCGATCCCATCGCGGCGGCCGCGATTCATCCGAATGATCTCTCCAAGATTCTCCGAGCCGTTGAAGTGCACGCGCTGACCGGGGTGCCGCTCTCGGCGCTGCAGACCGGGCATGGGTTTCGCTCGCCGCGATATCCGGTGGTGATGGTCGGGTTGCGGCGACGGCGGGATGACCTGTGCCGGCGCATCGACGCGCGGGTGGATGCGATGGTGGCGGACGGCCTGATCGACGAGGTGGAGGGCCTCGTGCGACGCGGCGTGAGCGAAGACCTTCCGGCGATGCGCGCGGTGGGCTATCGCCAGCTCGTCGGGGCGCTCGCGGGGCGCTGCGCGGTGGACGAGGCGATCCGGCTGATCAAGCGCGACACGCGCCGATACGCCAAACGCCAAATGACGTGGTTCGGGGCGGTGCCGGACCTCCGGTGGATCGACCTCGACGCGGACACCGCCCTCGATGCAACCCTGGAACGGCTGATGGCCTGTGTGGACGAGTCCGCGGCCGTCGCCCTGAATCGGAGATAACGTGGCCAGACCGAAGACCCCCAAGTCCTCCAAGTCCACCAGGACCACCAAGACTTCCCGCGCCGTGATCGGCCTGATCGGCGGGAGCGGACTCTACGAGATGGATGGGTTTAAGAGCGAGCGGGCCGTCACCGTACGCACCCCGTTCGGCGCGCCGTCGGGGCCGCTGACGCTGGGTTCCCTGCACGGGATGGACGTCGCCTTCCTGGCCCGGCACGGCGTCGGGCATCGCTGGTCGCCCTCGCAGATCAACTACCGCGCCAATATCCACGCGATGAAGCAGCTCGGGGTCGAGCGGATTTTCTCGGTGAGCGCGGTGGGCAGCATGAAAGAGGCGATCCACCCGGGCGATCTCGTCATTCCCGATCAGTTCTACGACCATACGAAAGGGCGCCGATCGACGTTTTTCGAGGATGGCATCGTCGCCCACGTGGCGTTCGCCGATCCGGTCTGCCCGGCGCTGACCGCGGAGCTCGATGCGGCCTGCCGCCGTCTTGGATTCACCGTCCACCGCGGGGGAACGTACCTCTGTATGGAGGGTCCGCAATTTTCCTCGCGGGCCGAATCGTTGATCTACCGCCAGTGGGGCGTGGACGTGATCGGGATGACGAATGCCACCGAGGCGAAGCTCGCGCGGGAAGCGGAGATCTGTTACGCCACGCTGGCGTTGGTGACCGACTACGATTGCTGGCACCGGGACGAAGCGTCGGTCACGGTGGAAGCGGTGGTGAAAATTCTCGGCGAGAACGTGGCCAAGGCGAAGCGCGTGCTCAGCGCGGCGATCCCCACCCTGTCCCAGGAGCGGGCGTGCGCATGCGGGGAAGCCTTGCGCCACGCCGTGATCACCGCGCCAACCGCCGTGTCCGCGCGAGTCAGGACGCGGTTGAAGGCCCTGTGGTCGCGGCGGCCGCGATGAAGGGCTCGTCGCTCGCGGGGCTGGCCCTGTGGGCGTGCGTGATGGCGGGGTGCGCGGCAACGCTCGGTCCCTCGATCTCGCACGACGAACGTGAAATATACCGGGGCCCCCAGTTCGATTTTGCGCGACTGAAGGCGGGGGGATTGTCGATGCTCGGGGCGATGTCGCGGGTCGCGCCCGACGGCATCCGCGACGACGTGGCATTCGTGATCGATCAGGCCGCCGAGCGCCGTCTGGTCAAGGTCAAATTGGTCTCTCGGAGCGAGACGATGGCGCGGATTCGCCAGGCCGGGATGACCGGTGATCTGCAACGGCTCATCCAGGGGTACGAAGAACGCGGCGCGTTCGATCCGGCGCTGCTGCGCCGGATCGCCGCGCTCCAAGAGGTGCGGTACTTCTTGGCGACGACCATCGTCCAGTACGAGCGCACCACGCGCGACGTCGCGTCCGCCCCCTCGACGGTGGTGACGCCAGGGCTCCAGCCGGCTCGGCGCGGCACCGAGCGCGTGCAGCGCATCCGACTCCGCGGCGATATCTGGGATAGCTACTGCGGGGGGGTCGTGTGGACGGGCGAGGGAGAGACCGAGGCGGTGGAGGAAACGGCGAGCGAGGAGATCCGTCTCAACGATGTGTTGGTGATGGCGGCGACCAATCTGATCAGTGTCTTACCGCGCCCCGGCGAGGCGAGTAGGACCAGCGACAAGGAGTGCGGAGCATGAGTTTGTTGGTGGTTGGTTCGGTGGCGTTGGATTCGGTCAAGACGCCGTTCGGCGAAGCGACCGATGTGTTGGGCGGATCGGCCACCTTTTTTTCGGTGGCGGCGTCCTACTTCACCTCGGTGAACGTGGTGGCGACGGTCGGCGAGGATTTTCCCCCGGAGCACCTCGATTTTCTGCGAAGCCGAGGGGTGGACGTGGCGGGCGTCGAGACGGGGCATGGCAAGACCTTTCGGTGGCGGGGAGAATATAGTTATCAGCTCAACGAGGCGAAGACCCTTGAGACTCAGCTCAACGTGTTCGAGCGATTTGCGCCGCGCGTGCCGGAGGCGTATCGGAGCCCCTCGCTGGTCTTTCTTGCCAACATCGATCCCACGCTCCAGCGTGACGTGCTCAGCCAAGTTCGGCGGCCGAAGATTGTGGCGTGCGACACGATGAATTTCTGGATCGCGGGGAAGAAACCCGAGCTCGAGCGCACGCTCAAAGAAGTCGACATTCTGATCATCAACGACGGCGAGGCGCGCCAGTTGGCGGGTGAGGCCAATCTCGTCAAAGCCAGCCGCGCGATCATGGGTCTGGGGCCCCAGACCGTGATCATCAAGCGGGGAGAATACGGCGCGCTCTTGTTTTCCGGATCCGGCGTGTTTGCCGCGCCGGCGTTTCCGCTGGAGCACGTGTTCGATCCGACCGGAGCCGGCGATAGTTTCGCGGGAGGGTTCCTCGGCCATCTCGCCAAGCACCCATCGCTGGATCGTGCCAACCTCTGCAAGGCCGTGATCTTCGGGAGCGTGCTGGCTTCATTCTGCGTGGAGGCGTTCAGCCTGGACCGATTCAAGACGCTGACCAGGCTCGACATCCAGCATCGGTATCGCGACTTCAAGCATTTGACGTTTTTCGAAGATGTCGATGGGTAGGCCCCTGATGCAGTCAGAATTCTCCCACGAAAACGGTATGTCAAAAGCCGTTCATTCCCCCGCCTTGGGCGGGACCCCCCACGAGGCGTCCGGCACGCAAGGATGGCTTCGATTGGCGCTCGCGTCTGCTATACTGGTTGTCGGTTGTGCGCATAAAGGTGACATCAAACAGGCCGAGGCTCACTATAAATTGGGATATTCATATCTGATCGATCAACAGATCCAGCCGGCGTTCGTCGAGTTTCAAAAAGCCGTGGAGTTTAATCCCGGCGATCGAGACACGCATTACGCCCTGGCCCACGTCTATTTTCTCCAGCAAAACTTTTCCGAGGCCGAGCGGGAGCTGAAACGTGTCCTGAAAATCGATGATCGCGATGCGAAGGCATGGAACTACCTGGGGATGGTCTATGACGCGCAGGGGAGGACCGATTTGGCGCTGCTGCAGTTTGACCACGCGCTCAGTCTTCCGCAATACGCCACACCCGAGCTCGCGCACTATAACAAGGGCAGGGTGTACCTGAAAAAAGGGCGTCCGGACGACGCGCTGCGCGCGTTTGTTGCGGCGGTACGCGTCAACCCCTCGCAGCCCTATGCCCCGGCGGCGTATGAGGCGGGTCGGCTGTATCTGGATCAGGGAGCCGTCAAGGAGGCCATCGAAGTGTTTCGTCTGGCGATCCAGCAGGTTCCGAACGCCCCCGAGGCGCACCTGTATCTTGCGAAAGCCTACGCGCGTGAGGGAATGGACAAGGACGCGCGCGAGTCGTATCAAAAGGTCATCGAGTTGGCCCCCGGCAGTCGGTGGGCGGAAGAAGCCAGGACGCAGATGGCTCAGCCGAAGCGCTGAGATTGGGAGACCATATGGACAGCCTCGGTCAGTACTTGCGGGAATGCAGGACCCAGCGCGGGATGAGCCTCGAAGAGCTCGCGGCTCGTACCCGGATCCGCCTGCTGACGCTTCAGGCGCTGGAGCGGGATGATTACCCGGCGCTCCCGGTCGAGGTGACGGTCAAAGGGTTTTTACGTGCCTATGCCCGCTGTCTGGGGTTAGACGAGCAGGACGTCCTGGTGCGGTACCAGCGGTTCGCCGCGGAGTATTTTCAGATCGCCCAGGACGCGAACCCGATCGGGCGGGTCGAACAGCGGGTGATGCCTGAGCCCTTCTGGCGGCGCAATCTGACGTTGGTTGGTTGGACGCTCGCCGGCTTGGTGATCGTGATCTCGAGCCTGATCGCGCTCAAGCCGCCGGTGGAACGGGAACACCCGACGTCGATCGCCGTGCCAGGCCGCGTCGTGCCTCCAGCTCCCCCTCCGGCCGGTCACACAGAGGGGGTCCCCAGTCCGTCACCGCTTCCGACGCCTATCGCGCCCGACCATCAAGCCCCGTTCCTCCCTCCAACCGGTGGGCCGTCTGGATCACCCCAGTCAGTGCCGATTGACGCGGCCCACCTGCAGCGACTGACGATCGCGGCAACCGAAACGAGTTGGGTACAGGTGACGATTGACGGCCTCCAGCAGAAGGAGGCGCTGCTCCAGCCCGGAGAGCACGTCACATGGGAGGCTGAACACGACTTTCGCCTGACGGTGGGGAACGCGGGCGGTGTCTCAGTGGCGCTCAATGGACAACCGGTTGATTCCCTCGGCCCGAGTGGCCGGGTCCGGACCCTCGTCCTGCCCAAAGTGGCGATGAACACGCGCCGGGACGAGGGCGCGGACAAGCCTGCGAGCCCTGGGTCTCCAAACGGTGGAGCCAGAGCCGGCGGGCCTACCGAGCCTGCGTTGACTTCATCCCCCGGTTCCGTTACAGTACCTTCCTTCCCGTAATAGCCTGCGCCGGCGTAGCTCAGTGGTAGAGCAGCTGATTCGTAATCAGCAGGTCGTCGGTTCAATCCCGACCGCCGGCTCCAATAAAATTAAGGATTTCGGTCCCAACTTCACCCCGAACGGAGTCTGATCGCTCAACCTGGGTTGCGTCTGGTTGCGTGAACATGATGATCTGTTCCAATTCCAGGCCGCTGATTTTCTTTCATTTTTCGAGATCATTATAGAAGGTCTTTCGATCTCCTCATCAACAGGTCATCGAGGGCGATTCCCTGGTATAGACGTGGTGGTGGAGTCAAGAACAATCGACCGACAAAGTCGACCGGATCGACGGTCGGGGAGGGGTGATCGCGGCTATCGGCGACCGGTGTGAGAGAAGGGGCCTCGGGCCGGAGATGGCGTCAGATCGCTGGTTGCGGCGCGCGATCTGACTAGTTTTCTCTTGACTTCGCCGGATAAAGTCTTTAGTTTTAACGGACCACTCGTCGAGCAAGTCCCCTCCAACTTGCGGTGAGGCCTGCGCCCTCGCCAATCGAGTGTTGTGATTACACACTGGCTCCGCCTCCAGCGGACAGAGAAGGGCTATGACCAGGCTTTTCGCAGCGCTCGTCGTCGGGCTCCTCGTCGCCGGCCCCTGTCTCCCGGTCTCGGTGTTCGGCCAGTCTCCCGCGCCTGACGCGGCGCCCGTCGCACGCGATCTTCAGCGCGAGTTCGAGAACATCCTCCGGCAGGCCCGAGCGATCGTCGTCGATATGCAGGGTGGGGCGACGCCCGCCGGCAAGCTCACCGCGCTGCTCGCGCTCTTCGATCAAGTCCGCGCCGAGGATCTCTTGATCACCGAACACCAGGTACGGGTGGCGAGCCGTCTCCAGGAGGAAGGCGCGTCCGGGACGATTCACCGGCGCCAGGCGGACGCGTCCACAGCCTATCGGGATGAGATGGATCGCCTGGTTCAGGAGATGGATGCGATCGTCGGCCTGGGAACGGGGGGTGATCCGTCAGACCTCCGTCGGGCGCTCGAGGCGTTGATTCACCATCTGGAACAACAGGCGACGCCCCAGGACCGGACGCCGTTGGGGGGCAGCCTGCCGTATCGCGCGCTCGATCTCCCCCAGACCGCGCCACAACTGGGCGCCGCCATCGTGCCCGCGTATGCGAGCCGGGCGTTGCTCGCGCCGGCCGCGTCCGATCTGGACGAGGGACCCGAGGTGCCCTTGACCGCGGAGATCCTCGCCCAGGTGCGGGCGCTTCATCAGAATCCGATCGAGATTTTCGAGTTGGTGCAAAACCAGGTGGAGATGGAGTTCTACCACGGGGCGATGAAGGGAGCCCTGGAGACTCTGCGGGAGAAGCGCGGGAACGACGTCGATCAGGCCTCGCTGCTGATCGCCTTGATGCGGGCGAGCGGGATTCCCGCCCGGTACGTGCGCGGGGTGATCGCCCTCTCCGGTCCGCAGGCCCTGTCATGGACGGCTCTTTCTTCCACTCGACGCGCGGCCGAGCTTTTGACCCGCGCGGGTATTCCATTTAAGCCGGTTCAGCAAGGGGGAACGATCGGGTCGTTTCAGCTTGAGCATACCTGGGTTGAGATCTACGTGCCCTACAGTAACTACCGGGGCGCGCCGTTGGACAACGCCGGGAAGGCGTGGATCCCGCTCGATCCCTCCATGAAGTCGTACCAGTACAATGCCGGCGTCGATCTGCTCGCCGCGATGAATTTCAAGGCCGATTTTCTTGTTCCGGAGTATCTCTCCGGTCCTCAGACGTTGTCTCCGGTCGATGTTTACAAGAAGCACATCACCGATTATCTGACCCAGTATCGTCCCGATCTGTCGTACGACCAGGCGGTTGGAACAAGGTCTCTGCAAACGGTTTCGGTCCGTCTTCTGCCGAGCACCCTTCCCTATCCCACGGTCTCGGTCAATCAGGAAGGGGCGGCGCTGCCGGAGGGGTTGCGGCATCAGGTCAGGTTTATTGCAGAGGGGGAGAACGGAACCTCTCTGGATGTCACCCTCCCCGCGTCGGAGTTGTTGGGCCAACGCCTGACCCTCTCCTATGTCCCGGCGACGGTGGAGGATCAAGTCGCCGTGGACGCCTTCATCAGCCTCGACAACACCCCGGCCTATCTGATCAAGCTCCGCCCGGTCCTGAAGGTCGGGGGCGTCATCCGTGGGGCGGGCGAGATCCCCATTCAAATGGGGATGACGCACCACCTGACGATAGAGATTCAGACGCCGCGCGGGACGGTCTCTCTTTCAAACTCCATCCTGGCCGGGGGGTACTACGCGATCGGTCTCGGGTTGCAGAAGGCGACCTACACCCCGCCGGATGTGCCCGCTCCGAAGGATACGGAACCGGGGGCCGCCGACCTCCTGTATCGTCAAGCGGTCGATTATCTGGAGGGATGGAACCAGGCGGAGCAGGCCATCGCCGACATCCTCCGCGTGGTCAACGTTCGCCCGGCGCTCTCCGAGGTGATGATCGGCAGCGTCTACAACCGGATTGTCCTCTTTGGTCAGCCGCAGGAGATCGATTGGCGGGGGGTCTTTGTCGACGCCGATCTCCGGATCAGTGAGCCGGTTCCCGTGGGAGCGGACGACGGCGCGAAGAAAGAGTTCATGCGCCTGTCGGGCCTGGCCGGGTCGATGCTGGAGAGCGGGATTCTGGAGCAAAACCTGGAGGCCGACGCGGTCTCCGCCGCCAAGCTGATTCAACTCGCCCATGACGCGGGGATTCCCGTCGATGAGATCGACGCCGCCAACATCGGCGTGGCGCTTCCCCTGCTTCAGACCGCCGACGCGGTCAAGACCGAGATCGCCGACGCGGTGAATCAGGGGTGGCATGCGATCATTCCTCGGACCGACCTCACCCGAAATATCTGGACCGGTACCGGCTACATCCTCGTCGATCCCTCCACGGGGAACGGGGGGTATTTCATTTCCGGCAGTCTTGCCGGGGGATCCACCACGCAGTCTCCGGATGATTGGGTCAAGCAGGAATTAAAGGACCGCTTCAAGTTTGCAAACACCCCGCCGCCGAACAAGGACCCGACCGCGGCCGCCTTCATCGAGAAGGTGCCGAGCGGCGATAAGCAGAACGGAAAGGTTGGGAAAAAGCTCGACAAGCCGTTGGTGGTCTGGGTCAGAGACAGGGCCAACAAACCAGTCAAAGGGGCGGATGTGACCTTTACCATCCTGGCCGGCGGCGGGGGTTTCGACGCGGCCGGGACGAAGAGCACCACCGTCAAAACCGACGATCTCGGGCTCGCGAGGACCACTCCCTTTCTGGGGAAAAAGACATCAGACGACCCCTTCTATGTGAAGGCGAAGACGACCGATACCTATCCGACCCAAGTTGGCCAGAACATCGTTACCGCAAAGGTCAGCGGGACCAGGGGAGAGATCTCCATTGATATCCCATTCCAACTCTTCGCCTACCCGGAGGATCCGGACCATCTGAGTAAGGTCCTAGGGGATAATAATAGGACTATTGTTGGTACCTCTGCCGGGACGATCCGTGTTCGGGTTGAAGACAAGTATGACAACACTCTTTCCAATGAAAAAGTTGTTTTTACTGTCCTTCCGGCTGTGCCGAACACGGGATCACTTCCATCGAACGCCAAAAATATCGTGATCTATCCCCAAGAGCCCCCCTGCCCGATCTTTACGCCGATCCTAGGAGAGTGCAATGGGGTCAATCAACTAACACTGGCGACCTCCATCTTCGGCGCGTCGGTCGAGACGATTCTTGGGAACACCGTCGATACCCTCTATCGGGTCTCGGTCGCGGTGAAGGAGAACTCGGCGGTTCCTTCGCAGCTCTTCACCCTGTCCAGCGAGGGCGTTCGGAATTTCGGTACGGGCGAGTACTCCCCCCCGACCTTGACAATGTCGGCCCTCCATTTTGTCAACGACAAGGGGGAACTTTTAAACGGCACCAAGGTCGGAACTCTCTTTCCTCACCCCCTGGAAATCGTTCTTTACATGATCGAAGACGACTACCTCCTGGTTCCTACCGGAACCCCCTGCGGACAGGCCCCTCCCGATCCACCTTGCTACAAGGTTCAATCCCAGGAGACCACCCGGATCCGTCCGGTCGATATCCAGAAGTCCGGTTCAATCAGCTTTGCGGCTCAGCAACCCGATGCCGTCACGGTTGCCAAGAGTGACGAGACCGCGGTCGTGAACTTCAGAGTCATCCAAGGAGGGGGGACGACTAATCCGACCGTTCTCGATCAGCCCAACCAAAACCCGGGACAGGGGCGGTACGCCAGTAATCTGACGGTAGGGCCGAACCCGGCCCTCAACCGGGTGGAGATCGACGCCACCGCCGACGTCTGGATCCCTTCTTTCGATCTTCATCAAGGGACCGTTACTCCGGTGATCACGATGCTTCAGCCGGGTCAGTCTGTCTTCGCGGGGCTCGCAACTGGTTTTCCTTTCACATTGACTCAAGAGGTCTTCGGCGTCCGAGCAACCATGGTCGAGAAAAGATTCCCGGTGAGAGGTCTAGAGAGCGGCTCAGGTGTGACGTATGCCGATTTTGACCTGAACTATACTATCGAACCAGCAGGATATCGTGCCGAGACTGTCTATGTCGACCTTTTCGAAGACACAGGTCAATGGATCGGCTATGTAATAGGTAATCAGACATCCGGAGCGGGTACCGCCAAACTGTTTCAGGGAACAGAATTCAACTACCTATCTAAAGAGTATCGAATGCAAGCCGTGTTGAACCGTGGAAGCGAGGCGGAAGTCAGAAGTGACAAGATGCTACTAAAGTTTATCCACTTTCATGTCCTCGAACCTCTACAAGATCAACAGCCTCTACAGAATCAAAAGATTTTGATCAAAAATGATAATGGCGGCAATCCGGTCATGCCAGAACTTAGGGCGATAGCGGCAGTAGAAGGAAAGGGTATAAATCCGTTTCTGGTAAACACTCTCCAGATATGCTGGAAGGCAAGGGTGGAATACTTAGTTCATCCAACAAAGAATCCGGAACGATCACGAGACGATGGGTTCCTAATACCTGCACAGGACTGTATACATCCCAGCGTGCCGCCTCTCTTTGTAATTAACTGGAGTGTTGAGGGCGGGGTGGGAAGTAACTTCGGGGGTGGGTTTCTCGACATAACGGCGACGACAAATATAGACGGCATTGATGTATCCGACATATACCGTGGGAAAATAGAAGGGGAAACATTTTCAGATACATTTAAGAATGCAATAACTCCGTATCTTGAGAATCCTGATGGCGACCAAACGAGTCCGACGATAAGGAGTCAGGTAGGGCAGAACAAGTTCTTTAGAGTCATAGCCACTGCTGTCCCAACGTTATTCGAACAAAGTCAACTGGTTGGTTGATTCGAGTGCATTTGGCTCCTGCACAGCGAGGCTAAGCAGTTGATCCAATGGAGTTCGCTCGAACATGGTCAGACTCAGGATTTGTAGGATTTC
>JACQCD010000034.1 GCA_016201825.1 Nitrospirota bacterium | reverse complement strand
CGATCTTCCCGCTGAACGGCTGGCTGCCGAGTTTGGCGATCATCTTGCTCATCGCCTTGGCGAGCGCGTCGCGCAGCGCGCCGTCGCGCAGGTTGGGGTCGAACGATGATTTCGCGCCGAGCCCCAGCGCCCCGGTCGTCTTCTTGCGGTATTCCCCCGCGCCCGACTCGGCGACCAAGGATCTGCCGGTGGCGATGTCGACCAGCGCATAGTCCACGGTGACGCGCGCCACCCGCGACTTACTCTGATACACGACGGCGTCGACCCCTTCCTCGACCTCCGAATACGCGGTGATCGCGCCCGACAACCGGTAGTCCAAAGCGTCGAAGCCCTCGTTGGCGCGCTTCTTCCCGGTTTTCACCGCGCCCGAGGCCTGGAGCTCGGTCAGGTTCCTCTGCTCGGCCAACTCGCCCTCATCCATGAGGATCGCCTTCAACCCGGCGGATTCGAGCTGGGTCCTCAGAATCGTGGTGGCGGCCTCGCCGATTCCCTGCACCTTCGAGGGGGTCTTGTTGCCGAACGTGAGAATGCCGACCAGGTATTCAGGTCCGGTGTACCGCGTGCCGGCCTCGGCGAGGCGCTCGGTTTCGCCGGTCAACGTGGTGTCGTCCTTGACCACCCCAGTCGAGCTGATGCTGCAGGCGGCTGGGCCGCCGGCGGCCAATGCGGCGCCGAGGGCCGCCACGACCAGTCTTCTCAACACATTGCGTACCTGACTCTTCATGCCATTCCTCCTCTTGGAAAATTCTTCCCGCCTTGCCCCCCTTTTGCAAAGGGGGGATGGGGGGGATTTAATCGGCGTAGGCGCCACGTTCGGGTGACTCCGAACCGTTGGGCATCTTATCGAACAATCGACGATAGTACTCCTGCACAACGGACTGCAAGGGTTTCCCGCGTCCCCGCTGAATCATGCTGGCCACCAAATCGGCCGACAAGGTGACCGCGTTCTGATTGTGTTGCGCCAGCGCCGTGTCCTGCTTCGCGTATCCATGATACGCCCAAATCTTCGAGCCCGAGCGGGTTTCGTACATGGCAAACGTCGCCTCGACCTCGCTGTAGAGCGCGAGCACGGTTCCGAATTTCTGGAGCGTGCCGGTGAGGACCGCATCGACGCCGAGGGTCTCGCCGATGTGCCGGATGTCGGCCTCCGTCACCTGGCCGCCGAGTGAGATTCCCAGTTGATCCGATAGGATCCGATCGACGTCGGGCAGGGGCGTCGCGACGTACCCTTTCCGCCTCAGATTGTTGTGCATGACTTCGCGGACGTAGAGCGATCCGGGGACGGAATTGGTTTGGTTGTCCAGTGGGAGAACGGCAATCGTGCGGGGCGGGGTGATGTCGGGTCCGAACGGCACGACCTTCAGGGGCGCCGCGCATCCTCCGATGAAGACGAACGCCAGAAGGCCGGCGAGAAGTCGAAAAGGGGGAAATGGCCGCATCGTGGCCTCTATCATAACGATCGAGATTTTTTTGTAAAGCCCCTATCCGCGTCTAAGAGCTGTTGACAGTGCCGGGCGATCGTGGGTAGAATCGGCGAGTCATATGCGCTAGGGGAGCCCTTGGGGCTGAGAGTCCGTGTGAAGCTGCGGACAACCCTCTGAACCTGATCTGGATCATGCCAGCGAAGGGAAGCGGTCGAGGCCTCCATAGAACCGCACCCTTTTGGGGTTGCGGTTTTTTTTCGTCTAATCCGGCCGTGCACGGTGCGCCACGCCGTGCACGGCCTCACCGGGATGGGGTGAACGATGAGCACGAACGGCAACGGAACCGGGAACGAGCATCCGAACGGGAATGGGACGGCGTCTGCGGCTGCCGAGCAGCACGTCGGCAGCGGGCTGACCACCGCGCCGTTTCCCGCGTCGCGAAAGATCTACGTGGAGGGAGCGCAACCGGGCGTGCGCGTGGCCATGCGCGAGATCAGCCTCTCGCCCACCCGGCACGCGAACGACGGAGCGGTGGAGCAGAACGAGCCCGTCGTGGTGTACGACACGTCCGGCTCCTACACCGATCCCCAGGCGACCATCGATATCCGCAAGGGTCTGGCCCCGCTTCGGCGACCATGGATCGTCGGGCGCGGCGACGTCGAAGAGCTGTCGGGCGTCTCGTCCGAGTACGGCCGTCAGCGGGCCGCGGATCCCCGGTTGGCCGGTCTCCGCTTCGAACATCTGCGCAAGCCGTTCCGCGCCAAGCGGGGCATGAACGTCAGCCAGATGCACTACGCCCGTCGCGGTATGGTGACGCCGGAGATGGAGTACATCGCGATCCGCGAAAACCAGATGCTGGCGCTGGTCCACGGGCAAAACGGGAACGACAAGGCACGGGCCTCGAGCCTCGCCCATCAACACCCCGGCCAGGCCTGGGGCGCGAGCATCCCGGACGTGATCACTCCCGAGTTCGTCCGCGACGAGGTCGCGCGGGGCCGCGCGATCATCCCCGCCAACGTCAACCACCCCGAATCGGAGCCGATGATCATCGGCCGCAACTTCCTGGTGAAGATCAACGCGAACATCGGGAACTCGGCGGTGGCGTCCTCGATCGAGGAAGAGGTCGAGAAGATGATCTGGGCCACCCGTTGGGGGGGCGACACGGTGATGGACCTCTCGACCGGCAAGAACATCCACGAGACGCGGGAGTGGATCATCCGCAACGCCCCGGTGCCGATCGGGACCGTGCCCATTTATCAGGCGCTGGAAAAGGTCGACGGAAAGGCGGAGGAGCTGACCTGGGAAATGTACCGCGACACGTTGATCGAGCAGGCCGAGCAGGGGGTGGATTACTTCACGATCCACGCGGGGGTCCTGCTCCGCTACGTGCCGATGACGGCGTCGCGCGCCGCCGGCATCGTGTCGCGCGGCGGCGCGATCATGGCCAAGTGGTGTTTGGCGCACCATAAAGAGAATTTCCTGTACACGCACTTTGAAGAGATCTGCGAGATCATGAAGGCCTACGACGTCTCCTTCAGCCTGGGCGACGGCCTGCGTCCCGGCGCGATCGCCGACGCGAACGACGAGGCGCAGTTCGGCGAGCTTGAAACCCTCGGCGAGCTCACCAAGATCGCGTGGCGCCACGAGGTGCAGACGATGATCGAGGGGCCCGGCCACGTGCCCATGCACCTGGTCCAGGTGAATATGGAGAAGCAGATCAAGGAGTGCCACGAGGCGCCGTTTTACACCCTGGGGCCGCTGACCACCGATATCGCGCCGGGGTACGACCACATCACGTCGGGCATCGGCGCGGCGATGATCGGCTGGTTCGGCTGCGCGATGCTCTGTTACGTCACCCCGAAGGAGCACCTCGGCCTGCCCACCAAGGAAGACGTCAAAACCGGCGTGATCACGTACAAGCTCGCCGCGCACGCCGCGGATCTGGCCAAGGGGCACCCCGGTGCGCAGTGGCGGGATAACGCCCTGTCGAAGGCGCGGTTCGAATTCCGGTGGGACGATCAGTTCAATCTCTCGCTCGACCCGGAAACCGCCCGTTCGTTCCACGATGAAACGCTGCCGACCGACGGCGCGAAGGTCGCGCACTTCTGCTCGATGTGCGGGCCGAGGTTTTGCTCGATGAAGATCACCCAGGACGTCCGCGACTACGCCGCGCAGAACGCGATGGATGAGGCGAAGGCGCTGGAGACGGGATTAGCCGAGAAGGCTGAAGAATTCAAAAAGACGGGACTGGAAATTTACCGGTAACTCTCCCCCCACCCTGCCCTCCCCCGCAAGGGGGGAGGAGATGAGGATGGGCGATCAAGGTGACGACATGAACCAGACACGCGCAATCGCACCAACCCGCGAGCGGGACATCACCCGGGCGATCGCCCGTGAATACTTCCGCCAGTTCGACGAGATGATCGAATCGGACGCGTTAATCATCGGCTCGGGGCCGTCGGGCCTGGTCTGCGCTCGGGATCTGGCGCTGGCGGGTTTCAAGGTCGTCATCGTCGAGCAGATGAACCACCTCGGTGGAGGATTCTGGAACGGCGGTTACCTGATGACGAAGGCCACGATCGCTTCGCCAGCCCAGACGGTGCTCGAAGAAGTGGGCGTGCCCTGCGTCGAGGTAGGGCCGGACATGTACATCGTCGATCCGCCGCACGCGACCGCGAAATTGATCGGCGCGGCCTACGACGCGGGGGTGAAGGTGCTCAACTTCACCAAGGTGGTGGATCTGGTCTATCG
>JACQCD010000033.1 GCA_016201825.1 Nitrospirota bacterium | reverse complement strand
CTACCTCGGCCACTCGCTTGACCGCCTGTGTCTTGAACTCAGCCGTGTATTCCTGCTTCGGGATCTTGATCATCTTCGCCTCCAAGGTGACGTCCATTGTACGTGATCCTTGGAAGACGAAACTCGAGGGGAAGCTCAGTCGCCACCACGCGCGCGTTCATGACGCCGTGGACGAATCGCAGCGGGCCGCCTTGCGCGAGAATCACTGGAAGTGGATCAGTTCCAGGCCTACGGAGTTGACTTTATGTATCCGAGCGGTTTCCGAGCCTGACGACCGCCATCAGTGACCGAGAGCCTCGCCCTCGATGTCGCGCACAAGATTCAAGATGAACATTTCGTTGAAGCCGTGCCAACTCCCGTACTTCTCGCGCATCGGGAAGTAGACCGTGTCAAAGTACGTCGCCATCTGATGGTGATTGTCGTGCGTACCGAAGAGGCCGGTCTTCCGAATGGCCTCCCGCGCCAGCCTCCGGCCGTCTTCCATCATGTCTCGCCAGTCGATTAGGTCCTGCTTAGTGCCGTAGCCGAAGTGCGACGGAACGAAGGTGTCAAAGTCGAGCGCGGCGACGCGATTGAGCGCTGCGAGGTACCCCGGCGCGTAACGGTCCGGCACGCCGACGGGCGCGACGCTCTTCACGAGTCCGAGGTCTGCCGTGAACACCAGCCGCTCGGACGGAAGATGAAAGGCGTAGAGCGTATCCGTGTGTGAGAGCCCCAAATAGAGGGCCCGGATCTCCACCCCTCCGATGGTGAGCGTCGCGTCGCCCGCGATGAGGCGCGTCGGATCGAGGACGTCGTGATGCTCAAACTCCTTCCAATACGTCGGGCACTTCTCATGGGCGATGACCTCGATCGGAGAGAGCGCTGCGCCACCGCGGGTGTGGTCGAGGTGGTAGTGCGAGTAGATGAGCGTGTGGACCTTCTCCCCCGGAAACGTCTGGTCCAGTTCCTTTTTGAGCGCCGTGGCCATCTCAGCGTTCATCGGATCGATCACCACAAGTCCAACGTCCGTGACGATGATCAGGTTGCGGTACCAGTTCCACCGAAACGTGTACACCTTGTCGGTGAGCTGCTCGAACTGTGTCCCGTCGATGCCTGGTCCGTGAAAGTAGGGTTCAACCGTCGTCATGACGGTCTTGAGAATGAAGCTCCTGCAGCCAAACGCCGACAGGAGGACTGCCGCCGCCAAGACAACCAGCAGACCCCTCTTCATGATGTGTTCCCTGAAACGGGCGTAAGTTCGTTGAAGAATCATGCGCGGGCCTCCTGATGAATCGCGTTCCGGTCGCGAACCAGCTTCCATAGCGACACCAGGTGGAACCACAGCCAAAGTGGTGCAGGGAGAAACACGGCGTACATCATGCTGTGGTGGGGCGTGATCTCGGGAAGCAGGATGAGCGCAACGGAACTGGCAACCACCAGAATATCTGCGAGCCCGAAGAGGTTGGCAAACCAGGCACGGCGAGCCCCATCGACCCCCGCTGCCAGCGAAAACGCGGCGATCAGGCCAAAGAACCCCGCCCCAATGTGTGTAAACCCGTCCACGATCCCGAACCCCGTGGGCAAAATGCCAAGGCTCGCTTGCATGAGGAAGGTCGCGCCGAAGAAGACTCGAATACCTTGGAGCAACAGCAACTGCTGCTGATCGAGGTCGAGAAGAAGGCGCCGGACCGGCGTGACGATAAACAGCGCCGCGCCGACTACCCCAACGAAGAGAACAATGATCATGAGAAACGCCACCCCTGAGATGTCCGCGGGGAAAATGTTCTTTGTCGAGAGTCCCTGATGTAGGAGCGCAAGCCAGGCCACCATGGCGACGCCGATCCCGATTCGCAGCGTGGTCGATGACTTGGCGAGGGAGAGGACCCACAACGTGTAGGTGACCATCACAAGGTTGAGGCCCATCATGAACCACGCAGATGTGTTTGTGGACATGGCGATTGACTCCTATGGTAGGATGTTCAACGTTTACAGCTTAGCGACCATAGGCGGGCAGAACAATGCTTAAAACAACTGAATCATTTGCCGAAACGACTAAGATTGGCTTTCAGAACGATTGTCTGAGCGATGTCCTGAGATCGATGCGGATCAGCGGCAGCCTGTTATTCAGGGATGAGTATGCGGCGCCCTGGGCGATCTCGATCCCGAACGCCGACCGGCTAAGGGCTCTCTTGCGGGTCAGCGCTGGCGTGCGCGTGGTCGCGTTCCACTTCGTTGAACGCGGACACATCGAGATTACGCTCCACGACGGGACCGAGGCAGTCATAGAAGCTGGCGAAATCGCCGTCTGCTTTGGGGGCGCCTCCCACCGGATATCACAAGGCCCGCATCCACACGTCTTGCCTGTCGACGCGCTCTTGACCGGTGACGGAAACGTGTTTCGGCCCGGCGAGAGGAACCGGACGCGAAGCACGTCGCTCATGTGCGGGGTGTTTCTCTTGCATGATACCCACCTCAACCCGCTGTTCGCGGCCCTCCCGCCGCTGCTGCACGCCTCGGTGTCTCACCCCAGCGGATTTCACAATCTCTCCGGGGTTGCAGGTCTAATGGCTCACGAGATGAGCGAGCGGTCAGTCGGGAGTGGCTACGTGATCGAGCGGCTCTTGGAATTGCTGTGTGCCGAGGCGGTCCGTTCGCACATCGAAACGATCAAGACCCAGGAAGCCGGATGGTTCAGGGGACTCCAAGACCCGACGGTTAGCCGCGCCATAGCCATGATCCATGCGCGCCCCGGCGAGTCCTGGTCGGTGAGGCGCCTCGCAGACGGAGTGGCCATGTCGCCGTCGCGATTGGCGGCCCGCTTTGCT
The DNA here is from genome assembly GCA_016201825.1 of Nitrospirota bacterium. Taxonomy (GTDB): domain Bacteria; phylum Nitrospirota; class Nitrospiria; order 2-01-FULL-66-17; family 2-01-FULL-66-17; genus 2-01-FULL-66-17. Next base: position 52,373 of record JACQCD010000033.1, on the reverse strand, counting down.
GCCGCGCTCGGGGAGAGCCCCATGGCCTATGTGGCGAAATGGCGGATGAACGTGGCGGGCAGGCTCTTGGATGGGACACAGCGAGGCATCAGCGAGATCGCGGCTGATGTGGGCTACGAGAGTGTGGCCGCGTTCAATCGAGCCTTCAAGAGACATGTCGGCGTTCCACCGGCGTCATGGCGGGCACGCCAGCGCTCATGACGCTGGGGGCCTCAGGGGCCAACTGACTTCGACGTACCTGAGACTCTGGTGCGCCGTATTCCGCTCAGGGCCGCGTCGAGCCGGATGTGAGGGGTGCTAAAACTGATAACCAATGGTGATCAGCACGCGCCCCTTGGTCTGGCCCCCGTCGTTTCCGACAGCGGGCGTCACGCCTACCACCAAACCTCTGCTGTCGATGCCTTTCCAAAAATACATGTAGGAAATACCCATACCATACCTGTCCTTGCCGTTATCATCGCTCCGATGACCCACCGGGCCCGCATAGAATCCTACCCCATGCTGGTTGCCTAGCCCGGGCAGGATATTGGCCCAGATCCACCCGACCCCGACGCCGCACGGCAGACTCCATCCCGCACTGTCGGAGTGGCCTACACCCAAACACCCCACACCCAGATAGCGGAAATCGGTCGAGCGTTTCAGGCCGAGGTTGATCCCCAGCCCGCTGTACAACGCTCCGAAACCGGCTCCGAATGAAACTTCAGCCCTCGCGGGCTTGGCGACGAGAGCAATCAGCACGAACCAGGCCAACAGACAACTCGCGGTGTTTCTGACCGCACCTTCAGAGGGAGTCCTGCCCGTCGGCGGCGACACTGGGAACTCGGGACTGCTACCTTTCGCCATGTGACTCAAAGAGAAATTCGTAGGTTGCCACTGGAGAACTCACCGGGAAGATCAGGGTGTCTGCGATCAGGCTGAATGGCAAATCGATCCACGGATATGCCGGCGGGTTGGTCTTGAATTTCGTGAGACGCGATTCGTTTCCGGTGATCGCGTGGAAGTCGAGTCGCGTACCGGTGTAGATTTTCGGACTCCCCGAACTTTCCAGTAACGGAATCGTTCGAATGGTTCCACAACCGGCAAGTGCCATCGCCAAAGCGGCAAAGGTCCATAGAAACAATCTGCAAAAAGATTGACGCATCCGCCCCTCCTCTGGACGCCCATCTATAGTCGTTTGTACGCGAACGGCCTGATCAGCCCCTTCCAACGTGATGCCTGTTCATATACGACCAGACACTCGAACGGGACGTGAGTTTCTCACGCTACCGTATCACGTATAGGCCGATTCGTTCGCGGAGTCAACGACCAGCAGCCCAGTCAGGGTCCGGCTCGCGCACGGAGGTGATGCTGTCACGCCGGGATGATCGCACCGCCTCCTGTGTGCTCGCTATCTTGTCGCCTGAAGCCGTCGAGGCCTATTCCCGTTAATCGCGGGGCTTGACAAGGGGGTCTCGCGTTCCCTATAGTTAACCACATGGTTAACTATAGGCCGGTCCTCGACGCCACGTTTTCCGCGCTCTCCGATCCCACAAGGCGGGCCATGCTCGCAATGCTGACGCGGGGCGACTGCTCGGTCACGGAGCTGGCCAAGCCGTTTTCCATGTCTTTGCCCGCCGTCTCCAAACACCTGCGTGTGCTGGAACGGGCCGGGCTCTTGGCCCGGGAACGGGATGGACGGGTTCACCGGTGCCGGTTGGTCGCAGAGCCGATCAAACAAGCGGCCACGTTCCTTGAAACCTATCGACGATTCTGGGAGGGACGGCTCGACGCCTTGGCCAGGTATTTGGAGACGACTCAGGACGTCGGCGCTCGCCCCGCCACCGCTCACCGCTCATCACCTCAACAGGAGGACTCTACATGGCCACCACACAAACGAACTCCGAAACCACCCTCCGCCTCACGCGCACGTTCAACGCGCCGCGGGAGCGGGTCTTCCGCGCGTGGACGAGTGCGGAAGAAATGAAACGATGGTTCTGCCCGGAGGGATTCACCACGCCGTCTGCAGAAGTGGATGTGCGGGTGGGCGGCACGTATCGCATCGAGATGAAGTCTCCGGAGGGCAAGAGCATTCATCACGTGGGAACGTACCGTGAGGTGCGGTCGCCGGAAAAGTTGGTCTTCACCTGGATCTTGGACAACCAGGACTGTGAGGGCAGCCAAGGCACGGTCGGGGAGACGCTGGTCACCGTCGAATTCCGGGATCTCCAAGGGTCAACCGAGCTGACCCTGACGCACGAGTTCTTCCCGACGCAAGAAGCACGCGAATGCCACGAGTGGGGCTGGAACGGCTGCCTCGACCATCTGGCGGCGATCCTGTAACGATCACGGGGAGAAGTCTGATGGCGATTGACGACAAACTGGCGGAGCGCATCCGCAACCACCTGGGCACTCGCCGCCGCGTGGTTGAGAAGAGGATGTTCGGCGGCCTGGCCTTTCTGTTGAACGGCAACATGTGCTGTGGAGTCCACGGACAAGAACTGATCGTGCGCCTTCCAGCGGACGAAACCGATCGCGCGTTGAGCAAGCCGCACGCCCGCATCTTCGACCTGTCCGGCCGTCCCATGAAGGGTTGGATTCTGGTTCAAGCGAAAGGGCTCGCCGACGACGGGGCGTTAGCACAGTGGGTTGAAGTTGGGGCGAGCTATGCAGCTTCTCTGCCGGCAAAGAAGAAGTGAGCCAGACATTACCCGCAGGCAGACCTTTGAGAACACCCATAAACAAGGAGAGAGAAATGAAAAAGTTCATGCTTCTGCATTTCGGATTTAAAAAACCCACCCCGGGAATCATGAAGGCTTGGCAGGCGTGGTTTGAGTCGATCTCCGACAAGCAAGTGGACCAGGGTGGCTTCAGTGGTGGTCGAGAAATCTCGAAAAGTGGAACCAAGGACCTCCCATGGAATATGGAGTCCATTACTGGTTACAACATCATCGAGGCGAAGAGTCTTGATGCTGCTGAGAAACTTGCCAAAAGTAATCCATTTATTGCGAGCATTCGAATCTACGAATTGAGGTCAATGTAGACGCGTTTGTTTCTCGGAAATGTCTTCGCGTCAATACAACAGGACAACTGTGCGTATACTTGCTCCCCGCGGTCCAGGCTGAGTTGTGGCGCGAACTGGGCAAGCACGAACCGGCGATCACGGCCTGCCGCGCAGTCGGCCGGGAAGTGCTGCGAAGCGTTATGTGGCCAAAAGAATGGCAAACAATAGGGGGATGCGATGAACGATGAGACCGTTGGGGGTGTTCGCTGGAGTTTCTGGACAATCGGCGCTGTCGCGCTGATCTGGAATGTGATGGGCGTCATAAATTTCTTCGGGCAAATGAATGCAGGCATGCTCGCTGCCATGCCCGAGTCGGAGCGGGCGATCATTGAAGGCCGACCCGCATGGGCCACCGGAGCGTTTGCGATAGCCGTTTTCGGCGGCGCGCTTGGCTCCCTTCTGCTTCTGCTCAGGAAGTCGGCTGCGTACTATTTGTTTATCGCGTCGCTACTTGGCGTGATTGTGCAAATGATCCCTTACCTTGGCATGGCCGGTTCGACCATCGACTACGGTCCCTTCGAGATCTTGCTGATTATTCTTATGCCGCTGGTGGTGGCGGTGTTTTTGATCTGGTATTCGAAGCAGGCCGAGAGCAAGGGTTGGATCAGCTAGGATCTTCGTCCTGAGGCTCGCCCTGTCCCCGCGCACGTTCAAGGCGCCGCGGGAGCGACGGGTGCTTCGACCATCTCGCGGCAATCTTGTAAGGGGGATCTATGGCTAATGTAATCGTGATCAATCCATTCGAAGTGCCGAAAGGCAAGGAAAAGGAAGCTCTAGCAATATGGGAGAAGTTCGCGGATTATTTTTGCAAGCAGCCGGGCTATGTATCGACCAGGTTACATCGGGCGGTCAATCCTGATGCCCGTTTTCATTTGGTGAGCATCTCGGAATGGGCGTCAGCAGAGCAGTTTGGGGCGGCGCTGCAGAACCCGCAAGTGAAGGCGATCGCGGACGCAACGATGGAAGACCTGCGGTTCTACCCGAGTCTCTATGAAGTGATACGAACCTGAACACGTGCGCGAGCCGACGTCCGTGTCTCCGTTACGGTGTTAGGACCACGGCGGAGTGTCGCACGTCGGAGAGGTTGTGTGAAGCGCCGTTTCGATCCGACCCTACTGGTGTCGATTTCCCCGCCCTCCGTTCGTCTAAGAGGTGACGGCGGAGAGGCTGGGCAGTGGTGCCCGGGGCCGCCGGAGGCGTCCACGTTACGCTCGAAAGGATCCCCCATGCCACAGTATCTGCTCTTGCTGCACGAAGCATCAAAGGTCACGAACCTCAGCCCGGACGCCATGCAGGCGATCATTCAGAAGTACAAGGCCTGGAGCGACAAGCTCAAACAGACGGGAAGGCTGGTTGACGCCAACAAACTGTGCCGCGATGGCCGCGTGATGCGGGGCGTCACGGTCATCAACGGCCCATACGCAGAGGCCAAGGAGGTGATCGGCGGGTACTTTATGATCGAGGCGGCCAACTATGACCAAGCCGTTCAGCTTGCGCGCGACTGCCCGAACCTGGAGTTGGGAGGCACGATCGAGGTGCGCGAGATCGAGTCCTGCTGAGGGAACGGGTGTCTCTACCAGACGGCAGCGAGGTGGGTGGGCTGGTCGACCATCTGTTCCGCCATCAGGCGGGGCGGATGGTCGCCACGCTCACCCGCATCTTCGGCGCGGGTCGACTCGACCTGGCAGAAGAAGTCGTCCAAGACGCGCTGATCAAGGCCCTCGAACGGTGGCCGTTCCACGGCGTGCCGCAGAACCCCACGGCCTGGCTGATCCAGGCCGCCAAACACCGGGCACTCGACATGCTCCGCCGCGAATCCTCGTTCGACGAGAAATCAGCGGAGCTGCTGATCCGCTGGCCCGTTGTCGCCGAAGCGCCCCGCGGCGAGGAACTCGATGACCAACTCGCCATGATCTTCATGTGTTGCCATCCGGATCTTCCCGATGAGTCTCGATTGGTGCTCGCGCTCAAAACCGTGATGGGATTCAGCGTCGAGGAGATCGCCCGGGCGTTTCTGACCAAGGAGGCCACGATCGCCCAGCGTCTGGTGCGCGCGAAGCGCGTGATTCGAGATCGGTCCCTGGTCTTCGAAGTGCCCGACGGTAGCGAGCTGGCCCAGCGCCTTGATGCGGCGCTCGATGTGTTGTACCTGCTCTTCAACGAGGGCTACGCCGCGCACGGCGGCGACAACCTGATCCGGGCCGAACTCTGCGAGGAGGCTATCAGGCTCGGCAGCCTCGTGGTTGCGCATCTCAGGACCGGGGTCCCCAAGTCCCACGCGTTGCTGGCCCTGATGCTGCTGCACGCGGCCTGCCTGCCGGCCCGCCTGCCGGCCCGGGTGGACGAGGCGGGCGATCTGTTCCTGTTGAGCGAGCAGGACCGCTCGCGCTGGGATCTCGGCCTGATCGCTCAGGGCCTGGCCCACCTCGATCGATCGGCTGAGGGCAACGAGATGAGCGCCTACCATGTCGAAGCCGGTATCGCGGCCTGCCACGCCACGGCGCCGAGTTTCGAGGCGACGGATTGGGCGTACATTGCGGAGTTGTATGACCAGCTCTACGCCATCAAGCCCACGCCGGTGGTCGCACTCAACCGAGCCGTGGCCCGCTCGCGGCTGTTGGGGCCCGAAGCGGGGCTCCGCGAGATCGACACCATCCAGGCGCACCACGCGATGCGCGACTACTACCTGCTCCCCGCGGTCGAGGCCGAGTGGTGGCGCGAACTGGGCAAGCACGAGCCCGCGATCACGGCCTATCAGCGAGCGCTCGCCTGCCCGTGCACCGAACCGGAGCGACGGTTCCTGCTCAAGCGAGTGCAGTCGATGACACACGCGGGTCATGGCTCCTGGTAAGCCGCGACCCTGGTTGATCCAGTCGAGAACGCCAAACCAGGTCAACGATGCTTCGTAACCTCGGCGCGAACACCGCGCCTGCGTTGCGCCACGCAAGCGCGGAGGAGAGGTCGATCAGATGAATGTTACGTTTGATCCTTTACTCCCGAGATGCCGGGATGGAAATCGATCTCGCGGAGGTTCCGCATCGCCTTGCGCCACAGGGTCTCGAATCCATCCGTGAGGCTCTGCGCCAAGTCCTTGTCACGCACGAGGAGGGAGGCAAAGCGTCCCTCGGGTACAAAAGGGTGGTCGAGGGGGAGAATCACGAGATCGTCATCCATCACGTGGAAGGGGTGCCCCAGCTCTCCGGAGTAGCGGATTCCCGTGAGATGTCCCACATTGGCTTTGTGATCGCGGAGGAATTCCATCAGCCGGGGTGCGGTTCGATGAGTGAATCCGAAAATGACGCGGTGATCGACCTGGCGCTCGACGGCATTGCGCGCGATCCGACGCAACACCGGGAACCTTGACGCCGTGGCTTGGTCGATGGCGGTTAGGTCGCCCTGTTCGACGTACGACAGGATCCGCGACGTCGCTGCGGCTAGCCGGATCAGGTGGCGCTTGATATGGCTCTCGGCACCCAGGGCAAGGTCGACGAAGGTCTGACGGCCGCGCAGTCGGCCGGGAAGACCCGAAAGCACCGACCTCAAGTGCTTGGCGTGGCCCGCGAATTGCTCGGCCTTCTCGCGGGCGAGCTCGATCAGTCGGTCCACCACCACGTCGGCGGGCAGCGCGGCATAGAGCTTCGGTCGTGTAGGTTGGATATTGACCAGCCCCAAGTGACCGAGTTTCTCCATCGCGCGGTAGATTTTGGACGTGGGGATTTCACCCTCTCGGCACAATGTGGCGGCGTCCGCGACACCAAACATCGTCAGTGTGACAAGCGCTTTCTTCTCGTAGGCGGAGAAACCGATTTCGTCGAGGAGCTCAATGTCTTGCCATTTCATGAGCACATTTCTACTCCAAAAAGTAGTTGAACGTCAATCGGAGTGGTCTTATGCTACAGCGTGATGAGGATTGGTCCCCACATTGTCCGTAGAAGAGGAGAGCGCCATGAGTCGAGAACACCCGGGAGCCGTGATGCCGATCATCTCCGTCGAGTCGGTCGATGAACTTCGGAGCTTTTACGTCGACAAGCTCGGGTTTGGTCACGTCATGGGCATGGTGGGTAAAGACGGCAAGTTTGATTTCTGCACCGTCACGCTGGGTAGCGCCAAGATCATGCTCACCAGGCCCCCAGAGAAGGTCGAGGGCTCGAAGCCCGCGTATCCCACGAAGCGGCCGGTCGAGATTTATCTGGAGGTGGCAGATGTCGACAAATATCACGATGAGGTGAAGAAGCGTGGGGTGAAGATTACCGCGCCGCTAGGAACGCAGTGGTGGGGCGACCGGACGTTCAAAGTGGTCGACCCTTACGGGTACGAGCTATGGTTCTACCAGATGGTCGGGGAACCGAAGCCGCCGAAGGGCGCGAAGATCGTGTAACACTCCGAAGCGTGGCTCCCTCGCGCGGGGTGGGGATCCTTTTCGTGGCGAGGATGATCAAACGCGGCTGCGTGTCGATTCTCCCGTTCTCCGTTCGTCTACAGGACGACGGTGAAGAGACCGGGGTGCCCCGGTCCCGCGTTTCACTGACCACCGTCCCCACTGACGCCGTACACACGGAGGGTGTTGATGAGTACTGACCGCACGCTGTTCCATCGTTACGCCGAATGGATCATCCGTTACCGCATCGCCACGATCCTGATGATCCTACTGGTCACCGGGTTTTTAGTGACCCGGATTTTCACCAGCCTCCAGTTTGACATGGACCCCGACATCTGGGCTCCGCAAGCACACCCGTATGTGAAGACGACGAATCTGCTCGAAGAAGTGTTCGGCGGACGCAATGTCGCGGTCATCGGCATCGTCCCAAAGCAGGGGGATGTGTATCAGCCCGCTGTCTTGGAAAAGATCCAACGCATCCAGCAAGGGATCGAGCAGATTCCGCAGGCGATCCGGCATAACATCCTGAGTTTCGCGGCGCGGAAGGTGAAAGAGATCAAGGGGACCCCGGGCGGAATGGAAGTGCGCCCGATGATGGAGACGATTCCCCGGACGCCGGAAGAGATCGCCCACCTGAAGGCGGCCGTGGCCTCTCTCCCGATCTACATCAACGCCCTGGTTTCCCCGGACGGGAACGCGGCCGCCGTGATCGCCGACTTCAAGATGGACAAGCAGAACCCCACCTACACGCCCATGTATCACGCCATCTTGCAGATCGTGGACCGTGAGCGCGACGACACGGTGGACATCTATCTCGGCGGTTTTCCGGTGATGAACTACTGGTTCGAGTTTCACATGATGAAAATGCCGATGTTCTTCGGCGCCGCCCTCCTGATCATCATGGCGATCCAGTACTGGTCCTTTCGGAGCGTTCAGGGAATGCTCCTGCCCATGTTGACCGCCATCTTCAGCGTCATTTGGGGATTAGGGCTCATGGGCCTGTTGGGTGTCCATATGGACCCGATGAACACGACCACGCCGATTCTGATCATGGCTGTGGCGGCGGGCCACGCGATCCAGATTCTCAAGCGCTACTACGAAGAATATCACCGGCTGAGTACCACGACCGATCTCTCCGCGCGCGAGGCCAATCGGCAAGCGGTCACCGTCTCACTGGCCCGCGTCGGGCCGGTGATGATCACCGCCGGACTCATTGCCGTCGTCACCTTCTTCTCCCTGACGATGACCGGGATCATCATGGTTCAGCATTTCGGCGTGTTCACCGGCTCCGGGATCCTTGGTGCGATGGTCTTAGAGTTGACCTTGATTCCGGCGGTGCGTTCCCTGCTGTCTGCCCCGAAGATCCGCGAGACCGAACGGGAGCGCCGAGTGGGAGTCTTGGATCGTGTGCTGCTCTCGCTGTCCAATCACCTGGTGGGCGGTAGGGCCGCTTGGATCCTGGGCGGGGGGATCGCGCTGCTTGGGCTGGCTCTGGCCGGAATCCCGCAGCTTCGCGTGGACAACAACCTCAAAAGCTACCACCGGCCGACCAGTGAGTTCCTGGTCCATGATGCCGTGCTGAACGAGAAATTCGGGGGCACCAATTCCATTATTTTCCTGGTGGAGACTCCCAGTCAGGACGGTATCAAAGATCCCAAGATGCTTCAGGGCATGGCAGCGCTTCAAGGGTTCCTTGAAGGCCAGCCCCACGTGGGCAAGACGCAATCGTTGGCGGACCTCATCAAGCGGATGAATCAGGCGATGCACGCAGACGATCCGGCGTACTACACCATCCCTGACGATCGCGAGCTGATCGCCCAGTATCTCTTTCTCTATTCCCTCTCGGGCAATCCGCAGGATTTCGACAGCTTTGTGGACAACGATTACCAGAAGGCCGCGGTCTGGGCCTTCCTCAAGACCGACAGCGCGGCCTACGCCGACGCGCTCGCCCGGCGGGCCCGGGAGGTCGCCGCCCAGCATTTTCCACCGGGTGTGACGGTCCAGATGGGCGGGGGCCTGCCGCAGATCATCGCGCTGAATGAGGTGATCACCCAGGAGAAGTATAAGAACATGGCCCAGATGGCGGTCGTCGTCTTTCTGCTTTCCAGCCTCGCGCTGCGGTCCTTCATTGGAGGGCTGTTTGTCGTCGTCCCGCTGTTCACGGTCATCCTGGCCAACTTTGGATTGATGGGCTGGGTGGGAATGCCGCTGGATATGGGCGCGGCCACGGCCGCCTCGATGGCCATCGGCATCGGCGCGGACTACGAGATCTACCTGCTGTTCCGGTTCCGTGAGGAGCTGGCCAAGAGCCGAAATCTCCTGGCGGCCACGCGAGACTCGCTCCTCACCTCGGGCAAGGCGATCCTGTTCGTGGCGCTGTCCGTCGTCGGGGGGTATGCCGTCCTTCAGGTGTCCGATTTTAAGTGGTATGGGCAGATCTCGACCCTGGTGATGGCGACCATGTCGATCAGCGCCCTGTCCGCGCTGCTGTTCCTGCGAGCCATGATGATGGTCTTCAAGCCACGCTTCGCATTCGGGAATCTCCGCGAGGCGCTGTTCGCACGGCCCTTGGTCGTGGCGGGAGGGCAACAATGAGGCGAGAATCTAGACCTGAGCGAAATTTCTCCCACGTCGCTGTCACCCTCACGAGGTGGTTTCGGGACCTGGGACCCCGGTCAGGAGAGAACGTGATAGTTCATAAACAGTGAATATTCTGTTGACAGTTCATTATTCGGCGGTGTACCTTGGCAGGCATGAGCCCCCCTACCGTCTCCACTCCCGAAGACGTCAAAGCCCAGATCCTGGTTGCCGCCGGTACCCGCTTTGCGCAGTACGGGTTCCAAAAGACCACGATGGCTGAGATCGCCCAGGACTGCAAGATGTCGGCGGCCAATCTCTACCGGTATTTTGAGAATAAGTCCGACATCGGGGCGGCGATCGCCGCGCGGCACTTCGCGGACAAGGAACAGCGTTGGCGGGAGGTCATTCGGCGGCCGGGGTTGTCAGCGAGCGAACGACTTGAAACCTTTACCATCGAGAACATGCGCTGCGTGTACGACGAATTTTGCCATCATCCGCGCGTCAGCGAGCTGGTCGACGTCATCGCCCAGGAGCACTGGGACCTGATCCAGCGTCACCTGGACACCAACCGCGCGCTGCTGGCCGAGGTGCTCGCGGAAGGGAATCGGACCGGGGAGTTCGACGTGCCGGACGTCGTGACCGCGGCCGAGTTCATCCAGATGGCCACCGCCAAGTTCTGCACGCCGCTGATGATGCTCGGCAAGCACTCGATCGACGAGCTCGATCGGCTGGCTCGTGGGGTGGTCGGTCTCTTGATCCGAGGGTTGGCCAAGCACTGATTTTTTTTTGCTCCATCGCTGAATACTGTACAAATGATTCACGAGTTTCAGGCTTCGATCGAACGGGCGGTTGGAGCCGATGACGCGCACGAGAGGGGGGAACCATGAGGACCGAGTCCGACCTGTTCCGTCGCTACACCACGTGGATCGTGAAGCACCGCCTCGGGGTCATCCTGGCCATCGTCGTCGTCACCGTGTTGCTCGGCTCGCGTCTGGGGAGTTTGAAGATCGACATGGACCCCGATCTGTGGACGCCCCAGGCCCATCCCTACGCGAAAGCGACCAAGGAACTCGAAGAGGTCTTTGGGATGCGGAACGTGATGATCATCGGGGTCGTCCCCAAGCAGGGGGACGTGTATCAGCCGGAGATCCTGGAAAAGATTCAGCGGATTCAGGACGGGATCGAAACCATCCCGGAGGCGAACCGGCGGAACACCATCAGCCTGGCGGCGCGAAAGGTGAAGGACATCAAGGGGACGGCGGACGGCATGGAGGTTCGCCAGATGCTGCAGCCGTTCCCTCGGACCCCGGAAGAACTGGCCCGGCTGAAACAGGCCGTGGCGTCCAACCCGATTTACCTCAACGCCCTGGTCTCCCCGGACGGCAAGGCCGCGGCCGTGATCGCCGACTTTAAGGTGAACAAGGCGGAGCCGAGCTACGCCGCGCTCTATCGCTCCGTTCGCGCGGTCGTCGACCGTGAGCGCGACGACCGCGTCGACATCCACCTGGGTGGTCTTCCCGTGCAACTCGCCTGGTTCGAATTCTACATGTTCAAGATGCCGATGTACTTCGGTCTTGCGTTGCTGATCATCATGGCGATTCAGTATTGGTCGTTCCGCAGCTTCCAAGGGATGTTGCTGCCCGTCGTCACGGCGCTGCTGTCCGTGGTCTGGGGCTTGGGGGTGATGGGGCTCCTGGGCGTCCACATGGACGGGATGAACACGACCACGCCGATCTTGATCATGGCCGTGGCGGCCGGGCACGCGATCCAGATCCTCAAACGGTACTATGAAGAATATCATCGGTTGATCGGAGGGAGGGACGGGATTCCCTCGCCCCTCCAGCGGCGCGAGGCCAGCCGCGCGGCCGTGGTGGAATCGCTCACGCGTGTCGGGCCGGTGATGCTCATCGCCGGCGTGATCGCCGTGATCACGTTCGCTTCGCTCACGACGGCCGGCATCTCGGTCGTCCGCCACTTCGGGACCTTCGCGAGCGCGGGCATCCTTTGCGCAATGATCCTGGAACTGACATTCATTCCCGCGTTGCGCTCGTGGCTGCCGCCACCCAAAACGCGTGAGGTGACGCGCGAGCATCGGGCCGGATGGCTCGACCGCGGCTTGTCGGGGCTGGCCAATCAGCTCGTCGGCGGCCGGGCGCCGTGGATCTTGGGCGTGGGGATCGGCTTGATCGTGCTGGCGGCATTCGGCATGACCACGCTCCGCGCCGACAACAGCTTGAAACGATACAACGCCGCGGACAGCGAGGTCCGTCGCGACGACACGATCCTCAACGCCCAGTTCGGTGGAAGCGAATCCCTCTTTTTCATCGTCGAGGGACCGGGCCAAGATGCCGTGAAGGATCCGAAAGTCCTCCAAGGGATGGCCACGCTCCAGGCGTTTCTCGAACAGCAGCCCCACGTGGGCAAGACACAGTCGCTCGCGGATTTGATCAAACGGATGAACCAAGCGGTGCACGCGGACGATCCCGCGTACGCCGTCATCCCGGACAACCGTGATCTGATCGCCCAGTACCTCTTCCTCTACTCGGTCTCCGGCGATCCGCAAGACTTCGACAGCTTCGTCGACAATGACTACCAGAAGGCCGTGGTCTGGGTCTATCTCAAAGACGATAGCACGGCCTACGCCGAGGGACTATATCGCAAGGCGCAACAGGTCATCGCGGAGAGCTTCCCTCCGAACGTCACTGTTCGCATCGGCGGCAGCATGCCCCAGACCATGGCGATCAACGAGGTGATGACGCGGGAGAAATTCCACAACATGATCCAGATGGCGGTGGTCGTCTTGCTGCTCGCCAGCCTGGTCCTGCGCTCGGTCGTCGGCGGCCTCTTCGTCGTGACGCCGCTGGCGATGGTCATTTTGGCCAATCTTGGCCTGATGGGGTGGTTCGGTATCCCCCTCGACATGGGCACGGCGACGACCGCGTCGATGGCGATCGGCATCGGCGCGGATTACGAAATCTACCTGCTCTTTCGATTCCGCGAAGAGCTGGCCCGAACTGGGGACGTGTTCGCGGCGACGCGCGACTCGCTGCTCACCTCCGGCAAGGCGATCCTCTTTGTCGCTCTGTCGGTGGCGGGCGGCTATTCGGTGCTGTTGGCCTCCGGGTTCGGGTTTTACAGCCGCTTGGCCGTGATGGTGATCGCGACCATGGTTGTCAGCGCGCTCTCGGCCGTCTTGTTCCTGCGCGCGATGATGATGATCTTCAAGCCGCGGTTTATTTTCGGCGATCAACGGGAAACCTATTTCCCCGCCCACCCTGTGATGGAGGGAAAATCATGACGAGCAGAGCACGTGTACCGGAATCCAGTGTGAAGATTGTCGCCTTCATTACCGTGTGGGCGGTTTCGTTCATGGCTGGGGACATCCTGCTGCCGAGGGTCGATCTCGACCGGCACACGCTGATCCGGTCCGAGGTCGTCGGCGGACACTTACACGGCAAGGCCGGATTGACAGATCTATATTCCTGGCCTATACTGTAAGTCAGTTAACTAACTAATATATTGTAGATTATGAAAAAATCCAAAACTGATAAGCGTACACGCCTAATCGAAGCAGCGAACACGCTGGTTCAGCAGCAAGGTTTCAATCAGACCACGCTTGCGGATATCGCTCTAAAATCCAAAGTGCCGTTAGGCAACGTGTATTACTACTTCAAAACCAAAGACGACATCGGACACGCTCTGATCGAGCACCGCACGGATTGTTCCCGAGGCCGGGCCGTTGGCAGAAAAGTCCACGGGCATGTTCTCGGCGATGCTGGGGTGGCTCGAAGCGCAATTTCGTTTGCTAGGCATGGGAAAAGAGTCTGCTGATTACGCGTTGCATCTGGTCTCGGCGCTGCAAGGCGCGAGTTTGCTGACGAATGCCTTCAATGACCCCACGCTGATGTTGAGAGAAACGGCACGTCTCACGGAATGGGTTAACGCATTGAGCGCCGACGCATAACGTACCCCCTGACGATTACCTAGGAGAACAGGAAATGACAAATATTTTTAACCGCACTTCAAAGAAAAGGAACCTGATATGAACAAACCTCTGAGATTACAAGAAACTAAAATTGATAAAGAAAAGTTCGGACCTTGGGCTATAGTGACTGGGGCCTCCTCCGGGATAGGGAAAGAATTTGCCAGGCAACTGGCAAGTGCTGGTTTGAATCTTGTTCTGGTAGCTCGAAGAGGCGCTCTTTTAGAAGAGCTTTCGCAGAACCTATCGCGAGAATTCAAAATTCAATGCAAGGTCGTTGCCCTAGATTTAACCAAAGACGGGTTTATTTCCGATATCGACGCAGCAGTTAAAAACCTCGATATAGGACTCCTTGTTTCAATGCAAGGTGCGGGGGTGGCTGGGGAATTCTTGAAAACGTCTCGCGAGGTGCTTCGAGAGGTTTTGAGTATTAATGTCATTTCGCATTTGGAGCTCGTTCATTATTTTGCCCCAAAGTTAGTGAACCGGGGGCGTGGCGGAATCGTGATGGTTGGTGCGATGGGAGCAAGTTTGGGGGTTCCTTATATAGCCAACATAGCCGCATCTAAAGCTTATGTTGAATCCCTCGGTGAAGCCCTTCACATTGAACTCAAAGAGCACAACGTGAATGTCTTCACACTTCTTCCTGGTCCGACTAACACTGATCTTATAGTTGAGGAATTTGGCATGGATATAGACTCTATGCCAATGAAACCCATGGCCGTCGATCAATGCGTTGCCGAGGGTCTCAAAGGGCTACAAGCCAATCAATCGTCCCGCATTCCGGGACGCCTCAATCGCGTGTTGAGGAAGTTGATGCACACCAGTCCGGCTCGCAAATTCATGACAAAAATGCAGCGGGAAGCGTCCATACGGATTCAAAAAATTTAGGAGCAAAAGTTCTATTCACTGGTCGCAAACAAGATATGGATCGCGAGCCAGGATCTTTTCGATCAAGCAATCAAAACAGCTATCAGACCGGGAGACCCAAAATGGAAGTAGTTAAATCTCGTTTTTTCCGTCCCTATGCGGAGTGGATCATTGCTCATCGCCTGCTCGTTGTCATCGCGATCTTGGGCATCACCGCTTTTTTAGTCACCCGCATGGGCAACCTCTAGATGGACACCAATCCGGATCTCTGGGCGCCGCAGAAGCATGTGTATGTCGAGACGACGAACCTGCTGGACAAAATCTTCGGCGGCAAGAACTATACCGTGATTGGTATCGTTCCCAAACAGGGGGACATTTACCAGCCGCAGGTACTGGGGAAAATCAAACGCATCCAGGAAGGGATCGAGCAGTTGCCGGAGGCGGTGCGGCACAATATCCTGAGCCTCGCTGCGCACAAGATTAAGTCTATCAAGGGCGGAGCCGAGGGCATGGAAGTACGTCCGATGATGGAGACGGTGCCGCAAACGCCGGCGGAAATCGAGAAGCTCAAAGCCGCAATCGCCTCAATGCCGATTTATATCAACTCCCTGGTGTCGCCGGACGGCAAGGCGGCGGCGGTCGTCGCGGATTTCAAGCAGAGCGAAAAAACCCCGAACTATATCGCGCTGACCGAGGGGCTGCGTAAAGTCGTTGACAGCGAACGCGACGACACGGTGGATATCTACCTCGGCGGACTACCCATGGTTGGTGCAGCGGCGGACACCCATTTCATGAAGATGCCGATGTTTTTCGGCGCCGCGCTCCTCGTCATCATGCTGGATGCTGCTGCCGATACTGACCGGTATCTTGAGCGTCATCTGGGGCCTGGGGTTGATGGGGCTGCTGGGTGTGCACCTGGATCCCCTGAACACGACGACACCCATTCTCATCCTGGCGGTCGCCGCCGGCCACGCGATCCAGATCCTTAAGAGTTATTATGAGGAATACCACCGGTTACGGTCTGCCGGCATGAGCGCGCGCGACGCCAACCGGGCGGCGGTGGTGGAATCGATGGTCCGTGTCGGTCCGGTGATGATTGTCGCGGGCTTGATTGCGGTCATTACCTTCTTCTCGCTCGCGGGTACCGGCATTCCCATGGTGCAGCACTTCGGTGTGTTTGCCGGCTGCGGCGTGCTCGCCACCATGGTGATCGAGATGACCGTCATTCCGGTGGTGCGCTCGATACTGCGTCCGCCGAAAAAACGTGAAGCCGAACGCGAACGCGAGGCGGGCATCGTGGACAAGTTTCTGCTTGGCGTGGCCAACAATCTCGTCGGTGGGCGCGCGCCGTGGATCGTCGTCGGCGGACTCGCGCTGCTCGCGCTCGTGGGAACCGGCACGGCATTCCTGCACATCGACAACAATTTCAAGCTCTACCACAAGCCAATGAGCCAACTGCGTGTCGATGACCGGGCGCTCAACCGGACCTTTGGCGGCACCAACTCCATTCAGTTTCTGGTCCAAACGCCCGAACAGGATGGCATAAAAGACCCCAAGGTATTGCAGGGCATGGCGCAGTTGCAGGCCTTCCTCGAAAGCCAAGCAGACGTCGGCAAGACGCAATCGCTGGTGGACCTGATCAAGCGTATGAATCAGGCAATGCATGCGGACAACCCAGCGTTCTATACTATCCCTGAGAGCCGCGAGTTGGTCGCTCAATATCTCTTCCTGTATTCGACCTCGGGCGATCCGCAGGACTTCGACAGTTTCGTTGACAACGATTACCAACGTGCGAGCATCTGGACGTTTATCAAGAATGACAGTACCACGAGCGCCGATATCCTCGCGCAAAAAGCCCAGGCGATTATCGCCAAGAGTTTTCCACCCGGGGTCAGCGTGCAGATGGGCGGCAGCCTGCCGCAGATGATCGCGCTGAACGACGTCATCGTCAAAGACAAGTTCCGCAACATGGTGCAGATGACCTTGGTGGTGTTCACCCTGGGCACCATCGTATTTCGCTCGCTGGTAGGCGGTGTATTCGTCGTCATACCGCTGTTCGCGGTGATGATAGCGAACTTCGGATTGATGGGCTGGCTGCATACCCCGCTCGACATCACCGCGATGACGACAGCGGCCATGGCCATCGGCATCGGAGCGGATTACGAAATTTATCTGCTGTTCCGGTTCCGTGAGGAGCTCGCCCGCAGCGGAAACGTCCTGACCGCCACCCGCAACTCCATGCTGACCTCCGGCAAGGCCATCCTGTTCGTGGCGCTATCGATCATCGGCGGCTACGCGGTTCTGCAAACATCGGACTTCGCGTTTTATAACCAGCTCTCGAACATGGTGACGGCGACGATGGCGGTGAGCGCGTTCTTCGCCCTGTTCTTCCTGCGCGCCCTGATGATGATCTTCAAGCCGCGTTTCATCTTTGGCGATCGACGGGAAACCTATTTCACCGCCCGTCCCGTGATGGAGGCAAAATCATGACGAGAAGAGAACAGACACCGGAATCCAGCGGGCGGATCGTCGCCTTAATTACCGTGTGGGCGATTTCGGTCATCGTCGCCTGGTCCGGGCATGCTTTGGCCGAACCGACCGCGCGCGAGATCATGGAAAAGAACTTCTTTGTCACGAAGACCAAGACGCTGACGAGCGACGCGACGATGGTCCTGATCAACGACAAGGGCCAGCGCCGCGAACGAAAGTCCACGACGACCTCGAAGCTCCAGTCCAACGGGGTGGACTCCAAGCTCCTCGTGAAATTTCTTCTGCCGACCGATATCAAGGGGACGGCTTTTCTGCAAATCGAGCATTCGGACGGCGAAGACGACCTTTGGATCTACCTCCCCGCGCTCAAGAAGAGCCGGCGCCTCGTCGCCAACAACAAGAAGGACAGCTTCGTGGGGTCGGACTTCTCCTACGGCGACATCTTGCTGCCGAAGGTCGACCTCTACCAGCACACGCTGATCCGATCCGAGGTCGTCGACGGGCACGACTGCTACGTGATCGAGTCCATCCCCCGGGACGAGACGGTCAAGCGCGACAGCGGCTACAGCAAGAAGATGACGTGGGTCCGCAAAGACAACTTTCTCGAGACCAAGGTGACGTTCCTCGATCCCGCGGGGCGCTCACTCAAGACCGAGATCGTCGGCGACCACGAACAGGTGGAGTCGTCGCCGGACCGCTGGATCGCGAGGCGCCGGGAGATGGACAACCACCAGACCGGCCACAAAACCCTCTTTACGTTCGACCGGGTCGAGGTCGGCAAGCCGGTGCCCGACGAGTTCTTCACCACCCGGTCGATCGAGCGCGAATAAGCGGTGAAGGTGCGAGCGGCGATCGGCGCGGCAGCGCTCGTTCTTGTCCTGGTCGTGCCCGCTCTCGGTCAAGCTGACGAAGGGAGCGCGATCCAGGCCTGGTCCCTCCTCCGCGACCAAGGGCTGACCGGTACGGTTCGTCTCGACTACTACCGCTCTTCCAGAGCCCTTGATGATCAGGCCGACTTTCTGGGGGCGACGACCCAGCTCACGCTCCGCCCAACCTTCAACCAGCGTCTGGATGGACGCATCGATGCGCGGGTGACCAACCCCGACGTCGGAACCGGGGCCGAGACCGCCGAGTTGCTCCGCGAGGCGTACCTGACGGCGCACTTCGCACCCATCGACGTCCGGATCGGCCGGCAGATCGTGGCGTGGGGACGGGCGGACGGGATCAATCCCACCGACAACCTGACGCCGCACGACTTCGTCGTCTTGCTGCCGTTCGAGGACGACCAGCGGTTTGGCACCATGGCGCTCAAGGTCGACGGCTACCTGACGCCGGAACTGACGCTGACCCTCTTCACCACACCCTTCTTCGAACCGGCGAAGATTCCCCTCGGAGACGGCC
The DNA here is from genome assembly GCA_016201825.1 of Nitrospirota bacterium. Lineage (GTDB taxonomy): Bacteria > Nitrospirota > Nitrospiria > 2-01-FULL-66-17 > 2-01-FULL-66-17 > 2-01-FULL-66-17. Next base: position 33,632 of record JACQCD010000033.1, on the reverse strand, counting down.
TCATCGAGGAGATCCCGTCTCGGACCTTCAAGAACACGGAGGTGGGCGTCAAGCTGAATCGGGCCGGCGAGGGCGGCGATTGGTCCGTGAGCTACTATCGGGGATTCGATCTGCTGCCGGACGCCTACCTCGCCGGTGTCGGGACGGTCACGCCCGTCGTGGCGCTCCGCCACAATCGCATCGACGTCATCGGCGCGGATGCGGCGCGTAATCTGGGGCGGTACGGACTTCGGGCCGAAGCCGCTTACGTGTTCACGCGCGACCGGCGCGGCGAAGATCCCACGATCACGAACCCCTTCGCGTTCTGGGTCGTGGGCGGCGACCGGACGGTGGGCGAAAACCTGAATATCAACCTGCAACTCGTGGGGCGGTGGGTCCATCGCTTTCACGACCCGTCCGTGATCAGCGATCCGACCCAGCGCGCCGTCGCCACCCAGAACGCGATCCTGGACGTCCAGCAGGATCGAGCGACTTATGGCCTGTCCTCCCGCGTCAGCGACACGTGGTTCAACGACACGCTCGAAGCGGAGATGTTGGTCTTCGTGAACTTCCGACGGACGAACAGTTACATCCGCCCCGTGATCACGTACGCCTTCACCGATCATCTCAAAGGGACGATCGGTGGCGAACTTTACACCGGCCCGGATGCATCCTTCTTCGGTCGGCTCAAAATGAATCGCGGGCCGTTCATCGAAGCGCGGTACAGTTTTTAGGCCGTCGACCACTTGCTCGCGCGCGGCGACACATCGAGCGACAGGACATCGGGTTCGGTTGAGACCTTCCTGACGGCGGACGGGGGGAGTGCCGCCGTGTTAGGGTGAGTGGTGCGTTGGGGCAGTAGTCATGACCGATCATCGGCTGACGAGCCGAGGGACGCGTCTGTCTCCAGCTCCCGTCGGACCACGATTTCACGGCTCGTCCCACCGACGCGCCTCGTCCTCGCGCCGCTAGCCGCGTTCCTCGCGACCGGGATTGGGATATTATGGTGGGGTGAGATGCCGCGAACTGGCAGGTGTTCGTTCTCGCCCTTCGCCTGCGACCCAATTTGCAATAGGCCCTCTGACGCTTGCCATGCTGGCGATAGCGGCCCCGGTATGGGCCGAGCCAGCGGGGTGGCCGCCCGAAGCCTTGGCCTTTTTCGAGCCGCTCACGTACCCGAGCTCGGCGTGGCAGGCGGATGACTTCGGCCAGGAAACGCCCGAGGCGGACCGCGTCCTGCTTGAGCGATTCCAACCTCGAGTGTTTATCGCGCCGAAAGGAATCCCCCCGATCGACTTCTACCGAAATTATCTTCCGCAGACGGTGGTCCGCAACTCGAGGAAACACATCGTCCGCGCGGCTCCCGATCGAACGTATCTCAAGCAGATCGAGCGTGATCCGCGTTTCTACCTCGACTTCCGAGGGAACATTGCGCCGTGCCGAGGAGGCGGGTGCCGCGACCATCGTGCCATGATGTATGGAAGGTTGTACCGTGAAACAATGCAGACCCCGCCCGGCCACGAACCGGCTCGCGCCACCGCGGTGATGGTCCTCAAATACAACGTGGCGTTCGCCGCCAGCGGACTGCCAGCTCGCCTGGCCTGGTATCAGGGCGTGGTCGCCCGACTGATCGGCGACCTCGACATCTGGCACGAGCTGGACATCCACGGGGCGGTACATCTGCTCGTCAAGTCCGGTGACGAGCGCCCATTCGCCGTTCTGCTGGCCCAGCACAATCATTTTCGGACCTATCTGGTCGGACGCGACCTGACATGGCCGGCTGATGGCCACCTCTCAGTGTGCTACGCTGAGCGCTCCAACGAGCCATATCTCTGCCCCAACGGTTCCCAGCCGGCGCGCCACCGTGCCGTGGGCAATCCTAAACATATCCGTTATCTTGTCCTGGGAGGTCGCGCACCCTTGACCGGAGGGGAGGATACCGTGTACGGACCGGAGTCCGGGGCTGCCGAAGTGGTCTGTGGGATCGAGTTCCTGCCCGACCGCGATCCGTTGTACGTGAGCTGGATTCCGCTAGGGGACAAGCTGCGCGTCTTCGGAGTGTGGCAAAACTTCTATCGGACCGGGCCGCCGGGAATGGATATGAACACCTGGCCGAGCCTGAAGAAGTACTCGGATATCGCCCAGTTCTGGTATGTCCAAGATGGCGATGAGGCGTTAGTGCGGATCTTCGAACACGCGATCAAGGGGTTTGAGGATGCGAACCTGACCCCGGTGCTTTCCTACAACGGGGCGCGACTGTGGAGGGACCTCGAGTCAACAGGTCGCCCCTGAATCAAGGCCGAACAGGATGGTCTGGGGAAGATCCCGATACGCCCGGCACGGGACACTACGGAATCCTGCCCGACTTGAGGGTTTCGACCGTAAAGAGACGGTCGGCAAGGTCGGTGTTGACGGTGATATCGCGCAGTTCGACGATCGTCTTGCCCGGCGAATCCGCTGGCTGGATTTCGGTGCGCTTCCACCCCCACGCGTGACCGATGCGCTCCCACACGATCCGTTGGGTGCGCGCCAGGCGTCCGACCAGGTCGCGATATTCGATCTTGGCGATCGTCCAGTCGGCCGACGAGATCCAGAAGCGACGCAGGGGGAGCGGGTCGTTGCTCATCGTGGATCTGGTCTCAACAACCCAATACTCGACTCCGCCGAGGACGTCGCGCCCCACCATCTCTCCATTCTCTCCATTCACCCCGACCAAGCGCGTTCCGATCTGCTCGAACCCGAGCCCCAGGTCGGACCGCTGGTCCTGGTCGTGTTGGTGCTGCTCGTGTCCCGATATCGCCAGACGCCGGACCTGTCGCAGATCGGGTAAGTACAACCAGGCCTGAGAGTCGCTCGCGCGTTCCATCTGCCACAGGAGGAAGCCCTCGCCGCGTTTGTCCAGCGGCGAAAGAGTGATCAGGAGCATTTTGCCGAGCACACCCTTGTCACCCTGGAGGTTTTTCCAGTAGAGACGGTACGCGCTCATCTGGTCGCCTCCTCGGCCGTCGTCCCGGTGGATCACGACCTGGGCGGTCTCGTCACGAATCGCATTGTCCTGCACGGTCACGTTGCGAATCACGTCGTCAACGAGCACCTCAGCGGCCGCCTCGGAGGGGAATGTGGCAGCGAGTACGCACAGCATCGCCGCCGGGATGAATCGCTTAACGCTGGTCACGGAACGGTATTTTACGATTGGCTCGACCGCAGCGGCGGAAGAAGCTCGTACGGAGGTGGTACAGGCGGATCCACAAGAACCGATTCGCCACTGACGCCATCGAGAAACGCTCGCAACGCTCCTTGGTCCTCCGAGGACAGCCCCAAGGGTTTGAGTGACAGAGACTTGGTGCCAAAGGCCTCTACGAAATGTACCAGACAGTGCCATGCGTCCTCCCTCCCAACCCTGGCCCTGAGGCGGACCAACCCCGCGACGTGACCGCACGACAAACGAATGAGCCACCTCTCGTCTTTCATCTGGCCCCCTGCTTTGTGAGCAACTGACCAGGCGGTCGGATTGGTGGGGCCGCGCGCGACTATCTATCCTACACGTCTGCGACGGGTTAAAACGTAGCCTGGGCTACAAGGAAGGCAGCCCCGGAGCTCTGAGAGGTCCCCCCGGGATCAACCCAACCCGTCACGTTGCGATGAGGTGTCGTGGCGCCAACGTGACGCCAAAGGGGTGCTATTGAACATTCGGGTCGTAGGGTTCTATAGTAACGAGGCGACTTGGAGTCGCGGAGGATCGTCGGGGGGGGACGGCTCGGCGGTGCCCCAGACACAGGGGTTGGTCTCGGAGCGATTTTGCCATGACAGTTCGAGTGCTCGAAAGCAAACTATGGTACCTCCAGCGCGTCAATTTGTTTCAAGAGATGACCGGCGAAGAAATGCGCGAGCTCGAACGCACCACCAGGATGGAGTCCGTCAAAAAGCGGTCGGCCGTGTTTCTTCCAGGAGAGCCGAGTCGTCACGTCTATCTGTTAAAAACGGGCCGCGTCAAGATCTCCCGCGTCTCCGAAGAGGGGCGAGAGGTCACGCTCGCGCTGTTGGAACCCGGTGAGATTTTTGGCGAGTTGGAAGTCCTCGACGATTCGCCGCGAGACACGATCGCCGAAGCGCTCGACGACAGCGCGATCTGTCTCATCCCGCGGGAGCAGTTCTTGGCGTTGGTCCGGCTCAAACCGGAACTCTCGTTTCGGCTGACCAAGTTGATCGGCTCTCGGCTCCGGAAGATCGAGACCCGCGTCGAAGATCTGGTGTTTCGAGACGTTCCCTCCCGGTTGGCGCATCTCCTCGTGCAACTGGCGGATGAGCACGGCCGGACGACCGCCCGAGGCATCCACATCGACATCAAGATCACGCACCAGGAGATCGCCAACCTCATCGGCTCCACCCGTGAAACGGTCAGTGCCGCGTTAGGCGATTTGAAGAAAGCCGGGCTGATCGATTTCGAGGACCGATCGATCACCCTGCTCCGTCCGGACGTCCTCAAACGGCGGAGCGGCGCGTCCTCGTCTCTCGCGTCCAGAAGCCGCCAGTAATCTTTCTCTTTTCCCGTTTGTAATCCCGCTTACATCTTGGGGGTTCCACCCCGGTGTATTCTTCGAACCAGAGTTGCGACCTCATCGTACGCTGGATGGATCAACGTACGAAAGCGAAGGAGGGAAACGAGAACATGGCTGAGCCATTGATGAGGCTGTACCAGACGGAGTGGTGTCCCTACTGCCGGCGCGTCCGAATGAAGCTGACGGAGTTGGGCATCACGTATGTCACGGTGAACGTCCAGCGCGAGAAATCCTTGAGAACCGACCTACTGGCGGTCTCCGGGCAGCCGGGCATCCCGACCCTGGTCGACCGGGACGTGCTCATCGCTGACGATGACGAGGCCATTATCGCCTATCTCGAAGCCCGGTACGGTACATCCGACCCGGGGAGCGGGGAGGGGCCGGCTCTGGAACACGCGAGCGCAGCCGGGGTCCTCCGACGGCATGGGAGCGTATACCTCAACGGTTGAAAGGGAGAGCGGACTCATGGAAAACGCAGAAACAGAACAGGTTGAAGTTCGGCGCGAAATCGCGGTCGACTCGAAGAGGTTGTGGGATGTCATCAGCGGCATAGGCGCCGTAGAGAAGTGGTTCTCGGGCCTGATTCACACCTGCCGCGTCGATGGCAAAGGGGTGGGCGCTACACGGCACTGCACGATGGCTGATGGTACGAAACTCGATGAGCGGATCGTGGAGATCGACCCCCAACGGCTGTCCTTTACCTATACGATCGACGATAATCCGGGATTGCCCGCGCTGAAGGTGCGCGGCACGATGCAGTTGACGCCTCTCGGCCAAGGTCGCACCGAGCTCATTTGGAGGGCCGAATACAAGCCGCGCAAAGAGATGCCGGGAGTGATGAAGAAAATGCTGGAGGAAGTCTATCCCATGGGGATCCAGTCTTTGGCGGAATATTGCCGGGCCAACTGAGCTTCAAAAGAGTCTGACATGAAGAAGCCGAAGCCCTCATTGCCCCGGCCACCGGGATCTCCGAATACCTGGGCCATCCGAGCGTGGCCAAGCTGATTGGGGACGGCTACCAGGTGATCACGCTGTAACACGAGGGTGGCCGTCGGCGGTTGCGTATCGTGGGCGATTACGAGCGGTTCGTGAAGCGGGTCCTGGCCGTGAACCGCTGGGGCCCGCCATGTGGGAGCCGTGTCGCGCTGGCGACGAGTTGTGTGATCGTCGTGGTCTCGGCGATTGGCGCTCGCGGGCCGGTGATGAACGGCTTCGACCTGACCAAGCGAAGCATTGCTTTGGACCAGATCGTCGCGGGCGGTCCGCCGCGCGACGGCATTCCCGCGCTCACCGATCCCACGTTTGTCCCGGCGTCGTCCGCCGCGTTCCTGCAGGACGATGATCGGGTGATCGGGCTCCAGCTCAACGGGCCGGCCAGAGCGTATCCCATCAAGATCCTCAACTGGCACGAGGTGGTCAACGATCGCGTGGGCGGCGCGCCGGTGGTCGTGACCTATTGCCCGCTCTGCGGGACCGGAATGGTGTTCGACGCGCTCATCCACGACCGGCGCGCGCTGTTCGGCGTGTCCGGGCTTCTCTCCCAGAGCGACGTCCTCCTCTACGACCGAGACACAGAAAGTCTCTGGTCCCAACTTCGTCAGGAGGCCGTAACAGGCGCCAGAATCGGCACCAGGTTGACCCTGCTCCCGGCGCTCCATACGACGTGGGGAGCGTGGCGCACCGAGCATCCCGAGACGCTCGTGCTCTCCACGGACACTGGCCATGCCCGCGACTATCAGACCGATCCCTACCGCGGGTACGCTTCAACCCCGCGCCTCTTCTTCGACGTCGCTGCGCGCGATTCCCGCCTGCACCCGAAGGAATGGGTCCTGGGTGTCGAACGCGGGGGCCAAACCAAGGCCTATCCCTTCTCGGTGCTCGAGACCCGGGACGCGCCCGTCTGTGACCGGCTCGGGGATCAACCGATCGTGGTCCACTTTGACCCGAAAACTCGAACGGCCCGGGCCACTGATCCGAACGGCCGACCGATTCCGTCCGTGGCGGCCTCCTGGTTTGCCTGGTACGCGTTTCATCCGGACACGGCCATCTACCGGCCGGAACCCGAGTGACCTGAGCATGGAGCGGGCGGTCTGACAACCTCCTGATCAGGGGCTTGACCCTGGACCTAGGTCCAGGGTGTATAGTGCGCTCGATGAAACCCTCGACCATTGGATGGCTTGCCCGAGAAGCGGGTGTCCGGGTGGACACGATCCGCTATTACGAGCGCCGGGGATTGATCCCGCCGCCCTCTCGGCGCGACTCGGGCTATCGGGAGTATACCGACGAGGACCTCGCGCGCGTGCGGTTCATCCGGCGGGCCAAGGACCTGGGGTTTTCGCTGACGGAGATCGCCGAGCTGTTGAACCTGCGGGTCGATCGGCGGAAGACCTGCGCGGACGTCAAGCGCGAAGCCGAGCGGAAGATCGCCCAGATCGATCAACGCATCGCCGAACTCAAGAGGATGCGCCACGCCCTCAACGACCTCGCTGCGGCCTGTCAGGGGCGAGGCCCGACCAGCGAGTGTCCGATCCTCGATAGCTTTGACCAAAAGTCTGGTAACCGGAAAGAGAAGAGTCGGTGAATCAGACAACGAGAAAGGACAGGGCTACGTCAAGGGCGTCTCGCAGCCTCGGCGCGGGAAAGCGCGCCTACGTTGCGCCACGCAAGCGAGGAAAGGAGGATGACATGTCTATCCAACGAACAGTAGAAGTGTTTAGCGCGGGGTGCGCGGTCTGCGACGAAACGGTGGCGGTGGTCCAGCGTCTCGCGTGTCCCTCGTGCGGCGTCGAGATCGTCTCGACGCGCGACGCGGTTGGGGCAGAACGCGCCCGCCGGTATGGGATCACGCGCGTGCCCGCGGTGGCGGTGGACGGCCGCCTTCTCGCGTGCTGTGCGGAGGGCGGTCCCACGGAGGCCACGCTGCGAGACGCCGGCATCGGCCGTCCCGTTGGCTGACGATCTCCACGAGCGTCAGCCTCCAAGGAGAAAACTATGACTGACGCCGCCAGAGGAACGATCATGGGCCTGCTGCTCGTCGTCCTCGTCTCGGTTCCCGGAGCAGGATGGGCCGAGGAGAGGATTGTCGTCGACGTGGCCGGCGTGTCCTGCCCGTTCTGCGCGTTCGGCCTGGAGAAAAAACTCCAGGCGCTCCCCGGTGTGGAGAAGGTGACGATCAAGGTCAACGAGGGCACGGCCGAGATCGAGGTTGCCGAGGGACACCAGGTGACAAAGGAACAAATCCAACAAGCCGTGAAAGACGCGGGATTCACGCCAGGGGAAGTGCGGATCGAGGCCAGGGAAGGCTCCAAGGTACGGGAGGGCACGCCATAATCGGACGAGCGATCAGCCGCGCCTGCGCCCTGGTATTGGGCGCCTTGACGGTGAGTCCTGCGCTGGCGCAGGGCCCGCCGATCCACACCGAGACCGCCCTGTTGAGCGGCTTTACCACCGCGTTTCGCACGTTCGTCCAGCAGATCGACCGATCGGGTGATCTCCCGGGCGGGGCGAGGGGGGATCTGCGCGTGCGCGCGGTGCCGTTCATCGCGCCCTACGCGATCGCGCCGGGCAAGTTGGTGGTCGCCGGCATGATTCCGTATCTCGATAAGCGGCTCGACATGACAGGACCGGGAGGGCCGACCCGTTTCGAGGAACGGGGCCTGGGCGATCTTCGGCTGCTGACCGAGTACGCCTACTTCATCCGCGACCGGAAGCAGGAGACCACGCGGGCGATCGCGATCGGCGGGATCGAGTTGCCCACCGGCTCCCACGGGGATCCCAACCTGCCTCCGGGATTGTGGAATGGGAGCGGAGCGACCAACTACGTGCTCGGCACGGCGGTCTCACACATTCCGGCGCGGTGGGGCGTGTACACCGACCTGATCTACCGGATCACGACCGAGGCCGCGGGCTTCGAGTTCGGCGACACGCTGCGCTACGATCTGGCGCTCGGGTACCGCCTGTGGCCGACGGTGTACGAAACGTACCCATCGCGGCAGTTCAACGTCTTCTTGGAACTCAACGGCTTGTGGGAGCAGAAGAGCCGTGATCTACGGCCTCCGAGTGACGGGAGCACGGTGCCCGACTCCGGCGGCAACCGCGTCTTTCTCTCACCGGGGCTCCAGTACATTCCGGGGCGGGCCTTTCTGGTCGAGGCCTCGGTACAGATTCCGGTCGTCGAGGAGTTGCACGGGCGCCAGCTTGAGACCGATGCGCAATATCTCATCGGGATACGATGGCTGTTCTAGTGCGCTGGGCCGGCCTGCTCGCCCTCATTGTCGGATCGACCACGCTCCTGGCGTGGGCCGGGACGCCCCAATGGATGGCGTCGTTCGGCCGCCTGGGTGACCAGCCCGGCGAGCTCAACGGCCCGTATGATGTGGCCGTCGATGGGGCCGGGCGCCTCTACGTCGCCGATGCGAACAACCGCCGGATCCAGGTCTGGGACGCGCGCGGCGCCGTGCTCGCGGTGTGGGGGAAGGAAGGAACGGGCGAGGGCGAGTTTCGCAAGCCCACGGGGCTCGCGATCGCCACGGACGGCTCCGTCTACGTGAGCGACTACTTTCTGGATCGCATCCAGCGATTCACCCCGGATGGCGCGTTTGTCGGTCAGTGGGGGAGACACGGAGCGGTGCCTGGTGAGTTTGACTCCCCATCGGATGTCGCGGTCGACTCGCGCGGCAACGTGTATGTTATCGACACCTACAACCATCGAGTCCAGGTGTTTACAGCCGACGGGCAATTCCTGCGGCAGTGGGGACGGCGGGCCAAAGTGAGCAACGTGCGCTCGGCGCTGAATGTCCTCGTGGACGAACATCTCAACGGCGCCTTCTACTACCCGGCCAAGATCGCCGTCGGCTCGACCGACGAGGTGTACGTGGCCGATTCGTACAACAACCGCGTGCAGATCTTCTCGCCGGAGGGCGCGTTCCTGCGCAAGTGGGGAGGGTTGGGGATCTGGGGTGGTCGGTTTCGGGTGGCCTCGGGGCTCGCCATCGACCTAACGGGGGACGTACTGGTCGCGGATTTTTACAATCACCGCGTCCAGAAGTTTTCGCCGCGCGGCGCCTATCTCGGCCAGTTCGGTTCCGAGGGGAATCAGCCCGGCCGGTTCAACGGCCCAACGGGCGTCGCGGTCAGTGCGGATGGATCTGTCTACATAGCCGATTTTCACAACTCACGCGTCCAGAAATTCGTGTGGCCTTGAGAATGGCCGCAAGGGAACAACCGTACTCCGCGGCCGTTCGGCGATTCGAATAAACGGGGTCCGCAGTTCTTTTCTTTTATGAGGAGTCCTCCTCACACGAGCGAGTTCTTTGAAACGTCCTCCCTTGACATCGCCACGGCAACAGAGTAACATATCAACTAATGTTGATATATATGTCGGGGGACTGTGAATGATCGATGGCGATCTGCAAACCGCGCGGGTCCATTTCTTCAAAGCGCTGGGCGATCGGACGCGACTGGACATCCTGAAGATGCTCAGGGAGGGTCGGTCCCTGAGTGTGACGGAGATCTATCAGAAGCTCGGTCACGCTCAGAACCTCATTTCACACCACCTGGCCTGCTTAAAGAACTGTGGATTGGTCACGGCCGAGAAGCAAGGCAAGCAGGTGTTCTACCGGCTCCGGAACAGGAAGATTCTCAAGCTGCTCAATCTCAGCGACCAACACATCAGAGATGTCCTGGAAAGCGTCTTGTTTTGTGACGTGGTCTCTGACGAAACAGAGGCCACGGCTCGGAGGACAAAACGACGAACGGCCTAGACGCGCCTGATTGGACTGGAGGTTTTACGATGGCTATCACGTCTTCAAGTGGGTTACTGAAGACCGGGGTGGTCGGCTCGACCATCGCGGGGGTCTGCTGCTTCACGCCAATCCTGGTCGTGCTGCTGGGGGGGCTGGGCCTGGGCGCGATCTCCGGCTATCTCGACTATGTGTTGCTTCCCGTCCTGGCGCTGTGCCTCGCGATCCTGGCGTACGGCGTGTACCTGCACCGGAGGGAGCGGGCGGCCTGCTGTCCTCCGCAGGCCAACCACCCGGAGCCGCGATGAGTGGGCGATGGGCCGCGGGCGGCGTGGGGTCGGCGGCGCTCTCTTCGGTCTGCTGCGTGGGACCGCTGATCTTCTCCGCCCTGGGAGTCGGCGCGGGCGCGACCGGGTTGCTGGGCGGCTCGGCGCGCTTCGCGGCCGCGCTCGCGCCGTACCGGCCGCTGTTCGTGATACTCGCGCTGGGATGTTTGGGTGCTGCATTCTATGCGGTCTATCGACGCGGGACAACGTGCGGAGCGGGAGGGGCCTGTCCTCCCGAGCGACTCGAGCGGACCCGGCGCTGGCTTTGGGTGATCGCGGCGGTGTCGCTGCTCCTGGTGGCGTCTCCCTACCTGCTGGCGATGGAGTAAACGTGAGGAGGATACCAATGATGCGCCGAACATTGTCCGGCGTGGCACTCCTGACCGCCCTCGTCCTGCCGACCTTCTGGGCTGTCTCGCAAGCCGAATGGCAGCCCGCCGCCGACCTGGCGGCGTTCCAAGAGGTGACGCTCACGATCGAGGGCATGGAGTGCCGGAGCTGCGTGAAGGATATCCGGAAGGCGCTGCTGCGCGTGCCGGGCGTCTCGTCCGCGGACGTCCGATTCAGGGAGGGTCGCGCGGTGGTGAAATACGATCCCCAGAAGGCCGGGGAAGAGGAGCTGGTGCGAGCGGTGGAGTCGGCGAGCAACGCGATGTATAGGTACCGGGCCAGCGTGCTGGCCCAAGGAGGCTGATGGGTGGCCAGGAATGCGAATTGGGGGCTGAATAGCCTGGCCGACGAGGTGGCCGGCTGGTTTCCGAAACTTTCTAAAGAGGAGCAACAGCTCTCGCTCCAGCTCTATCGGCTGCTGGCCCAAGGCAGCCCGGTCTCGCCGGAACAGCTCGCTGCGCGACTGGCTCTGCCGCCGGAACTGGTGCTGCAGACGCTCCGGCGGTGGCCCGGGGTCTTCTACGACGAGCGCGAGCGTGTCATCGGCTACTGGGGCCTCGCCCTCCCCGAGATGGCCCACCGGTTCACCGTGAACGGCCGGAGGCTCTATACCTGGTGCGCCTGGGACAGCCTCTTTCTCCCTGAGCTGATCGGGGAAACGGCTCGCGTGGAATCGACCTGCCCCGTGACCGGCACGGTGGTCCGGCTGGTGGTCTCCCCACAAGCGATCATCGAGATGGACCCTGCAGGCGCCGTGATGTCGTTTCTCACGCCGGACGCGGCCCGGGTTCAAGAGGACGTGATCATCCATTTCTGCCACTTTGTGCATTTCTTTCGTTCGGCCGAAGCGGGTCAGCGGTGGGTATCCGAACACGACGGAACCTTTCTGCTCTCGATGCAGGACGCCTCCATCCTGGCGCGACGGAAGAACGCGATTCGATATCGGGATACCGTATTGATCGCCGATCAACCCTGAAGGAGGTGCGTATGTCCGAGACAACTGAAACCCTTGATGCGGAATCATCCCTCTTTGCGGAGATGCGAAAGCTGAGCCCGAAGGTGACCGGAGGGATCATGCGGGCCCGGGAGGCGACCTACGCAGACGGCAACGTGGGCGGTAAGTATAAGCTGCTCACGGCGATGGCCATTTCGATCGCGATCCGGTGCGAGCCCTGCATCAAGGCCTATGTCAAGATGGCCCTGGATCGGGGAGCCACGCAGGAAGAGTTCGTCGAGTTTCTCAATGTGGCCATGACCATGCAGGGCTGTCCTGGGGAGGAATGGGCCTTGAAAGCGTATGCCTATTATAAGGAGTTGACCGTGGGCGAGGATCAGGAAGAGATCGGGTCCTGCTGCCCGACCCACTCGTCCTAATCCTTCACGGTCGTGGGTTGATCTCACGGATCGACAGGGAGGACGCGATGTCTATCTGCCAGCATTGCGGTGTCGCAAGTGAAAGGCCGTTTATCCGGGAAGATGAGGCTTTTTGCTGTGAGCGCTGCTACTTGCGGTGGGTCTCCCTAAAGGAAGCCTACCGCCGAGCGGATGCCGCCTCTCGTGGAACCATCCAGGTCCTCGTGGCGGCTCTGGACGCCCGAGAATGTGAGACGCAGCGTCATTCCGAGCGGGTGGCCCAGTATACCCGATCCCTGGCCGAGATGATGGATGTGAAGGGAGATACTCTTGAAGAGCTCTGTCGGGGTGCGCTCCTCCATGACATCGGGAAGATCGGGGTCCCTGATGCGATTTTGCTGAAGTCCACCGCTCTCACCGAAGAAGAGTGGACGGTCATGAAGAAGCATCCGGAGTTCGGTCGTCAGATCCTCTCAGGCGTGGAGTATCTGCAGCCCGCGGCTGAAATTGTCTTTGCCCATGAGGAGCGGTTTGATGGCTCCGGTTATCCACAAGGGCTGCAGGGGAATCAGATTCCAGTTGGGGCCAGGATTTTTGCGGTGATGGACGCTCTGGACGCCATGGCCTTTGATCGCCCCTACCGAGAGGCCCTGCCTTTTGATGCGATTGTGAGTGAGATCTTCAAAGGATCGGGCTCCCAGTTTGATCCGGTGGTCGTGGAAGTCTTCCGGGCACACGTCCCAGCATTTGCAGAATGGATCCATCGGGACCAACACGAGCCGTGCGAAACGCCCCATTGGTCAATCTAAGGCGGCAATGCCCCGGCCTCAGCTCAAGAAACGCGTCGTGGTGACGCTGGTGGTGATCGCTCTGATGGCAGCCGCCGTGTATCTCTTTTACACGGAGCTTCGACCGGTCGTGATTTTCGGCCTGCGTGACGATTTCGCCCATGCGATTCCCTCTCAGCGGATTCCGGCGGGCTTAACCAGCATCCGAGCGGAAGAGTGCGGACAGTGTCATCGGGAGATCTACGAGGAGTGGAAAAGCTCGATCCATGCCCAGGCCTTTGTGGACCCCTTCTTTCAGGCGTTCTGGAAAAAGGACAAGCACATCTGGATCTGCCTGAACTGTCATACGCCGCTGGAGAACCAGCAGCCGGAGCTGATCCTGGAGATCCCGAGAAACCGTGTGGAAAAGGCCGTCAAGAAACCCAATCCGAACTATGATCCTGATTTTCGGTTGGAAGGGATCACCTGCGCCGCCTGCCATGTGCGGGATGGGGTCATTCTGGGGCCGTTCGACGACTCCGTCGCCCCTCATCCCACCCGCTATGATCCGATGTACCGCACGACAGAGACCTGCTATCGGTGCCACCAGGTCCCATCAGGTCCTTTTCAGTTCTACCGGTTTGGCCCGTGCGGGACCTATCCCGAATACGAAGGAGGACCTTATTACAAGGCGGGGTACATCTGCCAGACTTGTCACATGCCGGAGGTGGAGCGGCCGGTAGCAGCCGGAGGGCCCATTCGAAAAGGCCGGCGGCACCTGTGGCGCGGCGGGCATGATCCGGAGCAGCTCAAACGGGCGGTGACCGTCCGGCTTCAGGCCGACCCGGCGGATATCGCCCCTGGGACAGATGCGCAATTTACGCTGACGCTGACCAATTCCGGGGCGGGCCATTATCTTCCCACGGGCGATCCGGACCGGTATTTCACGGTTGAATTTCAAATTCTTGATCACCAGGACAAGATTCTCAAGGAGCAGACCCATACCATCGGCCGATGGATCCTCTGGCAGCCGGTGATCTGGGAGATCTATGGCAATCGCGTACAACCCCTGGAGAGCCGGGAATATGCGTTCCATTACCGCCTGCCCGCCTCTGCGGAACGGACAAGCAGACTTCGATTTCGGACCGTCATCCGTTATCACATCCAGACGGAGAAAGTCCATGAGATGTTAAAAAGCCGGTATAGCCTGACGGCCGATGATCCGTACACGTTCACCATCTTTGAACACGAGGCCCCGCTTCCAGGGGCATTTACCACTGTCCTCCAACAGGGATGGAAGCATGACATCCCTGAAAAGTATCTGATGAGCGAACTGGCCTGTGTCGATCGGGTACCCACGACCGGAACACCGCTGGCCAGGCTGTTTGACCCAGAATTCTCATATTGAAGCATCTCAACTTGCGTGAAGACGTGAAGAAAGGAGCGGTGATTGGCCATGCCACACCTAACAGGCAATGATCGATATGACCTGTTGATCCTGGGGTCCGGTTCGGCGGCGTTTGCCGCGGCGATCAAGGCTTCCGAGCTGGGGGCGCGGGTGGCCATGACCGAGCATCGCGTCATCGGCGGCACCTGTGTGAATGTGGGGTGCATTCCCAGCAAGAACCTGATCCATGCCGCTGAGATCTATTATGCGCCGGCGCATACCGCCTATCAGGGGCTGGGAAGACGCAGTGGAAAGCTGGACTTCGCGGCCCTGATCCGGCAGAAGGACCGACTGGTCGAGACGCTTCGCCGGAAAAAATACATCGATATTGCTGAGGGAGATGAGAACATCACCATCCTGAAAGGTCATGCCCGATTTATCTCCAAGCACCAGCTTCAGGTTGGGGATCGGGTGGTGGAGGCCCCCAAATTCCTGATTGCGACCGGTTCACGGGCGTGTATTCCCGAGTTTCCGGGAATGGACCAAGTCACGTATCTCACCAGCACCGAGGCCTTTGAGTTAAAGAGCCTTCCCAAATCCATGGTGATCATTGGGGGCGGCGTGATTGCCCTTGAACTCGGCCAGATGTTTCATCGGTTCGGCACGAAGGTGACGATTCTCCTTCGGGGCGCTCATGTGCTGTCCGAATTCGATCCGGAAGTGGCCGAATCCATCCAGAAAGTGTTGATCGAGGAGGGGGTGGGCATCTATACCCATGCTGTCGTCAATCAACTGGCTCGTACCCCCCGCGGCATCTCAGTCGTCGCGACGGTTGAGGGCAAGCCCCGGCGGCTCGTGGTGGAGCGCCTTCTGGTTGCCTGTGGTCGGGTTCCGAACAGCAGGGATATCGGACTCGAAGAAGCGGGGGTGGAGGTTGATGAGAAAGGATTTGTGACGGTCAATAGCGAGATGCAGACCACTGCCGACCACATCTGGGCGGCGGGTGATGTGACGGGGCCACCCCTGGCCACGCCGGTGGGAGCTCGTGAAGGGGTGGTGGCGGCCCAGAACATGCTGAAGGGAAATCACGTCACGATGGATTACACCGTCATCCCCCGAGCGGTCTTCACCGATCCGGAAGTCGCGGCCGTGGGACTGAGCGCAGCCGAGGCCAGAGCAAAGGGAATGCAGGTGGAGGCTGATTGTTTGGACCTCGCCCACGTGCCCAAGGCCGCGGCCATCTATCAGACGAAGGGCCTGGTGAAAATGGTGATCGAGAAAGACACCAAGCGGATCGTGGGCGTCCAGCTCGTGGCGAATCGAGGAGCGGATCTCATTCACGAAGCCGCTCTGGCGGTGAAGTGCCGGCTTACCATTGATGATCTGATCGGAACCATCCATGTTTATCCCACCATGTCGGAGGCCATCCGGATGGCGGCCCAGATCTTCACAAAGGATGTGTCAAAGCTGTCCTGTTGCGCGGAGTAAGCGGATAACAAGGAGGTCTCAATGAAAACCAAAACCGTTATGGCGGCAGTTCTCATCACCGTGAGTATGATGCTGATAAGCAATTTAGGGTCGGCTGCGGAGCCACCGACGCTGCTGATCCATCTGAAGACGAGCCTGAAGCACGACGACGCGCAGATCTGCGTGGCGTACAACGCCGTCTGGGCCGCCCTGCAAGAAGGCTTGAAGGTCAACGTGCTCATTGATGCCGACGCCGTCAATACCTATAAGATCGGCTGGTTGGGCAAGGACGATATCGAGACCTATAAGCTGCCGGAGCGAATGCGAGATGTGCTTGCCCGGCAGTTTGCCGTGCCCCTGGAGCGGGTGCCCAGGGTGTACGGCGAGTACCTGGTGATGCTGAAAGAGAAGGGCGCGCAGTTCTACATCGACGAAGAGATGCTGATCACCGCGGGCATCGCCAAACGACCGGGCGATCTTGAGCGGGTCTCCGCCAAGTTCTTCAAGCCCGTGACGCTCCCCGAGATGATCCGACTGAGGACGGGCGCGGATTTCTACCTCGTCTACTGATCGCCCGTGAACGCCCCGCTGGTGTGCCGTGAGTCGGTCGAGGTCTTCGGTGGATCTTCCGCGGGCGGAATTTCCAGCGGGCATGTCCTTTATGCGCCGAGTTCGGATTTTGAACGCGTGCTCGGCGTTCGCTTTTTCCTTGGAAGCTTGTCGCTGGAGGAAGTGGACCTTGTCGCAAAAACGTCACGATTACGTGACCCAACCGTAACTCTCACGGTGTAGAATACGTCGCATGGCTGCGGCTTCCCTCATCCTGATCGTCGAGGACGACCCCAAGACATCGGCGCTGCTGAAGGTCTATCTGGAACGCGAAGGGTATCAAACGCGGTCCGCCGCCGACGGAACCCAGGCCGTCGACATCGCGCTCCGCCACCATCCCGCGCTGATCGTCCTCGATCTGATGATCCCGAAACTCGATGGCCTGGAAGTCTGCCGGCGCATTCGCCAAACGTCGGACGTGCCGATTCTCATGCTCACCGCACGGGTCGAGGAGGTGGACAGGCTGGTCGGCTTGTCGATCGGCGCCGATGACTACGTGACCAAGCCGTTTTCGCCCCGCGAGGTGGTGGCGCGTGTCAAAGCCATACTCCGGCGGACGATCCCCAAGGTTCCGGCCGGAGCGCCGATCCTGACCTCGGGCGATCTGACGGTTGATCAAACTAAGGCCAAGGTGACGGCCAAGGGCAAAGTGGTGACGCTGACCGCGATCGAATTTCGCCTGCTCGTCCGGCTGATGCATTCGCCCGGGACCGTATTTTCCCGCGCGCAACTGCTCGACGCGCTCTATACCCATGATACCGTCCACGTCTTGGATCGCACGGTGGACGTCCACATCGGACGGCTCAGGGACAAGATCGAACCCACGCCCTCGCAGCCCACGTACGTCCTCACGGTCCGAGGCCTCGGCTACAAGTTCCGCGACGAGGATGACAGATGACGACCGTCCCGACCACGCGACTCCGGCGCGTTCCCCTGCTCTGGAAACTGATGGGCATCCACCTTTTGGTGATCACCACGGTGATCGGCTTGATCTGGATCGCGATGGAACGCATCGCCGGCGACTATTTCATGCGCCTGATGAAGGAGTACCACATCGACCCGGCTGTGCCGCACCGGATGTTCCTGCATGCGACGACGTCGACGTTGATCTGGGCCAGCCTCGGCGCCGTGGTCCTGGCGCTGGCCCCGAGCTGGGTGTTGACGCGGAGGATTCTCCATCCGATCCGCCGGATGGGCGCGATCGCGGGCCGCATCGCCTCGGGGGATTATTCTCAGCGCGTGGATGCGATACCGGGCGACGAGGTCGGCGAGCTGGTCGGTGCGTTCAACCAGATGGTGTGCAGCCTCCAGCGGGTGGAGAAACTGCGCAAGGACCTCGTCGCCGACGTGGCGCATGAGCTGCGGACGCCGTTGACCAATATGCGCGGCTACCTCGAAGCCCTGCGCGACGGCGTGCTGCCGCCGTCCCCCGAGCAGATCGCTTCGCTGCACGAGGAGGTCCTGCGCCTGGTCCGTTTGGTCGAGGGGCTGCATCAGCTCGCGATCGCCGATGCCGGAGTTCAGCGGTTGAGATTCGACACGTTGAATCTGAGCGCGCTGACCATGCAGGCGCTCGCACCATTCAGACCGCGGTTCGCCCAGAAGGCGATCCTTCTTTCGACGAGCGATCTCAGCGATCGGATAAGCGTGCGCGTGGACCACGACCAGTTCGTGTGCGTCCTGAACAACCTGTTCGAGAACGCGTGGCACTACACGCCCGGCGGCGGAGCGGTGACCGTATCCATCGGTTATGAGGGACCCGCGGCCGTGCTCTCGGTGTCCAATACCGGAGAGGGCATTTCCTCGCAGGACCTCCCGTTCATCTTCGAACGCTTCTACCGCGGCGAGAAGTCGCGCTCCCGCGAGCATGGCGGCGCGGGCATCGGCCTCTCGCTCGTCAAGCAAATCGTCGAAGCCCACGACGGCGCCGTGTCGGTCGACATCCGCAACAGCCTGACCACCTTCCGCGTCACCATCCCGCTCGCCGCGCAAATGTAACGTTTCTGACCTGCAACTCCGCGCCCTCTGCCCCACGCGTTCAGAGCAGCGCGTGCATCTTCATCAAATCGTCACGATTCCCTCATTCTCCCGTCACAGTCTGCGGGTAGAGTAAGTGCCGTCGGGTGGGCGGTCCGCCCGGACGCGGTGTCCGGTCCCAAGGCCTGGACACGATCCGCGGTCAGGCCACCACTTAAGGAGGCACGTCCATGGAGATGAGGCACACGACGCGAACCATGATCGAGCGTTTGCTGTTTATCTACGCTGCTGATTCCGGCAAGTGGGGCGCGTTCGTGGACAGTGCGAAGAAGCTCTTCATGCTCAACGGCTGCGCCCTGTGCAGCATCACGCACGGGCTCGCCGGCGAAAAGTCCGCGTGGCGGGACTGCAAGGAGGAGTTGGGCGTCCCGATCGACTACGTGCATCGGGACGAGTTGACTCAGCAGCTCAAGGTGCTGGTCGGAGACAGTTTGCCGTGCATCGTGGCCCAGACCCGTCTGGGTCCCATGCTCCTGGTGAGACCGGAGGTCTTGGAGCGGTGCCGGGGGAGCGTCGCGGACCTCAAGGGCAAGATTCTCTACTACGCAGGGATCAAAGATCTGGATCTGGCCGCATGACCACCGGCGCTTCTTCGACGACGGCGCGGATGGTTCGACATCCCGCGACCGTGTGGCGGGGCGTTCTGGTCGCGGCGATGGCCGCGGGCGCGGTCGGCGTGTTCGACGCGCAGGCCTTCGTGGGGCGCCAGGCGCCTGAGCTAACGGACACGGGCTGGATCAACTCCAGCCCCGTGTCGATCTGGGCCCTTCGCGGCTCCGTGGTTCTGGTCGAGTTTTGGACCTTCGGCTGCTTCAACTGCCGGAACGTGGAACCGCAGGTCAAGGCGTGGCATCAGGCGTACGTCGACCGTGGGCTGGTCGTTGTGGGCGTTCACTCCCCAGAATTTGCGTACGAAAAGGACGTCGACGCGGTCACCCGGTATGTGACGGACCACCACATCCCCTACGCCGTCGCGATCGATAACGACTTCTCGATCTGGAACCGGTACGGGAACCACTACTGGCCCGCCATGTATCTCATCGACAAACGCGGAGTGATCCGGTATGTCCGCGTCGGCGAGGGTGGGTACGCCGAAACCGAGCGCATGATCGAGACGTTGCTGGCTGAAACGTCCGAGTAGCCGTCACGAAATCGTCACAGTCCGATCATGCCTCCTTCACGTTCGCCCCGTAGACTAATCCTCAGTGTAAGCACGCATTGCGGTTCACATCTCGAACGAGGAGGTCCGTATGAATAGAGCACACGTGGTGAGTACCGCGCTGATCGTCATCATGCTGGGCGTGGTTACCACAGCCCAGAGTGGGATGATGAAGGATGAGATGAAGAAGGGAATGATGGGCGGTCCGATGACGATGACCGCCTCGTTGAGCGGAGCGGGGAGCCATCACGCCGCCGGGACGGTCTCACTCACCAACAACAAAGGGGGCAGTCCGATGCTCCTGATCACCGATCTCACGATCGATAAGGTTCCCGACGGGCGGGTGTACTTGGCCAAAGACGGCGACTACACAAAGGGCGTCGAGCTGGGCAAGCTGACCCAGTTTGCCGGAACCGTGCAGTACGCCATCCCCGCGAACGTCAACGCCGCCGACTACAACAGTGTGGTGATCTGGTGCCGGAAGTTCAGCGTGGAGATCGGCCACGCGATGTTTGACGGCGGAATGATGAAGAAAGACGAAGTGATGAAAAAGGACGAAATGATGAAAGACGGAATGATGGACAAGGACATGAAGAAGTAGCGGATTCGTTCACCGACCCCACAACCAAAGGAGCACGCCATGTTCAAGCACTGTCTCACCACCGCCCTGCTCGCGGCGGCATTGGTCACCGGCTGCAACGGCGACGACAATCCGGCGCCGGCCGCTTCCGGACCGACGGCAGGTCTGACCCTCGCGACACTGCCCGCGGGGTGGAAATACGAAGGCTGGGCCGTGATCAACGGCACACCGGTCTCAACCGGCACGTTTACATCGGCATCGGCTGCGGATGACAGTGCGCCGTTCAGTGGCGCGACCGCGGGCCCCCCGTTCCCTGGCGAAGACTTCCTGCAGAATGCGCCGTCCGGGCTCACGTTTCCGACCGAGCTTCAAGGAACGGCCGCCGTGATCAGCATCGAGCCCTCGCCGGATGACAGCACCGCGCCGTTTACGCTTAAACCGCTGACCGCCATGGTGCCCGCCGGCGCCGCGGATCATGTGGCGTATCCAATGAGCAACGGAGCCGCCGTGTTCCCCACCGGCACCGCCACGATCAGCGGCACCACGCTGACCTTGGCGTTCACCGGCCTGGAACCCCTGCTCAACGGCTACTACTACGAGGGATGGGCCATCATCAGCAGTTCCCCCGTCTCGACCGGCCACTTCAACGTGAATTCGAGCGGCCAGCTTATCACCCACCCCGGAGGAGTAGTTATCCCCAACGGAGACTTCACCGGTATTGCCAATCTGGCAAGCGCTACCGCGATCGTGATCACGATCGAGCCGATCAACGACCCCGACCCGCTCCCCGCTGCAACACACATCCTTGCCGGAGACGTGAGTGGCGCGACGGCCAGCCTCACGGTGGGCCATGCGGCAGCCTTGGGCAATACGTTCGCCACCGCCGCCGGGACGTATATTTTGGCCACACCCACCGATGGAACGGGAACACCCGTGAACGAACGGAGTGGGGTCTGGTTCCTCAACCCCTGAGAGAATCACGGTTGGGGCGTTCACGTGAACGCCCCAACCCGTTGAGGACTTCCAACGCCAAGGAGTAGGCCATGCGACGCGTCATTATATCGACGGGATTGATCGTCTTCCTCGGCATCGTCTGGGCAGATCCTTCGTTCGCCGCCCCCAAAGCCGACCGCTGGGATTTCTGGGATGTCTCTCGGCCGGCGAGCGCAACAACGGTTGACCATGCCGCGTGGGACCACTTTCTCAAATCCTACGTCGTGGCCAACCACCCAAGCGGGATCAACCGGCTCCGGTATACCGACGTCACCGCCGCCGATCAACAGGCGCTCAAGCGATACATCGCCCACCTCCAGATGGTGAAGGTCCGCGAGCTACGAAAACCGGAACAGAAAGCCTATTGGATCAATCTCTACAACGCCGTCACCGTGAACGTGATGTTAGACCACATGCCAGTATCGAGCATCATGGACGTGGCGATCTCACCGGGATTGTTGACCCGCGGCCCATGGGGCAAGAAGCTCGCCACCGTCGAGGGGCAGGCCCTCTCGTTGGACGACATCGAGCATCGTATCCTGCGGCCGATCTTTCAGGACCCCCGCGTCCATTATGCCGTCAACTGCGCGAGCCTCGGCTGTCCGAACCTCCAGCCCAAAGCCTTCACGGCGGAGAACACCGAGACGATGCTCGATCAGGCGGCGCGAGCCTACGTCAACCACCCGCGCGGTGTCACGGTCACGGACGGCAAGGTGGTGGTTTCCAGCATCTATATCTGGTTCCAGAGTGACTTCGGAGGCGATGATGCAGGCCTCCTGGCTCACCTCCATCTGTACGCCGACGACGGGCTTCGACGTCAACTCGATGGCGCCACGCGAATCTCCGATCACACGTATGACTGGAAGCTGAATAGTCCGTAACTCCCACCGTGCAGGAGACCACATGGCCAAGATCCGTCTGACCGGAATCTGTTTCGCGCTCTTCGCGCTGCTGGTATCGGTGGGGTTGCCCTCGGCCGCAACAGCCGGCGCGTGGACCCAAGCCAAGGGGAGTGTCTACAACCGACTGGCGGTCAACTATGCGGTCATCACCGAACAATTCGACGCGTCCGGCAATCGGGTTGCAGCCGCCAACAACGGTGAGTTCACCGAATGGAACATCACCTACTACGGGGAGGGAGGACTGACCGATCGTCTCACGATCGTGGGATCGCTGCCGCTGAAATTCCTTCAGGACCAGTCGGAGACCGGGTTCGGGACTCGGACGTTGCGTAATACCGGCTTCGGCGATCTGGACCTCGGCGTTCGCTACCGGCTGCTGTCGGAGCCCACCGTCGTGTCGGTACTCCTGCTGGGCAAGTTTCCCTACTTATATGACGAGAACCGCGACCCCGCGACCGGTCCGGCCACGGGAAGCGGACAAGTTGATACTGAGGTACGCGTCCTGGTGGGGAGGAGCTTGTATCCGTACGGGTATGGCGGTATCGAGTTCGGCTATCGGTACCGGGCGGAGGAGCCGTCGGACGAGTACCGGTACCTGGTAGAGTACGGTCTAAGTTTCACCCCACGCATCTATGCCCGCACGAAACTCGACGGCATCAAGAGCGCCCGGAACGCAGATCAGACGAGCGGCGTGTCCGCCGGCGGAAACCCGACCCTGAGCCCGGAGTTTGACATCGGCAAGCTTGAACTGACCGCCGGGTACGCGCACAACCGGAACTGGTCCGGCGAGGTCACCTACACCGGCGTGCTGTACGGCAAAGACATCGGGGCCGGCAACATGGTCCAACTGGCCCTGGTCTACGCCTTCTGACCGTCGCGTCGTCCGAGACACCGGTCTTTCTCCTTGAGATGATTCCGCTCCTCATCGTCTGGTCGTACTTCGCGATCTTGCTCGCGCTCTCGCTCTACGGCCTCCATCGCGTGGCCATGCTGTACTGGTACTTCCGCTACTCGCGATGTTCGACACCACATCCCTTGCGTCCAACGGCACCGGAGGACTACCCGCCGGTGACCGTCCAGTTACCGCTCTATAACGAAATGTACGTCACCGACCGGCTCATCAAGGCGGTCTCACGCCTGCGGTACCCTCGTCAACGACTCCGTATCCAAATCCTCGACGACTCCACCGACCACACCCAGGACCTCGCGCGCGCCGTGGCCGCGGATCTGTCGGCCCGGGGTTTCCTGGTCACCTACCACCACCGGATGGACCGGCAGGACTACAAAGCGGGCGCGCTCCGGGCCGGGATGGCGCTCTCGCGAGACGACTTCTTCGCCATCTTTGACGCCGACTTTCTTCCCCCGCCGGACTTTTTGGAGCGAACGATCCCGTATTTTACGGATCAGCGTGTGGGGATGGTTCAGGCGAGGTGGGGCTACGTGAACGAGGGGTACTCGCTCTTAACGCGGCTCCAGGCCATGTTGCTCGATGGGCATTTCGTGATCGAACATTCCGCGCGATATTTCTCCGGCAGATTTTTTAATTTCAACGGTACGGCCGGAATCTGGCGGCGGCAAGCCATCGAGGAGGCTGGTGGCTGGCAAGGCGACACCCTGACCGAGGATCTGGATCTGTCGTACCGCGCGCAGATGAAGGGCTGGCGATTCGTGTTCGTCCCGAACCTCGTGTGCCCCAGCGAGCTGCCGGTCGACCTGCACGCCCTGCGTCACCAGCAATACCGGTG
The DNA here is from genome assembly GCA_016201825.1 of Nitrospirota bacterium. GTDB lineage: Bacteria > Nitrospirota > Nitrospiria > 2-01-FULL-66-17 > 2-01-FULL-66-17 > 2-01-FULL-66-17. The sequence continues at coordinate 9,638 of JACQCD010000033.1, read as the reverse complement.
GACGAAGGGATCGCTCCAGGTGTGCCGAAAGCTCTTGCCAGCAATCTGGATGGCCGCGCTCCCCCTCAGGGTCAAGATCGAAGCCACCTGTCATTTGACCGCCAACGTGAACTATCTCCTCATGGCCGCGCTGACGGTGCTGACCCCCGCCTCCCTTGTCCTGCGCTACCGGATCGGACGGGAGGGCCTCCTGTTCTGGGAAACGTCGCTCGTTCTGTTCTCGGTCGTGTCGATCGGCGTCTTCTACCTGGTCACGCAAGTCGAGCAGGGACGCCGATGGACGGCGCGAATCGGTCACATCCCCCTGATCGTGGCCTTCGGGATCGGGATGTCCATCAACAACGCGCGCGCGGTTATCGACGCGTTGCGGTCCCGCGAGAGCCCTTTCGTTCGAACGGCCAAATACGGGATCGAATCCACTGGGGACGCGTGGACCGACAAGACCTACCGATCACTCGGACACGGGATTCCGATTGCCGAATCCTGTCTGGCGCTGTATCTGGCCGCATCGCTGGGCGCTCTGGTGGCGCTGAAGAATTGGGGCGCGCTGCCGCTAATGCTCCTCTTGATGGCGGGCTTCTCGTATGTCTCGTTTCTCGCCGTCCTCCACGCCAAATCCTAGGTCGAGCGAACCGAGGGCCGATTATGGCCTCGCCGGGCTCGGCGTTTTCATTCTTGGGTTGTGCGTCGCGATCGTCCAACTGGGAGATTTGCGCACGCACATTCCGCAGTTTCTCTGGCTGTACGGCGCGATGTTCGCGCTCTACCTTGTGGCGATTGTCCGGGTGTCACAGTCCGGCGCCCCCCCGCCATTCCGATTGCCGCTCATCCTGTTGATCGGCGTGCTGTGTCGCGCGACGTTCCTCACCGGGGAACCGACGCTGTCCGACGACGTCTACCGGTACGTATGGGACGGCCGAGTCTTCGCAGCCGGCATCAACCCCTACCAGTACCCACCGGACCACCCGGCACTCATCAAGCTCCGCACCGAAGAATTTTCGAATATCAACCACAAGGAGCTGGAGACGATCTATCCCCCGTTGTTCCAGCTCGCGTCGTTGGGGGCCGTGCTCGTGTCACCCACCGTGCGCAGCGTGAAGACCGTCGCGGTGCTGTTCGATCTCGGGACAGCAGTGCTCCTCTGTCTCATGCTCCGAGCACGAGGGCGTCCTCCGTCCGCAAGCCTGCTGTACGCGTGGAACCCATTGGTCTTGGTCGAATACGCGCACTCCGGGCACCTTGACTCACTCCCGGTCTTCCTCCTCGTGTTGGGCCTCTGGTTGCTTTCCGATCGCCGGAAACTGCTGGGCGCCGCCTCGTTGGCGTGTTCTGCGCTCGCGAAATATTTCTCCGTGTTCCTGTTGCCGTACGTTCTCTGGCGAAGAGAATATCGAGCGCCGGCCGCGGTCTTCCTCGTGATCGTCGGCGTCGGATACGCCGCGTTCCTGGGCGCTGGCGACACGCTGTTCTCCAGCCTGAGGCTGTACGCAGCGACCTGGGAATTCAACTCCGGAAGTTTCGCCGTGTTGACCGTACTGACTGGGCACACCCCAGTGATCCGACCTCTCCTCCTGGTGGCCCTTCTCGTCTTTTCGGTGTATCACGGGTATCTGCAGGATGACCCGCTTCGGTACGGGTACCTGATCATCGGCTTTGGGCTGCTGTTTACCCCCACGGTCTACCCCTGGTACGTGTGCTGGATCATCCCGTTCGTCTGCCTGACGCCGAATCGGGGATGGCTCGCCTTCAGCGGATTGGTCCCACTCTCCTACTGGGTCTGGGTCGATGTGAGCCACGGCCTCCCATGGACCGTGCGGCCGGCCATCTTATGGGCGGAGTATGCCCCGCTGTATGGCCTCTTGGCGTGGGAGAGCGTCCGCGCCACTGCCGCCGAGGGGCCTCCGCGGCCAGGGCCTAAGGTATGACGTTACAGACACACAAGCCGTGGCCCAAGGTGTCGGTGATCGTGCCGGTTCGTGATGAGGAGACACGGATCGAGGCGTGCCTTCGCTCGGTGCACACCGCGGCCTGCGATGGCCCTATCGAGACGATCGTGGTCGATGGAGGCAGCACCGATCGCTCGGTCGACGTTGCCATCAGGTGCGGCGCGATCGTGGTCGCCTCGCCCGCCGTGGGCCGCGGCGTCCAGATGCACTGGGGCGCTCGTTGTGCGACAGGCGATGTGTTGGTCTTTTTGCACGCCGACACGAGACTCCCCCCGAACTGGATCGCGCGGGTTCAACGGGCATTCTGGGACAGACCGATGCCGCCTGCAGCGGCGGCGTTCTCCTTGGCGTTCGATTCAAGTCGATTTCTCTACAAGGCTCTCTCCGCCCTTGCCAACCTGCGAAGCCGAGTGACCGGTCTTCCCCACGGCGATCAGGCGCTCATCATCAGTCGGCGGACCTACTTTGCCGCGGGTGGATTTCCCGACGTCCCGCTGATGGAGGAATATCTTCTGATTCCGAAACTCAAACGCCTCGGCCCCATTGAGCAGTTTCCCGAGCGCGTCGTGACCTCTTCCAGACGATACGAGCGCGGGGGCGCGATCCGCACCGTGATCAACAAAGTGGCGCTCGTTGCGCTCTTCTACGCAGGTGTGGCTCCTGCGCGTCTCGCCCGATGGTATTGGTAGTCACGCGCAGATCCCCAGGGTACAGGCTTCCCCCCCTTCATCGAATCGTCATACAGCAGTCATCACCCCTACATGTCGAAGGCGTATTGTGAAGGACTATCGGGCAGGTGGTCTGCCCGCCACACCCCCTGAATAGGAGGACGATGATGAAAACACCATGGCTCTCTTCACTGGCGGTCGGTCTCATGCTGACGTCCGGCGCCTTCACCACGGTTCCTGCGTTCGCGGATGACGACGAAGTGCGTCGCTATGCCGTCACGATCACGAATCTCACCCGCGGCCAGGTCCTGACCCCACCGGTTGTCGTTGCCCATAACCCGGAGTTCGTGCTCTTTACGCCCGGGACTCCCGCCAGTTCCGAACTGGCGACCCTGGCGGAAGATGGCGTCACGGGCCCGCTGCTCGGACTGTTGAACACGCTCCCAAGCGTATACGACGCGGCGGCGTCCGCGGGGCCCGTGTTGCCAGGCCATTCCGTGACGGTGGAAATTGCGACTTCAGGCAAGTTCAACACGATCAGCGCGGTCGGGATGTTGGCATCAACCAACGACGGCTTCTTCGCCGTGAAAGGGATCGGGGCGCCGAAGAAAGGTGCCGTGAGCGTGGAGGCAGAAGCCTATGACGCGGGGAGCGAGGTCAACACCGAATCCTGCGCGTTTATTCCAGGTCCTCCTTGCGGTCATGCCGGAGTTCGGGACACGGCGGGCGCTGAGGGCTATGTTCATATCCACGCCGGAATCCACGGCATCGGCGATTTGACCCCGGCCATGCACGACTGGCGCAACCCGGTGGCGCAGGTCACTATTCAGCGCATTCAGTAACGTCACCCACGCGGTGTGGCACGGCTGGAGGGTCATCGTCGAGATGGTCCTCCAGCCTCCCGCGTCGAGGGTAACGCACGTGGGTGTTGATTATCCGATCGAGTCTCGCTTCTTGATCCCTCACCACGTCATCGGTATGATGAAACTCTCTCTCGGGGGACGACATCTCAGCCGGTATGGAGAGGACCGATCACGAGCTCACCCAAGCGAGCGACCCCGCGTCTTGGCTGGATCGACACGGCGACGCGCTGTTTCGATTCGCGATGTTGCGCGTCGGAGATCGCAACTTGGCGGAGGAACTGGTTCAGGAGACGTATCTGGCGGCGTGGCAGGCCAAGGATCGTTACGCCGGACAGTCCTCCGAACGCACGTGGCTGGTCGGCATTCTCAAACACAAGGTCGCGGACAGCCGTCGCCGCGACCGAGCCCGCCCCGCCGCCGACTCCCTTGAGTCCGACGAGGACGCCGACGATCTCTTTGACGAGCGCGGTCGCTGGAAATATCCCCCAGGCGACTGGGGTGATTCGCCCGCCGCGTTCGCCGAGAACCAGGAGTTCTGGAGCGTATTCTCCCGGTGCTTCGAGCAGCTTCCCGGCCGGTTGCGGCTGGCTTTTGCCCTCAAGGAGGACGAGGGCCTGGACGGCGAGACGATCCGTAAGGTTGTCGGCGTTGCGACGACTAATCATGTGTGGGTCATCTTGTACCGGGCGCGCCAAGCCTTGCGGCGCTGCCTGGAAGTGCACTGGTTTGCTGAGGACCGATGAGAGCCTGTCCATGAATGGTCATCTGCGGCGTTGCCGCTGCGCATCCGCTCCTCACGTACGGACCCAGTACGCTCCGGTGCGGTGCTCGCGGCGCCTGGCATCTGACGCATTCCTGAACAGGCTCCACACTGACGTTCTTCGGAAAGACCCATGAAGCTGCTCAATTGCTCGGACATGGCGCCGCTCGCTTCCAAGGCCTTGGACGAACGGCTGGCGCTTCGGGAGCGGTGGATGCTGGCCGTCCACCTGGTCATGTGTCGCTTCTGTCAGCGGTACAGCCGCCAGCTTCGTTTCCTCCGGGAGGTGATCCGTCTCACCAACGGTGAGCGACTGGCCGATGCCACCACGCACACCTTGTCCCCCGAAGCCCGGCGCCAGATCACCCAGCGGCTCATCAATCTGGGATAGTCCCCGCGCCCTGGGTCCCCGGGGCCTGTAAGTTTTCGACCGGTCGCGCGACTAACAAGCTGACGGCTCGATCCGCGCGGCTCATGCCAGGGATCACACGCGGTTGAAGGGCACGCGCACGGTAAAACGGGCACGCAAGCGAGGAAAGGGGGATCCAGCAGGTGATGAAAAATCCGCCAACGGCACAGGCCGCTCAAAAAGTTCCAGATGCAAGGCCGCAGGTCCCGAGGAGACCGGAGCGTACTGGGGTGGTACGTGAGGATTTCCGAGGGATCGAGCACGCAGCAGATGGACGTTTTCAGCGGCCTTCTGGGGTGATGCTGACCCATGACACCGTGTTGCACGCACCGATTCGGGAGACCATGACGCTCGACGGGGTGACCGTCCTGCTCGACCCCGCGGGGCCCAACTGGATCGGGACGGACGAGCGCGGCCGGCGGATTCTGGATCTCTTTGACGGCACGCGGACGTTCGGCCACGTGGTTCGCACCTACGCTGCCGAAGCCAAACTCGACGTCGTCGCGGCGTGGCAGCACGTGGACACGTTCGCGCGCGACGCGATCCGACGCGGCATGCTGGCCGACCAGCCGATCGTCCGGCCGCCGTACCGCGGGCGCGCGTCGCACCTGGGACCGCGCCGCCTCACCGAGCTGTGGCTGCACACCAACAATTCGTGCAACCTCGCGTGCAGCCACTGCCTGGTGTCGTCCGGCCCGGACGGCGACAAGGGCCTTCCCACCGACGTGCTCCTGCGCGTGATCGCCGACGCCCGGGCGCTCGGCGTTCACCGGTTCTTCTTCACCGGCGGCGAGCCCTTCCTCAGAAAGGACATCCTGGCGCTGATCGATGCGACGCTGGAAGACCCCAAAGCGGAACTGGCGATCCTGACGAACGGCATCCTGTTCACCCCGAGCCGGATCGAGGAGCTTCGTCGGCGCGATCCCGCGCGACTGAAAATCCAGATCAGTCTCGACGGCTCAACGCCCGAGACGAACGATCCCATCCGCGGGAAGGGGAGTTTTCAGCGGATCGTCGACGGCATCCGCGCCGCGGTCGGCGCAGGGCTCTCGGCCACGGTCAGCACCGTGATCACGGAGGCCAACGCCGATGATGTCCCCGAGGTCACCCGACTGGTCTCCCGCCTCGGGGGGACGACGCACCACCTCCTCTGGCTGCACAAACGCGGGCGTGCGGATGACGGGGGCGTCGATCGCACGCCGTCGGTGGAACACGTGATCGAGGTCGTCCGCCGCACCCGCGAGGTCGGCCGATCCGTCGGCGTCATGGTCGATAACCACGAGGCCGTGAAAACCCGGCTCCGCTACCACGCCGGCACGAAGCGCGACTTGGCCAGTGCGGGGATCTCCAGCCTCTGCGTGTACGCCGACGGATCGGTCTATCCGTCGGCGGCGATGGCCGACGTGCCAGAGCTGCGCTGCGGCTCGATCCTGGAGCAGCCCCTGCAAGACATCTGGATGTCCTCCACCGTGGCGCGCACGTTCGCGTCGGCCACGGTCGAGGACAAGGCGATCTGCAGGACCTGCCCACTCAAGTTTCTCTGTGGCGGCGGGGACATCGAGCATGCCTACTTCTATGGCGGCTCGATCGCGGCGCACGATCCCTACTGCGAACTGCACAAGGCCATGATCGCCGACGCCCTGCAGGATCTGACCGAGGAGCGGAAGGCCCTCGTGACCAACCGCAAGTCCGGTTTTTCCGCGCCGATCGTGTACACGGGCATGGGCGAGTCCGCGGTGACGTGCGCGACCGACGAGACGCCCGGCGAGGTGCTCACCAGCAGGTCAGAGTGCGTGCTGACGTTCGACCTGGATGCCCCGCGCAAGGTCGTCCGCGAGTTTTACGGCAACGCCGCCGAGACGCCGCAGGAAGAGCTGTGCTGTCCGGTGCAACCTAACCCCGACGACCTCGCCCACATCCCCAAGGAGGTCGTCGAGCGTTTCTACGGCTGCGGCTCGCCGGTGGGGGCGGCCGGGATCAGAGCCGGCGAGACCACGCTGGATCTGGGGAGCGGAGCCGGCATCGACGTGTTCATCGCCGCGAAGAAAGTCGGCACCACGGGCCGGGCGATCGGCGTGGACATGACGCCCAAAATGCTCGCCGTCGCTCGCGACGCGCAGAAACAGGTCGCTTCCGCGTTGGGCTACGACGTGGTGGAGTTTCGCGAGGGGTTTCTGGAGCAGATACCGGCCGAGTCCCAGTCCGTCGATCTCGTGACGTCCAACTGCGTGATCAACCTCTCGCCCGACAAGCCGCGTGTTTTTGCCGAGATGTGGCGGGTGCTGACGGACCACGGCCGGATTGTGATCGCCGACATCGTCGCGGACCAGGAAGTCCCGCCCCACCAACGCCAGGACCCGCGACTGTGGGGCGAGTGCATCAGCGGCGCGCTCACCGAGGAAGAGTTTCTCGCGGCGCTTGAGCGCGCGGGCTTCTACGGGCTACAGGTCCTCAAGAAGACGTTCTGGAAAGAGGTCGAGGGCTTCAAGTTCTTCTCGATCACCGTGCGTGGATTCAAGTTCGAAAAGACCGCTGGCTGCGTGTACGCGGTCCAGACTGCCACGTACCTCGGACCGTTCAAAGGCGTGAGCGACGAGGAGGGCCACTGGTTCCCGCGCAACGTGGCTGTGGAGGTCTGCACCGACACCGCGGCCAAGGTCTCACACGCGCCGTACGCCGGGCTCTTCGTGGTCACGGGCGTGACCGGGGAGATCGACCGTGCTGCCGGCGGCTGCGATCCCACGTCGGGGTGCTGCTGATGACCACCGTCCTCTTGATTGGCGCGGTCGTGCTCTGGCTGGCCTACGCCAACGGCGCCAACGACAATTTCAAGGGCGTGGCCACGCTATTCGGCTCGGGTGCGAGCGAATACCCTGGCGCGCTGCGCTGGGCCACGGTCACCACGTTCGCCGGCTCACTGGCGTCGATCGTGGTGGGCGCGGGGCTGGTTGCCACATTCTCCGGCAAGGGGTTGGTGCCCGATGCCGTGCTGGCCGACCCGGGATTCGCGTCCGCCGTCGCGTTTGCCGCCGCGACCACCGTATTCCTGGCCACACGCCTCGGTTTCCCGATCTCCACCACCCACGCGCTGGTGGGCGGCTTGGTGGGCGCGGGGCTTGCGGCGCGCGGTCTGGGGGGCGTGAACCTCGCGTCGCTGGGGACAGCCTTCGTGGCCCCGCTCGTGATCGCACCGCTGGCGGCGATCGCGCTCACGGCTGCCGCCTACCCGCTTCTTCACGCGGCCCGCAAGGCCCTGGGCTTTGCCCGCGAGACGTGCGTGTGCGTGGGGCAGGAGGTCCGCGTCATCGCGGTTGAACCGCGTGGGGCACCCCTCGCGGCGTCGGTCGCCGGCACATTCCCCTCGGTCGCCGTGGCCGACCCCCAGGAGTGCTTTCAGCGATATGCCGGTCACATGTGGGGGGTGAGCCTCCAAACCATTCTGGATCGGTTCCACTACCTGAGCGCGGGGGCCGTGTGCTTCGCGCGCGGGCTCAACGACACGCCCAAGGTCGTGGCGTTGCTGGTCACGGCGCAGGCGCTGCACCTGCCGCTTGCGGCGTTGGTCGTGACGGTCGCGATGGCCATTGGCGGCCTGATCAGCGCCCGCCGGGTCGCCGAGACCATGAGCCACCGGATCACCGCGATGAACCACGGCCAGGGGTTCACCACCAACCTGGCCACGGCGTTTCTCGTGATCTGGGCGTCGCGCTGGGGGCTGCCGGTCTCGACCACGCACGTCTCCTGCGGCGCCTTGTTCGGGATCGGCGCGGTCACGGGGCAGGCTCGTTGGAAGGCGATCGGCTCGATCGCCTTGGCGTGGATCACAACGCTCCCAGTCGCCGCCGCGCTGGCGTGGACGGCCTTCACCCTGTTGAGGTGACCGCTCGCGGCGTCACCAGGGCCACGGGAGCAGGAGGCGATCGGATGTCGTCTGAAGACCTCGTTGATCAGTACGGACGGACACCGGAGGTGGACGGGGTGAGAGCCGATGAGGGACGATCTTCTAAGCGGGTTCTTTTCCTCTGTGTCGAGAACGCGAACCGCAGTCAAATGGCGGAGGCCTTCGCCAACCTCCTCGGCGGGTCCCAGGTTCAAGCCTATAGTGCCGGCTCCCGGCCGTCGGGCACGGTGAACCCCCGAGCCATCGAGAGCATGGACGCCCTTGGCTACAACCTCGCGGCCCACCGGTCGAAGTCGCTCAAAGACGTGCCCCAAGTGGAGTACGATGCCGTGGTGTCCATGGGATGTGGAGATGCCTGTCCGTTCATGTCGGCCAAACTGCGCGAGCAGTGGGACATCCCAGATCCGCGGGAGATGGGGCCAGAGGAGTTCCGCCGCGTGCGAGACACGATCCGAGCGAAGGTCGCCGATCTGCTCTCGCGACTGTGAGGGAGGACGTGTGTCCGTGACCAATCCATCGAACACGGTGTCGAGCGATCGGAGAAACGGCGGGTCGACGCCGAGTCGGGATCAGGCGGCGCCGCGCAGGTTGCCGCTCGGCAAGCTCGCGATCCTCGGGCTCTTCGTACTGGGCGCGGCCGCGTTCTTCTACTTCGACCTGGGGCGGTACCTCACGCTGGCCGCACTCAAGGCCAACAAGGACGCGCTGCGCGCGTACACCGAGGCGCACTATGCCGCGACGGTCGGGTTGTACATCGTGATTTACTGCGTACAGACGGCGATGTCGCTTCCCGGCGCCGCGATTTTGACGCTGACCGGCGGATTCCTCTTCGGCACGCTGTGGGGCACGGTGTACGTGAACCTCGCCGCGACCTCGGGCGCGGCGCTCGCGTTTCTTGCCGCCCGGCACCTGTTCCGGGATGTCGTCGAGCAAAAATTCGGCGCGCGGCTATGAGCTTCCCCTCGAGTTTCGTCTTCCAAGGATCACGTACAATGGACGTCACCTTGGAGGCGAAGATGATCAAGATCCCGAAGCAGGAATACACGGCTGAGTTCAAGACACAGGCGGTCAAGCGAGTGGCCGAGGTAGGC
>JACQCD010000039.1 GCA_016201825.1 Nitrospirota bacterium | reverse complement strand
ATACGTCGAAAACTTAAATCCACGCCGGTAGTTGAACTTCTCGACGGCCTTGATCAACCCGATATTGCCCTCCTCCAGCACGTCGGAGAACGGAAGGCCTCGATTGATGTACCGCTTGCCGATGCTCACCACCAAACGCAGATTGGACTCGATCATCTGCTCGCGGGCTTTGGCATCGCCCTTTTCGATCAGTTTGGCCAGCCGCTGCTCATCCGCGAACGTGAGCAGGGTCGACCGCCGGATTTCTTTGAGGTAACTCTTGACGGCGTCCATCGCGCCGCCGGGTTCCGGAGCCTCTCGCTCCGCCTCATTCTCGATGATGGCTTCCTTGGCCTCGAACTCGACCTCTCCCTCGCTGCCGGCGGGTTCGTCGTCGTCGCCGGCGGCTTTCATCGGAAATTCCTCTTCCGGGGACAACTCGCCCGGCTCGTCGGACAGTTCGAGGTCCTTGTCCTTGCGGGGCCGCTTGGGCACCAGTGTCCTCGGTTTGCCGCCAACTCGGGGCTGCTTCATTCCACCTTAAACCCCCGTATGCCGGACGTCCCGTCCTGCCACCGCACGTCAACGGCTTCCACGCGAGCCGACGACGGCCCGATTCGGAGGCGCCCGATGGCCGTCTCGATATGCTCTCGGTCGCCTTCGAGGCGGACTTCCACCCGTCCGTCTCGCAGATTCTTTGCGTACCCGTCCAAGCCCAATCGCGTCGCCTCAGCCGCCGTGAATTGCCGATACCCCACGCCTTTAACCCGCCCGCTGACCGTGATCGTGACCCGGAACGTCTTCGGGTCGCTCATCGGGCCGTGAGAATATCGGGGTGAGAGGATTTGAACCTCCGACTCCTAGCTCCCGAAGCTAGTGCGCTACCAGGCTGCGCCACACCCCGTTTCCCTATTTTTCGGTTGAACACGTTACCCATGACGATCACGACCCTGACTCACTGCCACGACTCGACCCGCATCCCGTGCGCCTCAGCCACGCCGGAGTGCACGACACGACCGCGAAACACGTTAAGCCCCGACGCCAGCTCCGGATCATCCCTCAGCGCCGCCTCAACCCCGCGCTGCACCAATTTAATGAGGTACGGCAGGGTCATCGAGGTGAGCGCCTGGGTGGACGTTCTCGGCACCGTACCGGGCAGATTGGCGACCCCGTAGTGAATGACGCCATGACTGGTATAGACCGGATCGGCCTGCGTCGTCTTACGCGCCGTTTCAACGCACCCGCCCTGGTCGATCGACACGTCGACGATGACCGACCCTTTCCGCATTTGGGCGACGGTCTGGCTGGTCACCAAATGCGGCGTGCGCGCTCCCGACACCAACACCGCCCCGATCGCCAAATCGGCCTGGACCATCGCGGCATGGATCGTCTCGGAGCTGGCGATCAGCGTCGTGATCCGGCCGCCGAACAGGTCATCGACAATCCGTAGGCGGTTAGAATCCTGCTCCAGCACGGTGACGCGGGCCCCCATGCCGACGGCCATCTTCGCGGCGCTGGTCCCGACCGTCCCGCCCCCCAGGATCGTCACCCGTCCTCGCTCCACGCCCGGAATCCCAGAAAGCAGGACGCCGCTCCCCCCGTTGGTCCGTTGGAGATAACACGCGCCCACCTGAACGGCCAGCCGCCCGGCAATGTCGCTCATCGGGCGCAACAACGGCCGGACGCCATCCGGCAGGGTCACCGTCTCGTACGCAATGCCCACCACCTCGGCGGCCAGCAGCGCCTCGGTCAGCCCGCGGTCCGCCGCCAAATGGAGAAACGTGAAAATCGCCTGCCCCTTTTGGATCCAGGGGTACTCCTTCGGCAGCGGCTCCTTGACCTTGACCACGAGGTCGCACATGCGGTAGACGGCTTCGGTGGAGGCGACCAGCATCGCGCCCGCCTCCTCATAGGCGCGATCGGCGTAGCCGCTCCCCTCGCCCGCCCCGCGTTCAACAAAGACCTGCGCGCCCAACTTCGTCAACGCCCGCACCCCGCCGGGCATCATGCCGACGCGGTACTCGTGCTCCATAATCTCCCGCGGAACGCCAATCTTCATCGCGCCTCCCCGAGGAAATGCCCCTTCTAAGCCGCCGCAGGGTAGCAGGTCAGAACGCGAAAAGTCAAACCTGCGCTGCGCAACGTGCGCCGCGCGAACCCGCTTTGACAAGCCGTCGGGCCGGCGCGTACAATGCGCCGCAATCGCGCGAAGGAGGACGGACGTGGGCGCCTCATTTACAACGGTCGGATGGCATCAGGGTCGGGTCCGGCTCATTGACCAGCGTCAACTGCCCGACAAGGTCGTCTACCTCGATTGCGCCGACTACCGCGACGTCGCGGAGGCCATCCGGAATTTGAGCGTTCGGGGGGCGCCGGCGATCGGGATCACGGCCGCGATGGGGCTTGCCCTCGGGGCGCAATCGCTCGCCGGCCGCGATCCGTCTCGATTCCAGGAAGACCTCACGCGTATCGCCGATGAGCTCGCGGCGACCCGCCCCACCGCCGTCAATCTCTTTTGGGCGCTCGATCGGATGAAGCGCGTGGCCTCAAGCCATCGCCATCTCGGCGTGGACGTCCTCATCCGCCAATTGGTGGACGAATCCCAAGCCATCTTGGATGAAGATATCGCGATGAACCGTGCCATGGGCGCGATCGGCGCGACCTTCATCGAGAGCGGCGACACGGTCCTGACGCACTGCAACGCCGGCGCGCTCGCGACGGGGGGCTATGGGACGGCGCTGGGAGTCATCCGCGCCGCGTGGGAGGACGGGAAAAAGATTCGCGTCATCGCCGATGAAACCCGGCCCGTGCTCCAGGGCGCGAGGCTGACCGCGTGGGAGCTGATGCAGGACGCGATCCCGGTCACGCTCATCACCGACAACATGGCGGGCGCGTTGATGCGCGCGGGGAAGATCCAGCGTTGCATCGTGGGCGCGGATCGCATCGCCGCCAACGGCGACGTGGCCAACAAGATCGGCACCTACAGCGTCGCGGTGCTCGCCCACCACCACGCCATTCCATTCTACGTCGCCGCGCCGACCTCGACCTTGGATCTCTCGATCCCCTCCGGCGCGCACATTCCGATCGAGGCGCGCAACCCGCGGGAGGTCACCCACATTCGCGACGTGGCCCATGTCGCCCCCGAAGGGGTCGCCGTCGACAACCCGGCGTTCGACGTCACTCCCGCCGACCTCATCACCGCGATCATCACCGAGAAGGGCGCCTTCCGGCCCCGAGACATCCATCGCTTGGGCGGCGATCCCGCGTCGCTCACGGCGTATCGTCTCGCCTGATCGATCCAGGTCGATGTCGGCGGAAAACCGACCGACGGCCTCTTACGCGCCGAACAGATACCGAGCGCCCAGAACAAGCGCCCAGATCGCCGCGGCGTTGGCCAGCGCGATGAGCACGACGGCCGAGCCGACGTCTTTGGCTTTCTTGGAGAGGAGGTGGTGGTCGGAGCCGATGCGGTCGATCGCCGCCTCGATCCCCGAATTGACCAATTCCGCGATGAGGACGAGGAAGAGGCTGCCGATGAGGAGGCCGCGTTCGACACCCGTCCGTCCCAACCACACCGCAAGCGGAGCGAGCAGGACAAACGTGACCACTTCCACGCGGAAGGCCCACTCGTCCCGCCACGCCGCCAGCAGGCCGTTCAGCGAGTAGCCGGTCGCCTTGATCAGCCGGGTCAGGGGGTTGGTTGTGGCGTTCTTATCCAGACGCTTTGCTCGCCGCGTACCTATCGTTTGAGGTCCCAGTCGTAATACCAACTGAGATAGTACCTGAGTCGGTTCGACGATTCATTCAGTTCGGGAAATCGTTGCCAATAATAGTCCATCCCGAGATGGAAACTCCACTTCCGCAGCTCGAGCCCCAGCGCCGGACCGTACGCGTTGAAGTAGGTCTTATTTCCACCGCGGAGGCGATATCGGAATTCGGCGAACGTGTTGAACACCACGCCCCCCGGCAACGTCGTCCAGTCGACGCCCTGATTGAGATACCCGATCGCTCCGGGTCCCTCAACCTTGTCCGCGTCTTGACTTAAGTTACCCCACGATGAACCGGGCAACCCTTCGATCGCCCAGGCCGGGGAATTCAGCACCCCGATCAAGAAGACAATCGCTCCCACGCCGAGGCCGCGAGGGACCGACAGGCTCCGCGCACCGTTCCAGTTCTTCACACCGTCTCCTTTGGTTAAAAGACCGACACCTCATTCTGTGAGGTCGCGTCGGCTGGAAGTTTGATCCACTGTACGTCCGACGATCGGTGTCTGACAAAGTACTGCGGGCCCTCTTTCACGACACGCACGTCCTCGTTCTCGGCCACGAAGTCGGTCTCCGGAACCTCGATGAGGGGCGGGCCTCCCGCCCATTGGGAGGGCTCGAACGGGCTGTGTTTGAAAAACTCTGCGAGGAACACCGGCAACGCCCCATAACTCGTCGGGGTGGAGATCACCTGTTGAACGTGGCGGATGGGGCTCGATTGCGGTCCGATCAGTTTGACCGCAACGGGCACGGTGGTGATCCGCGGGAGGGGGATCTCGCGCAGGCCCGATGGCTGCAGCGTCGTCCCGCGGAGCGCCGCGCCGTGCTCGGGAACAAAGAACACGACCGTGTTGCGTCCCGACGAGGCCAAGAGAGCCAAAAACTCGTCGAGATCCTTAAAGAGGGTCTGCGCGAAGACCTTGTATTGGGCTCTGACCTCCCGCGGTGGTCCCGTCTCCCCGGCCCAGCGTCCCCCGATATGCAGGGTCGTGGTGTTGTAGTACAGCGCGGCCCGTTGCGCCCCCGATCGGTTCCTGGCGTTTAACCACCGCTCCAGCACCGAATAATCGGCGCGGAGCGGCCCGCCCGTGAAATCATATTGTCGGATCGGGAGATCTTCGATCTCCAGCGGGGCCTCGAGGTGTCCCCAGCTTCGCACGTCGTCTTTGAACCCCATGTACGTGCCATCGTGATTGAGGGCGAAGGAGGTGGTGTAACCGAGTCGTTGGAGCGCGTCGGACAGGTAGCACTCGTGGGGCGCCCGCCGATAAAGCGCCTCCTGGGTCGTCTGCCCGCACGTCGATCGCAAGAGCCGAAGCGCGGCAATCGTGCTGTGAGACGTCACCGAGTTGAAATCCGTCAGGACGTAATCGAACGCGCGGAGAAACGGAGCATCCTCCATGCCGACCTCTCGGAGATCGTCCCACGACAGGGAGCAGACGTGGAGCACGACGATGTCAAAATCAGGCCGCCCCTCATCGAGGGGTTTGAAAGCGATCACGCGTTTGGACTCCGCCGTCAAGAACGAAGCCACCACCTGGTCCATACCCGATTGGGGCTGGGTGAATTCCCGCAACCCCACGATCAACAGCAACACCATGACGAACGGCGTCAACCGGATCGAGCGGCGGACGGCCAGCGCGGTCGCGAACAGAGCCACGATGACCAGCACGACCCAGGGGTTGAAAAACCCTCGTAGAAATTGAACGAAAAACTCGCCGGTCGGAAGCTCCTCGTTGGCCACGAACCGCACGACATCGGGCAGCGGCGGCAACCACGAGTCGTGCCACGCGAGCAAGGCCGCGATGACGAGGCTGAGCGCCGATCGTGCGACGCGCGCCGATCGAGACCGTTTCAGGACCTCCGGGACCGGAACGATCAGAAAGACGACGAAGGCAAGATTCAGGAACACATCAAACGGAACGACTCCCCGGAAATAGAGGTAGCCTTTCGCGAAGAAATACCCCGCCCAGCCTCCCACCGCTCGCGCTCCCTATCCTCGAACGATCACGAACACCGCCCCCGCGCTTCGCAACCGGTCACCCCGCGGACACGGCTTCGTGTCCCGGAACTCGCGGGGCCGACTTCTGGGCGAACTCGATCCACGTGATGAGGAACCGGCTCAACGGTTCTTCGAGCCGAACACCGAGATACGTCGTCCCGTTCCACACGGTCTTCCAGACGATCCGCCCCCGCAGCGTGAGGACATCCGAACCCGGGATCAGACGGACCGCGCAGACGTCCGGCAGCGCCCCCACTCTCTCGCGAAGCCGAATCAAGAGGCCGGTTTCGCTGACATCCTCGGTCACGCCGGCTGAGACCGCATCGCGCGACACCACCTCACAGGGCACCTCCAGCGGACTTCGCGGAGCCAGACGACGGAACGATCGGTCTTCCTCGAACGCCCGGAACACGGCCGTGCCCAACCAAAGGAGGGAACGCCCCGCCGAGGTATCCGCCGGAGGGCGCGTCGCCCAGCCCGACGGCTCGCAATACATGCGCCGAATCAGGCCCTGCCGTTGGCCATCCGACACGTCGCGGAACTCGATTCCGACGAAGGACTGCTGACGTCCGACTCGATCATTGCGTACCACGCGTCCGCTGACGACCGTCGTCTCTCCGAGCTCATCCACGAAACGGACATCGACCGCCGGCGGGAGCCCCCGCGGCGGATCGAGGAACACGCGAACGCCGGTCTCGCTGAGATCGAACACCCGAGCCGGCATCGCCGCGCCGTTCGCGTGAATCTCACAGGACATCTCCCGCAACAAGCGGGGCGATTCCCGGCGTTGCGGGCGTTCCCTGGCGACGAGGGCGGCCGTCGCGCACACGACGAAGTTGTAGCTCCCCCACAGCAGGCTGACCACGACGGCGGAATCGGCGTACCCCCATCGCACGAGCTCGACCACGCCGGCGACGATGCCGATACCGAGCGCGCACGCCAGGCCAATGTAGGGAAGACTCGGCAGCAGGTGGAACGTCGGCCGCGAGAAGCGGGTCCCTTTGGGCGTCACGTGGAACACCGAGGAACCGGTAAACAGCACCGAACCGATCAACGTCATCGTGAGATAAAACGACATCACGGTCTCGTACACGTCGGCCCAAAACGGATTGCAAAACCCGCGGGTGATCACGGAAAACGTCACCAACGTGCCGATATAGGCCGTGGCGTAGAACGTGAGGAGCGTCCAGGGATCGGCGGCGATGACGTACTGTCCGAACAGCAGGTACGCGAGGGGGGCCACCATGTAGATCAGCCTCGCCGGCCCGTGCAGGAAGTAGTACATGGACGCGAAGTAATCCACGCGCTGAATGAACGTGAGCCCCGAAATCAGCAACGGATTGTGCCGGGACAGAAAGATCTGGAAGGCGCCCCGCGCCCACCGTCGGCGCTGTCGCAGAAAGCTGGAGTAGCTCTCGGGCGCGAGGCCGGCCGTTAAGATCCGATTGACGTAGACCGACCGATATCCTTTGGCATGGAGCAGGATGCTGGTGTGAATGTCCTCGGTCACCGAGGCGGTCGCAAACCCGCCAATCTCCTCCAAGCAGCGACGCCGAAACACGCCGCCGCTGCCGGTGAAGAACATCGAATTGCGGCCGTCTCGACCGGGCTGGACGATTCGGAAGAAGAGATCCTGCTCGTTGACGAGCTTCTCCTCCAAGCGAAGATTGCGCTGAAAGATATCGGGATTCGAAAAATAGTGCGGCGTCTGAACGAAGGCGACGTTCGGATCGTCGAACGCGCCGATCGTCTCCTTCAGGAAGGTGCGAACCGGGACATGATCGGTGTCGAAGGTGACGATGATCTCCCCCGTCGAGCGAGCCATCGCGTAGTTGAGGTTCCCGGCTTTGGCGTGATCCCGAGCCGGGCGGCTCAGATACACGCAGCCGAGCGACGCGGCCAGTTGGCGGATCTCCCGCCGGCTCCCGTCGTCCAAGACGTAGATCTTCTTCCGATCGGCCGGATACTCCATCGCGCGGCAGGCGACGAGCGTTCGCCGGAGAATGTCCGCCGGCTCGTTGCAGATCGTGACGAAGACGTCAACGGACGGGCAGCGACTGGGATCATACGGGGGCACCGTTCGACGGCTCGGGTTGACGACTTGCAGGTAGAAAAAGAGCGTCCCGCCGAATCCATAGAGCTCGGCGGCGAACACGGCAAGGCTGAGGCCCAGACTCAAGGGGTCGGCGGTGTTGAGCGTGTACAGGCCCCGCCAGAGGAGATAGCGCAGGCTCAAGGCCACGCTGAGCGCCACGATGAGCCAATGGTGCTTCGACGGCCCGCGATATCGGCGGGCCAACAGGAGAATCGCCCCCAGCGCCACTCCGGAGAGGAGCACGTCGACGAAGGTCAGCGGTCCCCCCGTCAGGGCCGAAAACCCGGACAGGACACCGGACCATCCGGCCGGCGCCAGGTCGGCTCCTGCGGCCTGGGCCACCGACTCCCACGCCACCTGTCCCAGAAAAGAAGAGAATTCCCAGCCTAGGACGGCCAGCGCCGCCGCGGCGGCGCACGCCACACCGGCCGCCCAACGGAAGCGGACCGCATCGAGGCCCTGTTCCGCTCCTTCACCCATGATTTTTGGCCGCCTGGACGCCATCGGTGTTGCCAGTTAGACCGCCGAGGGACATGGTTTCCTCCCCGCGTATTCAGGGCCGAGTTGGACAAAAAAGGCCGAACGCCACGCTCGGCGCTGGAGGACTCCGACACGACGGGCACGGCCGCCCTACACCGAACGCGTGACGCACTCGATGATGCGAAAGGGATAGGTCTCGCGGCATTGGGCGCACCACAGGTCGAGGGCGTCGCGCACCACGTCCACCGCGTGCACGCCGATCGCCGGCAGATGGGACGCCGCACAGCGGAGCAGCGGCTCCGCAAACACCTGGGCCTCGCCGCCGAGCACGGCCTCCCGTTCCTCGGCCCGCCGCTCCAGTCGGACGGTGTGGCGGATCTTGCACTGCCGGCACGAGACGATGATCCCCGACCCTTTGAGCTGCCTGACCACCATGTCGAGCCGGTGCATGGCGAAACACTGCTGAAGAAACGCGGGACTGATGTACGAGGCCATCGCGTGTCCTTAGGTGGCGAGACCGTATTTCTTGAGGCGATACCCCAGTTGTCGTGGCGTGATCCCGAGGATCTTCGCGGCCTTTGCCTGCACGCCGCCCGACTCCTCCATGGCCTTGACGATCTGCTGGCGCTCCAAATCCTGCACCGAGGAGACCAGCGACGCCTCGGCCGGCGCGCCGAACGCCCCGGCCGGTGGCCGCTCGCCGAGAATCGCGGTGACGTCTTGCAGGTTGATCTGCGGTTGGCGTCCCATGATCACGAGCCGCTCCAAGGCGTTTTCCAGCTCCCGCACGTTGCCGGGCCAGTGATACTCCACCAAGCGCGCGAGCGCGTCCGGCAAGATGGTCGTCGGCTTCTGGTGCTCCTGGCGAAACCGTTTGAGGAAATGGTCGACCAGCAACGGGATATCCTCCTTGCGCTCGCGCAGCGGGGGAATGCGGATGGGGACGACCTTGAGCCGGTAGTAGAGATCCTCGCGGAAGCGCGCCTCCGCGACCGCCCGTTCCAGGTCGCGGTTGGTTGCCGCGATGAGGCGGACCTGCACGGTGATCGACTTTCCCCCGCCGACCCGCTCGAACGTCCGATCCTGGAGCACGCGGAGCAATTTGGACTGCATGGCCAGGGGCAATTCACCGATCTCGTCCAGAAAGAGCGAGCCACCGTCGGCCAGCTCGAATCGCCCCTTCCGCACCGCCGTGGCGCCGGTGAACGCGCCCTTTTCGTGGCCGAACAACTCGCTCTCGACCAGGTTTTCGGGCCGAGCCGCGCAGTTCAAGGTGATGAAGGGCCCCTCGGCCTGCGGGCTGTTGTAGTGGATCGCCCTGGCGATCAGTTCCTTGCCGGTTCCGCTTTCGCCGAGCAAGAGGACCGTCACGCGGCTGCCCCCGACCTTCTCGATGGCCTCGAACACCTCGGCCATCGCCGCGCTACGCCCCACGATCGGGGACGTGCGATAACGGGCCTGGAGCTGGTGCTGCAGAGAGAGGTTCATCGCCTCGAGGACGCGACGCTCGTCGTCCACGATGCGCTGCAGCTTGACCGCCTGTCCGATGAGCGACGCGACGACGGTCAGCACGCGCACGTCTTCTTCCAGACTACTCGACGCGTCGGGGAAGAGGCGGTCGACGCTCAGCACGCCGAGGGTCTGGCCCTGCGCCTGAATGGGCACCGCCACGAGGGCGAGCTTGGACAGATCCGGGCGAGATTGCGTGCGGTTCAGAAACAAGGGTTCTTTGTCCAGGTCGGGCACGATCATCGGCTCGCCGCTCGAAAAGACGGCGCCCGTCACGCCCTCCCCGGTTTTGAATCGGCCTCGCGCCATTTCCTCGGGCGTGAGACCGTGGGCCGCGGTGATCACCAAGTCGTCGCTCGCCGGGTCGTACAGCGTGAGGGTCCCCCGCGTCATGCCCAAGACGGTCCCCAAGACGCGCAGGACCTCCCGACTGGTCTCCTTGATATCAAGCGAAGCGGACAGGGTGCGGGCGACCTCGTACAAGCAGGTCAGCTCGGTGATTTTTCGGTCGAGGGGATTCATGGTGCTCAAGACACGGAGGGGCGTTCGACTGAACGCCCCTCCGGAACGCTGTTTACGGGGTCGACATCAATCAAATGTCGAAATACAGGAAGAATTCGTAGGGATGCGGGCGCAACCGCATCGCATCCACCTCTTTTTCCCGTTTGTACCCGATCCAGGTGTCGAGCGCGTCCTTGGTAAAGACGCCGCCCTTGGTGAGAAACGCGTGGTCGGCCTGAAGGTTGTCGAGCGCCTCGTCCAAACTGCCCGGCATGGTCTTAATGCGCGCGAGCTCGCGCGGCTCCATGTCGTAGAGGTCCTTCTCGACGGCCGGCCCGGGATCGATCTTGTTCTCGATGCCGTCGAGTCCCGCCATCAACATCGCCGCGAAGGCGAGATACGGGTTGCAGGAGGGGTCGGGAAACCGCACCTCGATCCGCTTGGCTTTCGGGCTCGGCGAGTACATCGGGATGCGGATCGACGCCGAGCGATTCCGGCTCGAATACGCGAGGTTCACGGGCGCCTCGAACCCCGGCGTCAGCCGCTTGTAGGAATTGGTGGTCGGATTGGTCAGCGCCGCGAGCGCGCCCGCGTGCTTGAGAATCCCGCCGATGTAGTACAGGCACATCTGCGAGACGCCCGCGTATTCCTTACCGGCGAACAGCGGCTTGCCGTCCTTCCAAATCGATTGGTGCGTGTGCATGCCGGAGCCGTTGTCGCCGAAGAGCGGCTTGGGCATGAAGGTCGCGGTCTTGTTGTGGCGCTTGGCGACGTTCTTGACGATGTACTTGAACGTCATCAGCTTGTCGCCCATCGTCACCAGCGAGTCGAAGCGGATGTCGATCTCCGCCTGGCCGGCCGTGGCCACTTCATGGTGCTGGCGCTCCACCGGAATCCCCATTTTTTGCATTTCGAGGACCATCTCGGTGCGAATATCGTCCTGGGCGTCGGTCGGCGACACGGGGAAGTACCCTTCCTTGTGACGCGGCTTGTAGGCGCGGTTGGCGCCCTCTTGACCCGAGTTCCAAATCCCTTCGTCCGAATCGATGAAGTAGTAGCCGCTGTGGCTGTTCTGGTCGAACCGGGCCGTATCGAAGATGAAGAACTCGGCCTCCGGCCCGATGTACGCCGTGTCGCCGATCTTGGTCGACTTGAGATATTTCTCCGCCTTCTGCGCGATGTATCGCGGATCACGGCTGTAGGACTCGCCGGTGATCGGGTCCGTGATATTGCAGATCAGGCTCAGCGTGGGCACCTTCATAAACGGATCCATCACGGCGGTGTTGGCGTCCGGCATGACGAGCATGTCGCTGTTGTTGATCGCCTGCCACCCGCGGATCGACGACCCGTCGAATCCCAAACCCTCCTTGAACACCCCCTCGGACAGCTCTTCGATCGGGATCGAGAAATGCTGCCAGACCCCCGGGAAGTCGACGAACTTCAAATCGACCATGAGCGCCTTGTTCTTCTTTGCCAGTTCCAGTGCCTCTCTCGCCGTCATTGCCCCCTCTCCTTTCGAATCGACCCCGCCGACCATCCCCGCCACCATCACGCCAAAATAAAAAAGACGCCCCAGACGCACACCACCCCGTCTAAAGGACGTCTTTGTCCTCCGAAAACCAGCCACTTATAGCACGTCGCGAACGGCGGGGTCAAGCGGACTCGGCGGAACAGCCGACTGAACCACCGTGTCGTTATGGAGAGCGAATCTCGGGCACCGGTCCGACCCAGGAAGAGCTGGAGACCGGCGTGCCGTGCGGTGCGCGCGCGCCCGTCCGCATCACGCCCGAACCGCGAGGCAGGAGCCGCGTCGAGTTGAGGATGAACGCCAGCTCCGACGCCACGTGGATGAAGGCCGCGATCATCGGATTGAGATACCCGAAGGCGGCGAGGACGATGCCGACCCCGTCGACGATGAGCGTTCCGGCGAAGTTCTGCATGATGATCCGGCGGCACGTCCGCGCGACCACAAGCGTCTCAACGAACCGCAACAGATCGCTCCCGAGGAGAACCACGTCCGCGCTTTCCATCGCGACGTCGGTGCCCGACCCCATCGCCACGCCAACGCTCGCCTCCACCAGCGCCGGCGCATCGTTGACGCCGTCGCCCACCATCGCCACCCAGCACCCGTCTTTTTGCAATGTTTTGACGCGGGCGAGTTTGTCCTCGGGCAAGAGCTCGGCGGCCACCTCATCCACCTGCAGGTGTTCGGCCACCGCGCGGGCGATGCCGGGGGTATCGCCGGTGAACAGCACGGTGCGCAGACCCATCCGCCGGAGTCGGCTGACCGCCTCGATCGCTTCGGGCCGTACGACGTCGGCGATCTGTAGGGCGCCGAGCAGGCGGCCCCCGCGGCTCACCAGCACCTCGGAGAACCCCGGGGCGGACGGCGCATAGGCGCTCGTGTCAATCTGCCGCGTCGCAAGAAAGGCCTGGTTCCCCACCAAGATTTCGTCGCCGGCCTGCACGGAGCGAATGCCCCTTCCCGGGATGTAGGTGAAGGCCTCCGCGGCCTTGACCTCGAGGGACTGCGCGGACGCGCGCTTGAGGACCGCCTTCGCGATCGGATGTTCGGAGCGCGTCTCGGCGGCGGCCGCGGTCGCGAGCAGATCCTCTGCACGAACCCCGGCACACGGGAGAATCGCCGTGACCTCGGGGGTGCCGAACGTCACGGTCCCGGTCTTGTCGAGCACCACGGTATCGACCCGGCCGAGCAGTTCCAGGTAGAGGCCTCCCTTCACGATCGCTCCCAGCCGCGCCGAACGGCCGATCGCTCCCAGGATGGCCAGCGGCGTGCCGGCGGCGATCCCGCAGGCGCCCGCGACGATGACCACCGAGATCGTCGACCGGATGTCGCGGGTGATGATGAAGGTGATCGCCGCGGAGGCCAGCGCGAAGTACACGAGATAGCCGGCGAGCCGGTCGGCGGTCTTCTGGATCGGCGCGCGCGACTGCTCGGCGCGCTCAACCGCCTCGATGATCTTTCCGAACGCGGTCTCGCGCCCGATGCCCGTCGTCCGGATCTCGAGAGCGCCGAACTGGTTGATGGTCCCGGCGAAGACCGACGCCCCGAGCGTCTTTTCGACCGGCATCGACTCGCCGGTGATGGTCGATTGGTCCACGAACGAGTGTCCCGCGACCACCGCGCCGTCGACCGGAATCCTGCCGCCGGGCTTGACGACCACGATATCCCCCACCGCGAGCGCTCCCGCGTCCGTCTCCCGCTCGCCGCCCGGCCCCCGAACGATGACCGTCCGGGGGAGCAGATCGACCAGGCGCTTGATCGCATTTCGCCCTTTCGCGACGGTCAGGCCCTCGATCACTTCGGCCCCCAGCACGAAGAAGACAATGACGAGGGCGGTGAACGACTCGCCGATCGCGAGCGCGGCCACGATGGCGATGGTCATCGACAGCTCCATCGTCATCCGCCGCTCCAGCACGGCCGCCAGCGCCGCGCGGAAGATGGGGTAGCTGCCGACGAGAGTGACCGCCAACGGGAGCGCGTCGAAGCCGGCGACCGTCGGCCAGAGCCGCAGCCACGTCACCAGCGCGGCGACCCCGATGACGGCGATTCGCCCCAGTTCCACCCAGTTGAACCGGTCCTGATGCTCGTGCTCGTCCGACACGCTCATTTCAGATAGGTCTTGATCACATCGATGAGATCCTGCGCCCCCTCCAATTGTTCCGCGCTCGATTTGCGGGCCGGATCGAGCACGTGGAAACGGACGTGTCCTTCGAGCAGTTCGGCCATGAGGCCGTTCATCGCGCCCCGGCAGGCGACGATGGTGTGAAGAACCTCCGAGCACTCCCGCTCCGCGGCGACCGCTTTCTCGATCGCGTCCACCTGACCGCGAATGCGGCGGATTCGGTTGATCAGCTTCTTTTTGCTGCCGATGGTATGGGCCATAGTCCCTTTCGATCGATCGCATCCGAACGCGGCGCATTCGGTTCATCACCTTCTCTGATCGCCGATCGCGTCATCAATCCCGCCGCTCTCCCGCGTGACGCGCACTATATCATAGGGGGGTATGGTATACAAGAGACCGTACCGGCCGACGGGGCGGCCCCGTAGACTCGATCACCTGAGTCCGGTATAGTCGCTTCCGCTCGTGGGCCAATCGACGCGAAACGGTTTCACTTCACGGACTCGACTCGTCCTAGGCGTGCTGACTGCCGCCGTCGGCGTGCTGATAACGTCGTGCGCGCTGGTCGTCCTCCCCGACACCAAGTACTCGCCGTCGCTGACCTGGCACACCATCACCACCGACCATTTCGTGATCCACTTCCACCAGGGCGAAGACGAGATCGCCCGCCGGGTCGCCGTCCTCGCGGAGGACGCGCATCGCCGGCTCGCGCCCGTCTTCAAGTGGGAACCCACCACCGCCACCCAGTTGATCTTGGCCGATACCGAAGACATCGTGTCCGGGGCGGCGAGCCCGATCCCCTACAACACGCTCTACATCACTCTCACGCCGCCGGCGGGCTCGATGTTTCTGGTGAACTATGACGACTGGCTGCGTCTGGTCATCACCCACGAGTACGCGCACATCCTCCACCTCGACACCGCCTCCGGCGTGAACCTCGCGCTGCGCCGCGTGTTCGGGCGCGTGCCCTTCGTGGTCTTTCCGTTCTTGACGACGCTCCCGAACCTCTGGCAACCGATCTGGATGATCGAGGGCCTCGCCACGCATGAAGAGACCGACCAGGGCGCGAGCGACCGGCGGGACAACGCGTTCGCGGACATGATCCTGCGGATGGCGGTGTTGGAGAACGACTTTCCGACGATCGATCAGGCCGACGGCCTCGACCGCTGGCCCGCGGGGCAGGTGCCGTACCTGTTCGGTTCGCGGTTCTACCAGTACCTGGCCAAAGAGTTCGGGGAACACGTCCCCATCGAGATCGGACGCCAATACGCCGAGCGGCCTCTGGCGCTCTTCGTCGGCTCCACGGGAGAGAGCCTCTTCGGCACGACCTACCGGCAACTGTGGGACAACTGGCGGCGCGTGCTCGCCCAGCGGTTCGACGCGCAGCGCGCCGGCATCGCGGCCGGAGGCCTGACGGCGACCACGGGCTTGACCGCGCGCGGCGGGATGATCCTCGGTCCCGCCGTCTCCCCCGACGGCTCGACCATCGCCTATACCGAGAACAGCCTGGACGCATTCCCCACGCTGCGCACGATCCGCATCGACGGCGCCGGCGATCGCGCGATCACGCGGCGGAACTCCGGCACGCACGCGAGCTGGTCGCCCGACGGGAAGACGATCGCGTTCGCCCAGGTCGAGATCTGGAAGAATTACTCTCTCTATAGCGACATCTATCTCGCCGACGTGGCGGGCCAAACGACGCGTCGCCTCACGCACGGCGCGCGCGCGACTGATCCCGAGTTCTCGCCGGACGGCACGGCCCTCGTCTTCGTGGGCCATGACCTCGGGAAGAGCCGCCTCCTGACCCTCGACCTCGCCACCGGCGCCATCCATCCCCTCACGGACTGGACCGAGGCGACCCAATTCGCCGCGCCGCGATGGTCGCCCGACGGACGCTCCATCGCGCTTGCGGTCTGGACCGAGGGCCGTCAGGACATCGCCCTGTTCGACGTCGACACCCGCTCGCTCAGGATGATCACGCGGGACCGCGCGACGGACCTGACGCCGAGCTGGTCGCGAGACGGACGCACGCTGTACTTCACGTCGGACCGCACCGGCGTGTACAACGTGTTCGCCTACTCGCCCGCCGACGGCGCGCTCACGCAAGCGACCAACGTGATTGGAGGAGCCTTCACCCCGGCGGAAATCGCCGACGGCCGTCTCGCGTTTGCCAATTACACCTCACGAGGCTTCGACCTGCACGTCGCCGCGCCGACGGCTCTCCCCGCCTCACCCGCGCCGGCCTCGCACGAGACTCCGCGCCTCGCGGCCGTGCCGCCGGCTGTCTCCCCCACCGCGAAACCGTACTCGCCGCTGCCCACGCTCGCCCCCCGTTTCTGGGCGCCGGTACTGAGCGCGGACGAAGAGGGCGGGCAATACGGGGCGACGACCGGCGGGCTCGACGTGCTGGGTTACCACAAATACTCGCTGACCGCGCTGTACGGGACCAGCAGCCACCGGGGAAGCTACGTCTTCGACTATCGGTTCGATCGGCTGTACCCGTCGTTTGACGTGTCCGTCTCCGACGTCCCGACCCTCTACGGGGATTTTTTCCGAGACGCGAACGGCCACACGAGCCAATATTGGGAGCGACGCCAACGGCTCGACGCCGACATGGTGCTGCCCATCTTCAAGACGCGTTGGACCCAGGCGTTATCGGTGGGATACCGCAGGGAACGCCTTTCCGACCTGTCGCCGACGCCCTTCGGCGCCCAACCGCCAGCGGTGGGAACCCTCGGCGGGATTCGCGCGGTCTGGCGGTACGACAACGCGAACGAGTTCGGCTCCTCGATCAGCCCCGAGGGCGGCCGCCGGCTCGTCGCCACGTTCCAGCGCAACGCCGAGGCCTTCGGCAGCGACTTCGACACCGCGCGCTACGTGGGCGCGTGGTACGAGTACCTCAACCTCCCCTACCTCCGCCACCACGTCCTCGCGCTGCGCGCTGTCGGCGGTTTGGCGTCCGGCGACGTCCTACCGCAGCGCACGTTCCAACTCGGCGGTCCCGCGCTGTCCGAGGAACTGCTGGAAGACGACGCCGCCACGATGCTGCTGCGAGGCTATCGCAGCCGGGCCATCCGAGGCCAGCGGATGGCCGTGGGCAGCCTGGAATACCGTTTCCCGATCTGGAATATCGAGCGAGGGTTCACGACCAAACCGTTCTTCTTCCACCGCGTGCACGGCGCGCTCTTCGTCGACTCCGGCAACGCGTGGGACGCATCCCCAAAGGCGTCGGACTACAAAACAGGCGTCGGCGCTGAACTCGGCACGGACATGACGTTCGCCTACCGCCTTCGGATTCGGCTGAGGGTCGGATTCGCGGTCGGGCTAGACCAGGACGGCGTGACGCAAGGTTACTTGAGTGCGGGACACGCGTTCTGAGTCGAGGTCTGACCCCGTGGCTGCCTTCCTACGGCATCGCCGCCGCCAGGAGGGGCTTGGCGAAAAACTCCGACGTGATCAACACCAGACCGCTGAAGGAGTTTTTGGGGGCGCTGAAGGATGTGAAGCGGGGCGCTAGAACCTCAAAATAAATTTGTCAGCTTGACTTTAAACGTATGAAAAACGTATATTAAAATGTATTCAGAATTATGTTAACTTGATCATGAGGTCGCCCATGAAGACCAACCTTGCCGAAGACGTCACGCCGGTCACCGATTTCAGAGCAAAGGCCACCGAACTCCTTCAGAGGATCAAGAAGACCCGCCGTCCCCTGATCCTGACGCATCGGGGGCGGTCGGCGGCCATCGTTGAAGACGTGAAGGAATACGAGAACCGCCTGGAGCGACTGGATCTGTTGGAAGCGATCGTGCGCGGTCTCCAGGCGGCGGAGAAGGGCGAACTCGTGTCGCACAAGGACGCGATGCGGAAACTGGATGACCTCCTCAAAGCCTAGGAAAGACTACCCCCTCGCCTGGACCACACCCGCCCTTCGTGACATCCTCGAAATCGTCGAGTACATCCGTAGCGACAACGCGACCGCCGCGTCACGGTTCGCCAAGGACGTCCACGCAAAAGTCTCGCGCCTCGCGCGGTTCCCGCTCTCGGGCCGCTTCCTGCCGGAATTTCCGATGACCGGCCTTCGCGAAGTCGTGATCGGGAACTACCGGGTGATTTACCGAGTCGTCCCTTCCGCGCGACAGGTGCAAATCCTGACCGTGCGCCACGGCGCAAGACGTCTCGAGATCGAATCCCCGACCCCGTAGGCGCAACGACTCCCGTGGGAAGGAAGTGCCCCCCGGTTGGCCCGCCAACCCCGCACTCGATCATCCACACTGGCACGGCAAACTCCGAATTTTTAAACGACGGGACGAGGGTGGGGACATTGTTTAAAGATTAAAAGTTCACTTCAATACCTGCGGCGCGAACCGCCGATCTTAAAATCTTTAAACAACGTCCCCATGGCCGTCCTGACGTTCGCCTACCGCCTGCGAATTCGGCTGAGGGTCGGATTCGCGGTCGGGCTAGACCAGGACGGCGTGACGCAAGGTTACTTGAGTGCGGGACACGCGTTCTGAGTCGAGATAAAAAGCACTCTGACCCCGTGGCTGCGGACTCAGAGCTTGTATCCCAGAAACCGCAGCAGGTCTTTCCGCGAAACGACGTCCTCGTCGGTTTCGATGCCCCGCGACCGAGAGCCGTCTACGACGCCCAACACACCGCGCCCCTGGTCGGTCTCGGCGAGGATCACGTCCACCGGATTTGAGCTGGCGCAGTAAATCGTGCAGACCTCCTGGACCGCCTTGACGGCGTTGAGCACGTTGATCGGGTACGTGCCGCGAAGGAAGATCAGAAAGACGTGGCCGGCGGACAGCGCGTAGGCGTTGTGCTTCGCCAGATCAACCAGGTCCGGTTCGGTCCCGCTGGCTCGGACCAGGCACGGCCCGGACGACTCACAAAACGCCAGGCCGAACTTCACCCCGAGCGCCGACGCCGCCAACGCCTCGTGGAGATCCTCGACGGTTTTGATGAAGTGCGCCTGGCCAAGGATCAGATTGACGTCATCGGGCTTGTCGATCTTGACCACCTTCAGCTCCATCCCTCCCCTCCTTCCGATCCGGCGATTCCCATGACCTGGGAGACAATCTCCACCCGAAGCCCCCGCCCATCAGGTTGTGAGCACTTTTGGAGAATCTGGGACGGCCTCAAGGGGGCTGTTCCCCTTTTCCAGTCCCAAGGTCAACTCCATGAAGCGCAAGGGCGGTCTCACGATCTCCACGATCTCGTGCCATGCCGTCCCCAAAGTCAACCGAGTCAAGTCAGACTCCGAGCCCCGCCCCTTGGGCGCTCACCGCCTTCGTCAGGCTTGAGAAGCCGCCTTCGGTCGGCATGACGAACAGACAGCGCCCCCCGCTCCGCGACGCCCACACGGCGCCGACCGCGCGCTTTTCTTCCGAGTCGATCCCATCGTAGAGATGCTTGCCCTTGTATTCCACCGCGAGCACGCGCCCGTCGGTGAGTTGGCAGAGGAAGTCGGGGTAGAACCAATCCTTCGACGTTTGCAACCGGAACGACGTCGCCTTGCGCGCGAGATTCCGCACCCAGAACCTCACGTCCGGCAGGCCGTCGATGAACTGCGCGCACCGGAATTCCTCGGGCGTCTCTCCGCCCGGCGTGGATTCGCGTAGTTCGCCGGGCTTCGGCCCGAAGTAATGCTTCTTGAACTGAAAACCGCCTTCGTAGAGCCAGCTCGGCTCATAGATCATCGTCTTGAAGTTGATCGCGCGCTCGTCGCTCACCGTGAGCACCGAATCCGGAAGGAGGAATCCTTGAAACGCCGCCTTCCGCTCGGCGTCGCGGTGCTGCCAAATGCGCGCGTCGATCTCGTCGCGCAGGCGGAAGCGGTCGAGCGCGAGGACGCTTAAGTCCGCAATGGCGAACTTCGCCATGAGGCCGCGCAGCACCTTGCGCAGAAACTCCGCCGATTCGCCTACGGAAATGTCCTGATGGTCGATGTGGCGGTCGAGCCAGGCCACGAGCGCCTCCAGCGTCCAATCGCCCGCGCCGCCGAGCCGGAGAGCGGGTTGTACCCTTCGGACAGCGACGCGTCCTTCGCGCTGAGCGTCCACGGGTGTTCGATCAAAAACGTGCTCTCGAGCTCGAACAACATCCCATCCTCGCGCACGCAGAGCTGAGGGACGAGGAAGTCGAGTTGCCGCTCGTAAGGCGACGGCACGCGCGTCTTCCCGCTGCCGAACACCTTCTCCGCCTCGCGCACGAGCACGACGATTTCCTCCACCTTGGCCTTCGCCTCGGGGGTGTTCAGGCAACTCGCCAGCTTCTCCGCGTCGTCATCGTCCAGCGGAACGAGGACCGTAATCTCGCCCTTCGCCGCGTCGATCCGCACCTTTCCCTCCAGCGCCGCCACCTGCACCCGCGCCACGGCCGCGTCGATCTCGCCCGGCGCGACCTGCACGGTCTTCGGCTGCGCGCCGAGCACGAACATGCTTTGCGACGCGGGAATGACGATCCGCTCGGCTTCCGCCGCCGTGAAGCCGTTGCTTTCCAGCGCGTCGCGCAACTCGGCGAGCACCTCCGTAATCGACTCCGACACCGAGAAGGCGTAGGCGCAGTTCAAGTCGGGATGCCGCTTCGCCTGCGCGCCCGGAAGCCGGAGGATGCGGCCCACGATCTGCTCGATGGCCGTGGCCGAGCGCGTCTCCCGGAGGCTGCACAGCACGTAGGCGAACGGGCAATCCCACCCCTCGCGCAATTTTTGAACGGTGAGGATGAACCGCACCGGACACTTCGGCGACGCGATGTCCTTCACGTCCTTCAGCTCGTCGAGGACGCCGACCGAAATCTTGACCTCGTCCTTCGCGATGCCGAACTCGCTCACCAATCGATCCCGCAGCGGCCCGCACGCGTCCACGCGCTCCGCCTGGAGCAGCAAAATGGGCCGCAGATACTCGCCCGTCTGTTGCGCCTCCGCCGCCGCGAGCTTTTCGAGATCGGCGCGGAGCGTGATCGCTTCGGCGAGGAGTTGATCGCGCTGGCTGGGGTGCCGCGTGATCACGCGCAGCGGCAGCTTCACCATCGCCGCCGCTTTCAATTCCGCCGCCGAGACGTGGTGCAGCACGTTCGACGGCTGCTTCGTCCGCGCGGGCGTGGCGGTGAACTCGACGACGCAGGACGGCAGCACGTTGCCCAGCGTGGCGAAGGACAGGTCGGTGCGCGCGTTGTGCGCCTCGTCCACGATGACGATGGGCCGGCGCAGCCGCAGCATGTTCACCAGCGACGGCTTCGGCTTCCCGTCCGCGCCGGGCAGCAACTCGGCGAGCCGGTCGGCGGGCACGTTCAGCAGATGCTCGGAGAAGGAACCGTTCTGGTCATAGACCTTGCGCCCCGTGGTGTCCTCCACGCGAAAGGACTGAATCGTCGCGACGATGACCACCGTCTGCCCCTCCACCGTCGCGCGCGAGAGGCGTAGCGCCTCCTCGATGGTCACGACCTCCACCGCGCCGCACGCCAGCTCCAGCGCGCGGCGGTAGGGATGGCGCGGGTCGCGCAGGGCGTCGGCGGTCTGATCCAGAATCGTGTTGCTCGGCACGAGCCAAAGCACCACCGCGCGCTCCGCGTGCAGCAGCTCGCCCATCGCGAGACCGGCGGCATGGCAGGCGAGCAGCGTCTTACCCCCGCCCGTCGGCACACGCAGGCAGACGTAAGGCATCCCCGGCGCCAACCCCGCCACCGAGACCGGGATGTACGGCGCAGGTGTGCGGCCATTGCGAAGCTGCACCGCCTGGAACGCGGCTTCGGGCCGACCGTCCTTCGAACATTGCCGGAAGAAGTCGCGCAGCGAATCGAGCACCCGCGTCTGGTAGTCCTTGAGGGAGATCATGCGGCGCCCGTGTAAAACCCGATGCACCGCGTCTCGCGGCACGCCCGCTCCGCTTCGAGCCAGTCGAGGTTATCAAGCACCTCTTCCGGGAGCGGAGAGCGTGAGCCGAGCAACCGGCGCAGTTCTCGTTTGTGTTCGTAGCAACGCCGCACCGCCTCGTCTTCATTGGAACGGCGTGCGAGTTCGCGGGGATCGACAATCGGTCTCATGACACCTTGATCTCGTAGGGCGTCTGCCGGACGATGATGCGCTCCGCCTGCAGCCGGTCGCGCCCGAGCAGGCAACCGGCGCAGTAGATGACCTTCGGCCCGTCGAAGGGCGGAAGCTGCGCGAGCACCGCGCGCGTGAGCACGTTGCCGCCGTTCGCGCGCTTGTCGTCCAGAATGCCGTTGTAGAGCAGGTAAATCCCGACGCCCCGGCACGCGCCGAGGAACGGCGACTTGGTCACACGCTCGCGCGGCAGCGGCTCGCCCGTCTCGCTGAAATAGACGTGCCGCGCAAGGTCGGCGAAGCTGACCGTGTCGCGGATCTTCCCGGTCTCATCGAACAGCGGCTCGCCCAACTCGCAGAAGCGGAAGCCCCCGCCAAGTCCTTCCACCCGCTCACCTTTTGCGTTCGTGTAACCTTCCGCCACGCGCCGCACGCGCTCGGCGGTAATGTCGCGGGCTATCGACTGCTTCATTTCAACGAGAATGAACCGACGCTGTTGCTGGTCTGCGCGATTCAGCTTCAATACCGCATGGCCGGTGGTTCCTGAGCCGGCGAAGGAGTCCAGAATCAAGTCCTCACCTGATGTCGTGAAACTGATCAATTCCTCAATGAGCCCCGTCGGCTTCGGGAAATCAAATGGCCGTTTGTCGTCGGGAAATAGCTCCTTCACCTCGTTCGTTCCGATTCGCCCATCTAACTCGAACAAACTCGCGAGCTTTGCTCGATAATCTCTTACATAAACTTTCAGCTCAATGAGCTTCGATTCGTCCTCCCCAAAGATCACCCGCCCCTGCTCGATCAAGCCATCCAAAGTTTCCTTCGGAAAGCGATAACCCATCATTGGTTGGGCGCATGGCCTACCAGTAACAGGGTGGATGACGTCGTATCGGTAGCCCTCTTTGCCGGGGTTATGAACACTCTGACTGCCGGTGTAGATGCCACCATCGTCAATGTATTTGTAACGGTCGAACGGCCAGAGTTCGTTTTTGTTCTGTCGGAACCACTTTGTGTATTCCTGCTGCCGCTCAGCGGGGTCGGGATACTTCCGCACAAACTCGTCTCCGATTTGCAGCAACTTGCCCTTCACTGCCAAGTTTGTGGATTTCCACTCGCGAGGAATCCGGTCTGTATTCTTCGCATAGCACAGAACGTATTCGTGCTCGATGGCGATGTTCGTTGGGTTGTTGTCGGTTACGTTTTTCCAAACGATTGTCCCGACGCAA
This sequence comes from Nitrospirota bacterium, assembly GCA_016201825.1. GTDB lineage: Bacteria > Nitrospirota > Nitrospiria > 2-01-FULL-66-17 > 2-01-FULL-66-17 > 2-01-FULL-66-17. The sequence continues at coordinate 4,174 of JACQCD010000039.1, read as the reverse complement.
TTCGTGGCGCCGAAAATCTCGTCGAAAAGTAGGCGAAGGCTTGCAACCTCCATCTCGTCAATGCTCGCAAAGATCATCCCATCTTCCCGCAGAAATTTCCGCAGCACGGCGAGTCGGGGATACATCATGCAGAGCCACTTGTCGTGGCGGGAGAGATCTTCCGCTTCCTCGCCCACAACTTTCCCGAGCCACTCGCGAATTTCTGGGCTATTGACGTTATCGCTATAAATCCATCCCGCCCGCTTTCCTTCCTCGTCCCGCTCGTCAACACCCGTGTTGTAAGGCGGGTCAATGTAGATACACTTCACCTGTCCCGCGTAGTACGGCAGCAGCGCCTTGAGCGCGACGAGGTTATCGCCCTGAACGATCAGATTGCCGTCGCCCGGCCAGCCGCAGGCAAGGTCCGGCACGTCTTTGAGTAGGTGAAAGGGCACGCGGTGGTGATGATTCACCACGGCTTCTTTTCCAATCCAGTTCAACGTCGGCATGCGCTCGCTTGTCTTCCCGTCAAATCACCTGGTTGTCTTCTTTGTCTTCGCAGAGAGAAAGAAGGCAATCCCATTTTTCTGGCCAAATTGCTCTGCCCCCAATTTTCCCCCGAAGTCAACAAGTCAAGCGAGTCAGCTATTTCGCAATCTTCGATTGGTAAAACGTAAGGCGATCCTTTAAGGCTGCAGCTTGGGAATTCAACTCAAGATAGCTTGCCCCGAGCGCAAGAAACATCTGTTTCCCCACCTTTCTCATAATCATGATCTCGAGAAAGGTGAGGGTCCATACCGTGATCTCGTGTAGGCAGTCAAAGAAGGCCTGCGTCTCACTGTAGTCGATGTTCTCCTGAACGAATATATCGACTTCCTTGTAGTTCGATTTGACCCGCAGACGATAGAGGAAGTGCAAAATACCTGTGGCACCTGGGTCGTATTCATATCGGTACGGGCCGCCCTTTCCCGGCTTCCTTTTGTACTCATCAATCCGATTCGAATGCTCAGCCCGGAGACACGTTGCGATCATTTCGAGGGGTCTAACCCCGACACGTTTAAGGTTACTGTCTGCTGGCTTGACCTCTGGGGGGAAATTAAGCGGCTGATGCGAATGTGCATCCCGCCCTCGAGGGCCTGCATAGGCCTTGTCCCACGGGGACAGCTTAAACCTGCTGAAGAATTCGGTCACCTTCCTTAGCGTCTTGATGTGGCCGTCCGCCTTCTTGCCATCGAGGACATAGGCAAAGGCCTCAGCAGCGGCATAGACTGCATAATATGCTTGGATTGGGACCCACTGATTGTTAATTCGCATTAGCTCCGGTTCTCGCGGTCCGCTGAACAGCAGGAACTCCGTGTTCCAGGAGATCTTCAAGAACCGCTCCAACCACTTGCGATCCACATTTGGACAAAGCGCAGTACTGGCCGATTTCGCGATACATCGCTCCGCGAACGACTTCCACTCGGTTCCGTACTCATCGTAAAGATGTTGGGAGAAGAAGCGAAGATACCCCAGGTAGGTCGTGAACTTAATCCGAGCCTCGACTTCCTCTGGTGAAGGTGGAGTCTCAACGCTGAAAGACAAGGATCACCTCATCAGGATGACTAAGAATCGGGATCAGAGTGCATTTTACTATGGTATAGCCTAGTATAGAATAGTACTCCGACCCCAATAGTTGCGCGGCTTACCATTAGGCGTTGTGCCGCTTTTGCCGCAGCGGCCAGTTAATGCGACGGAGGTCCGCCAGTGCTCGCTGGTACCCGCCTCTGCGGTAGTCGGCAAACAGCCGCTCCGTGAACGCGCGGGACTCGGAGATTTCTGCCTCGACATTGATCCTTTGCGCCGTCGATACCGAGCGCCCTACGCCAGCCAGAACTGAACCCCAGTGATCAGGTTTTGGCCTCATTCCGTCTCCTTTGGCTCTGCAGCAGCCTCCCCTAATGTTAGTGCTGGGGGTGGGGCAGGCTGGACCAGCGCGATCAATCCCTCGTGCCGCCCCATAGGTTTGAAAAGTGCCTGCACGGCGGCCTTCTCATGCACGGCCTCGGGGTCAGGCTTGACTTCTTGACTTTGGCACTCATCGGGACACCGCTTAAAAATTCACAGTTCGGCCAACGATTCGCTCCCCAGCCCGTAAGGCAACGAATTCGACCTCGAACGCTTCGCCTCCGCGGTGGACGTGCACCACCGTGCCCACGTCGCCGGCTTTGAGACCTTCTTCGGGGAGGTCGCTGGTCAGAACGATCCGATCATGCTCCTTCATCATGTTCGGCCTCGCACGGATCAGCCGAGATGTGTTCTAGGACGCCTCTCTCACTTCAACGGCCAACTGAAACCCGAGGGCTTTCAGGACGGCGTCCAAACTGGAGAGTGCCGGGTTTCCACGCTCGGATAACATCCGGTACACGGCTCTTCGGTTCAGGGATGAGGCGCTCGACAGCTTGCCGAGCCCTCCATGGACCTTGGCCACGTCCCTCAACGCCAGCAAAAAGACCTTGCGATCTCCGTCCTCGATGGCGGCCGTCAGGTAGGCCGCGGCTTCGCGCGGGTCGGCCAAATCCTGATTGAGGTAGCTTTCATAGGGCCGACTCGCTCGATCTCTTGAACGCTTTGAAGTCGTTCCAATACTCTTTCGCTTTTTCGATGTCACGCGCTTGCGAGCGCTTGTCCCCGCCGACGAGAAGGAGGACGATTTGTTGGTTTTCATGGCCATAGTACACCCGATATCCAGGTCCGAAGTCGACTTTCAGTTCCCACACCCCATCCCCCAATGATCGACGGAGTCCCCAGTTACCCACCCGAATTCTGTTGATCCGGGTCCGAATGATCGCCCGAGCCCGAAGATCTTTCAGATTCCTCAACCATTCGATGAATGGAGCGTTGCCATCGGTTGTTTCATAGACCTCGACCGTGACGGGGAGCGCTTCCTCACCGCGCATTGTCGCTTATAAGCCTCATTCTTGTCAAGGCGCGCGGACAGAATTGGGAACCGAAAAGAGGGCAGATTGGTTTTCCATCTTTACCGCAGTCCCTCACGTCGCCGTCCGGCTTAGATTCTTCTGAATCATCGTCACGGACAGCTTCAGACCAAACAGCCGAAGAATTTTGACGGCCTAGGGGTCAGGCTTGACTTGTTGACTTTGTCGCTCATCGGCACGTCGCTACGAGACGAAAAGACGGCCCTCGGGGTCAGACTTGACTTGTTGACTTTGGATCTCATCGGAACGTCGTCATAAAGATTATGAGGAGTATTCGGAGCGGAGCGCTTTTTGTCCTGCGTTGAGGCCGGCAGATTGCCGTTTAACCCTGGTACGGCGTCCGGCGGATACGGGCCTGTGATTCCTGAATGACAATCAGCATTCCGCTCTGAATCCGGGTCTTCGTGTCCAAGAAACGATTGATGACGGAGACACGTTCTCATCGGCGAGAAACTTCAGGTCCTGATGCCTCACCCTGCCCGTTCTAAGTCCACATAGATTTCGTTCTGGGATGACCGAACGGCGTATTCCAGGCACGCCTTGACGTCGCTCGATTTGAGATGGGGATAATCCTGCAGGATCTCAGCCTCGGTCGCTCCCGAGGCCAGGAGTTCCAGGATCAGTTCGACCGATAGACGGGTTCCTCTGATGATCGGCTTTCCACCAAGGATCTTGGGGTCGGCCGTGATCCGTTTCAAGAGATTTTTCGCTTTCACGCGATGTCTCCTTTGTGCCGCATTATGGCGAATTGAGAGGGAAAACACCAGCCAGGCAACGCCATCGTGGGCAACCCCCTGCTATTCATGACGGCCTCGTGACGGCCTCGCGCTAGAAATTGGGGTCGGAGTCACTGCTGTCCCACAAAAAAGTGAGGCCTGGAGCCACTGGAGCGCTCCGGGTACCCCAGTTGAACCTGTTTCTCAACGTGATAGACCAACGATCCAGTGCGGATCACCCGCAAACTCGCCAACAAAAGCTCAACTGGCGCTATTGAGTTTATGGGACAGCAGTGGGTCGGAGTACATTTTCTCTCCGCCGGGTCACAAAATCGGGTAGAGTAGAGAACAGGATTCAGCATCCTGAGGTTCCCCCTGTTTTTCGTCTTCCAGCGGGCCAGTTTCATGCTACCAGTTTTTCCTCATGCTGATCACTGATCCAGGACTCCATAAACTGGATGGGTGACTTGTAGCCGAGGGTGGAATGACGGCGTGTGCGGT
>JACQCD010000029.1 GCA_016201825.1 Nitrospirota bacterium | reverse complement strand
GTGTTTCAAAACGATTACGCGTCCACTTAGCCGTTCATCCGATCAACCTCTCCGTATCGTGAACTACGCATCGGTGACGCCACTCAGGAGCATCTGACCATGTCGAATGTCGTCGACCCCAAATCCCGAAGCCGCGCCATTACCAACGGCCGCGAGCGCGCTCCAGCGCGGGCGATGCTCAAGGGCATCGGATTTACTGACGCTGATTTGGCCCGGCCGATCGTGGGGATTGCCAACACCTGGACCGAGACGATGCCGTGCAACTACGGCTTGCGCGACCTCGCGGTGAAGGTGAAGGAAGGGGTCCGGGCCGCGGGGGGGACCCCGATGGAGTTCAACACCATTTCGGTGAGCGATGGGGTCACAATGGGCACCGAGGGGATGAAGGCGTCCCTGGTGAGCCGCGAAGTCATCGCGGACTCCATCGAACTGATGGGCCGCGGCTACCTCTTCGACGCGATGGTCGTCTTGGTCGGCTGCGATAAAACGATTCCGGCCGCCGCCATGGCGTTGATCCGTCTCGACGTCCCGGGCCTGATCCTGTACGGCGGTTCCATCCAGCCGGGTCACTTCAAGGGGCGGGATGTCACGATTCAAGACGTGTTTGAGGCGGTGGGCGCCAACGCGGCCGGCCGCATGACGGACGCGGACCTGTACGCGTTGGAGAATTCAGCCTGTCCCGGGGCCGGCGCGTGCGGCGGCCAATTCACGGCCAACACCATGGCGACGGTGATGGAGTTCATCGGCCTATCCGTCATGAGTTCGGCGAGCGTGCCGGCGACCGACCCCCGCAAAGAGGCCGTCGGCGTCCGCGCGGGCGGCGTCGTGATGGACATGCTCAATCGGGATTTTCGGCCCAGCGGTATCCTCACGCGCAAGGCCTTCGAGAACGCGATCGCCGGAGTCGCCGCCACCGGGGGCTCCACCAACGCCGTGCTGCACCTGCTCGCCATGGCGCGGGAAGCAGGCATTCCGCTGACGATCGACGACTTCGACACGGTGAGCGCGCGGACGCCGCTGATCGCCGATCTCAAGCCAGGCGGGCGCTTCGTCGCGGCGGACCTCGATCGCGCGGGCGGCATCCCGCTGGTTGCTCAGCGTTTGGTCAAGGCCGGGTTGCTGGACGGCACACAATTGACGCCCACGGGCAAGACGTTGGCTGAGGAAGCCGCCGTCGCGGTGGAGACGCCGGGACAGGAAGTCGTCCTCCCGATGGCCAAACCCCTCAAGCCCACTGGCGGATTAGTGATCTTAAAGGGCAATCTGGCTCCGGAGGGCTGCGTCGTCAAGGTCGCGGGGCACGAGCGGCTGGTCCACCGAGGGCCCGCACGGGTCTTCGATCGCGAGGAAGACGCGATGGCGGCGGTGACGCGCCGTGAGATTCTCGAAAATGACGTTGTGGTCATTCGCTACGAGGGGCCCTGCGGCGGGCCCGGTATGCGGGAAATGCTCGGCGTCACCGCGGCGCTGGTGGGGGAGGGGCTTGGGAACACCGTGGCGCTCTTGACCGACGGCCGGTTCAGCGGGGCGACCAAGGGCTTGATGGCGGGCCATGTCGCGCCGGAGGCCGCTCGGGGCGGGCCGATCGCGGCCGTCCGCGAGGGCGATCTGATCACGTTCGACATCCCGAAGCGGCGCCTAGACGTCGACCTATCCGATGAAGAGCTCAAGAATCGCTTGAAGTCCTGGAAGGCTCCTGAACCCCGTTACCGCGCTGGTGTGTTCGCCAAATACGCCGCATCGGTCAGCTCAGCGTCGGAAGGGGCCATCACGCGCGTGCGGTGGTGATTGGCGAGAAAATTCTCCTCGCCCCCCTTTGCAAAAGGGGGGACGCTAACGAAGGGCAATTGCTTCGCCACGCACACGGCGCGTTCGCGAAGCGCCTATTCAGATGACCAGTTTAGTTTGAGCGTTCGGAGAAAATCGTCGTCAAAAGCGGTCGCCGTCGCGGCGGGTTCTTCGAGGAGGGGAATGTCTCTTTTCCGGAGGATCCTGGTGAAAAGCGCAAACAGCAGATCGACCTGATAACCCTCGCCTTCGATGTCTTTGAGGGCGTCTTTGATGTCGCCGTTGTCGGAAAGTGCCGAATTCACACAGTGGGAGAGCTCCCGCACCAACCGCTTAATTTTCTCCTTTTCTTCAGGTTTCATGGCGCCCTCCATGTGCGGTTCAGCTTACCCTAACTCGACCCCTTGTCAAGGAACGCCGCGCTGGAATCTCGTTGGCGTGCGGGGAGGAGCGCGACCTGCTTCACGTGATCCGCACGCTTTGACAATTGGTTGTGGACTTCATATAATTTGACGCTTTTCCGCGATGTCCGCTCGGAGCGCCGTTGCTTGCAACCATCAGAAACTTCTCGATAATCGCCCATATCGACCATGGAAAATCGACCCTCGCCGATCGGCTCCTGGAACAGACCGGAGCGCTGACGGCGCGTGAGTTGCGCGAACAAGTTCTGGACGATATGGACCTCGAACGCGAGCGCGGTATCACGATCAAAGCGCACGCGGTGCGACTCCAGTATCGCGCCAGGGACAACCGCGAGTACATTTTCAATCTCATCGATACCCCGGGCCACGTCGACTTCACCTACGAGGTGTCCCGCAGCCTGGCGGCCTGTGAGGGAGCGCTGCTGGTCGTCGACGCGACCCAGGGAGTGGAAGCCCAAACCATTGCCAATGCCCAACTGGCGACCAACCACAATTTGACGATCGTTCCGGTCATCAACAAGATCGACTTGCCCAGCGCCGACGTGGACAAGGTGAAACGCGAGCTCGAGGACGTGTTGGCCATCCCGGGAGATGACGCGATTCTGGCCAGCGCGAAGGAAGGTTTGGGCATTACAGATATCTTGGAGGCGATCGTTCACCGCATTCCGGCTCCGTCCGGCGACCCGGAAGCGCCGCTCAAAGCGTTAGTCTTCGATTCGTGGTTCGACAACTATCAGGGCGCCGTGGTCTTGACGCGCGTGTTCGACGGACGGGTGCGGGCCGGGACGAAGATCAGTTTCATGATGACGGGTAAGGCCTTCGAGGTCAATGCCGTGGGGGTATTCACGCCGAAGCGGATGGAGACGGCCGAGTTGAGCGCGGGCGAGGTCGGCTACATCGTGGCCGGTATCAGGAACGTGACCGATACCAAGATCGGGGACACGATTACCGAGTCGACGCGGCCAACCCCCACGCCGTGCCCGGGTTACACCGACGTGAAGCCGATGGTCTTCTGCGGTCTCTATAGCGTCGACAGCGCCGAGTACGAAGCGCTGCGCGACGCGCTCGATAAACTCAAGCTCAACGACGCCTCCTTTAGTTTCGAACCGGAGACCTCATTGGCGTTGGGGTTTGGTTTTCGCTGCGGATTCCTCGGTCTCTTGCACATGGAGATCATCCGCGAGCGGTTGGAGCGCGAATACCGTCTCGCCTTGATCAGCACCGCGCCCACCGTGGTCTACCGGGTGACGACTCACAAGGGCGAGGTGTTGTACATCGAAAATCCAGCGAAGCTGCCCGACGTCCAGAAAATCGCGAGCTTTGAAGAGCCGATGATTCGCGCGACAATCATCACGCCGGAACCCTATCTGGGCGTGCTGCTCCGCCTCTGCGAAGAGCGCCGCGGCTGTCAGCTCGATTTAAAGTACCTCGACGTGCATCGCCTGATGCTGACGTACCGACTGCCTCTGAACGAGGTGATCCTCGATTTCTACGATCGACTGAAGTCGATCAGCAAGGGGTACGCCTCCTTCGATTATGAATTCATCGGGTACGAACCGAGCGATCTCGTCAAAATCGATATCTTGATCAACGGCGAAACGGTGGATGCGTTGTCGTGCATCACGCATCGTGACAAAGCGCCGATGCGGGGACGGCAACTGGCCGAGAAAATGCGAGAACTCATCCCACGCCAAATGTTCGAAATCGCCATTCAAGCCGCCATCGGCAGTCGCGTCATTGCCCGTGAAACCGTCCGGGCGATGAAGAAAAACGTCACCGCCAAGTGCTACGGGGGGGACATCACACGGAAAAGGAAATTATGGGAGAAGCAGAAGGAAGGGAAAAAGCGCATGAAGCAAGTGGGGCGGGTGGAAATTCCGCAGGAGGCCTTTCTCGCGCTCTTGAAGGTGAAGGACTGATCCCCGACATGGGGGTCAAGAAGAAATCAACCCTCCGGGAATACGCCGAAGCGTTCGCGCTGGCGATTGTTCTGGCGTTGACGATCAGAACCTTCGTCGTCCAAGCCTTCAAGATTCCTTCCGGGTCCATGATCCCGACACTGTCGATCGGGGATCATATCTTGGTCAATAAGTTTATCTATGGGATCAAGCTCCCCTTCACCGACGTGATGCTCGTCCCGATCTCCTCGCCCCAACACGGCGACATCATCGTGTTCAAATACCCCGAAGACGAGAGCAAGGATTTCATCAAGCGGGTGGTGGGCACGCCGGGAGATGTCATCGAGGTTCGGAACAAAGAGGTGTACGTCAACGGTGCTCGAGTGGACGATCCTCGAGTTCAGCACACGGACCGCGATATTCACATCGACAAGCGCGACAACTTCGGTCCCGTCACGGTGCCTCCGGAGTCGTATTTTGTGATGGGGGACAACCGGGACCAGAGCCTCGACAGCCGGTTTTGGGGGTTCGTGAAGGAGCACAAGATTCGGGGCAAAGCGTTTTTGATCTACTGGTCGTGGGATGGCGCCGACACGTGGGTGCGGTGGAATCGGATCGGGAAGGTGATTCGCTAGCCCCGTTTGTGATACCCTGCCCTTGGCCGCGCGCGTCCCCTTTTCCGCTTCGGAAACGCGGGCGGCGCTCAACAGTGTGGAGGACCCACGAGTGACCGCGCTATCGCAGCGTCTCCACGGCTATCTCGATCGTTTCTCGGACGCCCGTGTGCTTGTCATTGGCGATCTGATGTTGGACCATTACGTCTGGGGCCGCGTGCAGCGGATTTCACCCGAAGCGCCCGTGCCGGTGGTGGACGTGACGTCGGAGTCGGTGATGTTAGGCGGAGCCGGCAACGTGTTCTTGAACTTGGCATCGCTCGGGGCTTCGGTTCGCGTGTGTGGCGTCATCGGTCAGGACGCGGCCGGGGAGGCGCTGTTGGACGTACTCCGGGGCCAGGGGGCCCCCGTCGACGGCATCGTTTGCGAAGAGGGGCGGCCGACGACCCAGAAAACGCGGGTGGTTGCTCACCAGCAGCAGGTTGTGCGGTTCGACCGTGAACGCCGTGGCGAGATTGCGCCCAAGACTCATGCCCGGCTCCTCGACTACCTTGAGGGGCATCTCGACGACGTCCAGTGCGTGGTGGTGTCGGATTACGCGAAGGGCGTGATTTCGGAGGACCTGATGCGACGGCTCACGGCGTCCGCCTCGCAGCGGGGTGTGACCGTGATGGTGGATCCCAAAGTTCCGCATATGGCCTTTTACCGAGGATCGCACATCGTGACGCCCAATCATTTGGAGGCCGGCCAGGCCACCGATATCGAGATCACGGACGACGAGAGCCTGCGCCGCGCCGGACGACGATTGCTGGAGCTGCTCGACGCGCAGGCGGTGCTGGTGACCCGCGGAGAGCACGGCATGAGTCTCTTCGAAGCCGAGGGCGCCGAGAGCCACGTCCCCACAGTCGCGCAACAGGTCTTCGACGTGACCGGGGCGGGAGACACGGTCATCGCGACACTGGCCGCCGCGCGGGCGGTGGGGGCGGACTGGCGCGACGCGGCCACGCTCGCGAACTGCGCGGCGGGCTACGTGGTCGGGTTGGTCGGAACGGCGACGGTGAAGCCCGACGCCCTCCATCGTCAGATCGACGAAAGCCTCGATGAGCGGTCCCGATGAGGGTCGTACTCGTCATCCCAGCCCGGTACGCTTCGACGCGCTTGCCGGCCAAACCCCTGGCGGACATCGCGGGGAAACCGATGATCCAACACGTCTGGGAGCGCGGGCGGCAAGTCAAGACGGCGAACGACGTGGTGGTGGCGACCGATGATGTCCGCATCGTTGCGGTGGTCCAGGGATTCGGGGGCCAGGCGGTGTTGACGTCGCCGGCCCACGAGACCGGCACCGACCGACTGGCCGAAGTGGCGGCGGGTCGCGAGGCCGACGTCGTCGTCAACCTCCAGGGCGATCTGCCCTTGGTGTCCGAATCGATGATCGAGGCCGTGATCGAGCCGTTCAACGATCCCGAGGTCCGAATGGCGACGCTGGCTCGGGAAATCACCGATCCCGCCGATGTGTACAATCCCAACGTCGTCAAAGTGGTGATGGACCGCGATGGCAATGCGCTGTATTTCTCCCGCGCGGCGATCCCCCACGTGAGGGACCGCAAGGACCGCGGGCTCGACGCGCCGATGCCGGGGACGTTTTACCAGCACTTCGGGTTGTACGGGTACCGACGCGATGTGTTGCTGGAGTTCGCCCGCTGGCCGCCCGGCCGGTTGGAGCAATTGGAGAAGCTGGAGCAGCTCCGGGCGCTGGAGCACGGATGTCCGATTCGGGTGGTCCTCACCTCGGAGCGGACGGAGGAGGTCAACACACCCGAGGATCTCGAACGCGTGCGGGCGGTCATCGAGGGCCGGAGGCGCGCGGGAAATCAGGAACGATCCGGGGCTCGGCGGGAAACACCAGTGTCTGCGCTCGATTCAGCGCGCTCAGCGGAGAAGACATCATGACGAAGTACCTGTTCATCACGGGAGGGGTCGTTTCGTCATTGGGGAAAGGTCTGGCGTCGGCCTCGATCGGCAACCTGCTCGAAAGTCGCGGGCTCAAGATTGCCTTCCTGAAGCTGGACCCCTACATCAACGTCGATCCGGGGACGATGAATCCCTATCAGCACGGAGAGGTCTTCGTCACCGAAGACGGCACCGAGACTGATCTGGACCTGGGTCATTACGAGCGCTTTACGACGGTGACCACCGGTCGCCGCAACAACTACACGACCGGCAAGATCTATTACACCGTCATTCAGAAGGAACGCCGCGGCGATTACCTGGGCGGGACGGTCCAGGTCGTGCCCCACATCACGGACGAGATCAAGCGCACGATCACGTCGCTGGCCGACGATGTGGACGTCGTGATCGTGGAAATCGGGGGGACGGTCGGCGACATCGAAAGCCTGCCGTTTCTGGAGGCGATCCGTCAGTTCCCGTACGACGTGGGCCGTGAGAACGTGCTGTACGTACATCTGACCCTCATCCCGTACGTGAATGCGTCGGGCGAGTTGAAGACCAAGCCGACGCAGCACAGCGTCAACAAGCTCCGTGAGATCGGCATTCAGCCGCATATCTTGCTGTGCCGCTCCGACCGCGTGTTGCCCGCCGATTTGAAAGCCAAGGTCGCGCTCTTCTGCAACGTGGATCGCGAGGCGGTGATCTCGGCTCAGGATGTCGACACGATCTATGAGGTGCCCCTGGTGTTTCATCAGCAGGGGCTCGACGAGCTTATCGCGCGTCACCTCCATCTGCCGTCGATGCCCGCTCAACTCGCGGCCTGGGAAGCCTTGGTCGATCGGATCAAGCGGCCGAAACAGACGGTTCACATCGCGCTGATCGGCAAATACTTGGGGTTGAAGGATTCGTATAAAAGTCTGTCCGAGGCGCTTCACCACGGCGGCATCGCGCACACCGCGCGGGTGGAGATCCGATGGATCGACGCCGAGACCCTGGTGGTCGATGGGCCGGAGCCGCACCTGGCCGATGTGGACGGCATTCTGGTCGCGCCGGGGTTTGGCAATCGGGGGATCGAGGGCAAGATCGAAGCGATTCGATTCGCGCGCGAGGGCGGAGTTCCGTTTCTCGGCATCTGTTTGGGGATGCAGTGCGCGGTGATCGAATACGGCCGTCACGTCCTCGGTTTGAAAGATGCCAACAGCACGGAATTCTCGGCGCCGTCCGATCCCGTGATCGATTTGATGGCGGACCAGCACGACGTGGAGGGTAAAGGGGGAACGATGCGCCTGGGTGCGTACCCCTGCCGAATCAGCAAGGACAGCCGCGCCTACGAGGCGTACGGGGTGGAAGAAACCTTCGAGCGCCACCGCCATCGGTACGAATTCAACAATAGCTATCGAGAGCGGTTCTTGCGCGCGGGGATGACGTTCAGCGGGATTTACCCCGAACGGAACCTGGTGGAGATCGTGGAAATCCCCGAACACCCCTGGTTCGTGGGCGTCCAGTTTCATCCTGAGTTCCGCTCGCGTCCCCGAACGCCCCACCCGCTGTTCGTCGCGTTCGTTGCCGCGGCGCTTCGCCGCCGGAGCGGATGAACGTTTTTGGGAGAACAACACGATGACCCCGCATGATGTGGCGATCGATGGGCTGGTTCTTGGGCAGGGGCATCCGCTCGCGCTGATCGCCGGCCCGTGCGTGGTGGAGAACGAAGCGTTGTGTCTGCACGTGGCGGAACGCCTCCAGATCATCACCTCCTCCTTAGAGATTCCGTACATCTTCAAGTCGTCCTACGACAAGGCGAACCGGACCTCCGGGGCGTCTTTTCGTGGCCTCGGCATGGAGGAAGGACTCCGTATCCTCGAAAAGGTCCGCGAGAAGATCGGCGTGCCCGTGCTGTCGGATGTTCACTCCATTGAAGACGTGCACGCCGCCGCGGAGGTGTTGGATGTGTTGCAGATCCCGGCGTTCCTGTGCCGGCAAACCGATCTGGTGATCGCGGCGGCCCGGACGGGCAAGGTGGTGAACGTCAAAAAGGGGCAGTTCCTCGCTCCCTGGGATATGAAACACGTCGTGGACAAGGCCGTGTCCACCGGGAACCACCGCCTGCTGTTGACGGAGCGAGGATCGTGCTTCGGCTATAACAACTTGGTCACCGACTTCCGCAGTCTTCCCATCATGCGTCAGTGGGGGTACCCGGTGATCTTCGACGCCACCCACAGCGTGCAGCTCCCGGGCGGGGCGGGCCACGCGTCCGGCGGACAGCGCGAGTTCGTGGCTCCGCTGGCGCGCGCCGCGGTCGCGGTCGGTTGCGACGGCCTTTTTATGGAAGTCCACCCTGATCCCGATCGTGCGCCCTCCGACGGTCCCAACATGCTGCCGCTTGATCAGGTGGAAGGCCTTCTCCGGGAGTTGTTGAGAATTCGGGAAGCGGTTGCAGCGCGCAGCCGACCGGACGATGTCGAACGGAGTGCCCGGACGGACTCGCGCGCGGGATCGGCCAACTTACGATGACCCGGGAGTTCTGTCCGCGATGAGTCTGGCTCGAGGCCGCCACGTGCTTGAAATCGAGGCCAAAGCGATTCTCGCGCTCATCGACCGCCTCGACCAGCGTTTCGAACGCGCGGTCTCGCTCATGGATCTCTGCCAAGGCCGCGTGGTGGTCACCGGCATCGGCAAATCCGGGATCATCGGCCGTAAGATCGCGGCGACCCTGGCGAGCATCGGCATCCCCTCGGCGTTCCTGCACCCCGCGGAGGGGATCCACGGAGATCTCGGCATGGTGTCGCGCGGGGACGTCGTGCTCGCGATCTCGAATAGTGGAGAGACCGAGGAGTTGCTCAAGATTTTGCCCGCTCTCAAGCGGCTGGGCGTGCCGCTGATCAGTTTGATCGGCAAACTCGACTCGATCCTGGGAAAAAACAGCGACGTGGTCCTGGATGTGAGTGTCGAGGAGGAAGCCTGTCCGTTGGACCTCGCGCCCACGGCGAGCACGACCGCGGCCTTGGCGTTGGGCGACGCCCTGGCGATGGCCCTCCTCGAGCGCAAGGGCATCAAGCCCGAGGATTTTGCCCGCTACCACCCCGGGGGCTCCCTTGGGAAGCGCCTCCTCCTCACGGTGGAGGATCTGATGCATCGCGAAGACGCAATCCCCAAAGTCAGGCCTAAAACCGCCCTTAAAGATGTCATCTATGAAATCAGTTCGAAGAAAATCGGGATGACGACGGTGACCGACGAGTCCGGACGGTTGCGGGGGGTCATCACCGACGGCGATCTGAGACGGGTATTGGAGAAGGGAGGCGACAACCTCCTCGCACGGTCCGCTGATGCCGTCATGTCGAAGGATCCCAAGGTGATCGTTCGCACGGCCCTGGCGGCGGAGGCCGTGGGGCAGATGGAGCGTTACGCGATCACGGTCCTCGTCGTCGCGGATGCCGGATTGCGCGTTGAAGGCGTGATTCACCTCCACGATCTGCTGAAAGCCGGCGTGGTCTAAGGACGACCGCGCGCGAAGGCGTATGGCGTTATCCTCTCAGCAAGTCCTCAAGCGGGCGCAGCGCATCACGTTTCTCCTGTTGGACGTCGACGGCGTCCTTACCGACGGTAAGATCACGTTGACCAGCGACGGTCACGAGGTGAAATCGTTCGACATTCAAGACGGGTACGGGTTGAAAGAGCTCGCCCGATCCGGCGTGGAGATCGGTCTCTTGAGCGGACGCCGTTCGCCGATCGTCGAGCGGCGGGCGAAGGAACTCGATATCGACGAAATCCACCAAGGGATTTCCGATAAACTCCCGGTCTATGAGGCGTTGATCGCCAGACGGGGACTCCTCGACCGGGAGGTGGCGTACGTCGGGGATGATGTGCCCGACCTTTCGGTGCTTCGGCGCGTGGGTCTCGCGGTCTCCGTGCGAAACGGGCACGCGGTCGCCAAACGGGCGGCGCATTACGTGACCATCAGACGCGGTGGGGAGGGTGCCGTGCGGGAGATCTCAGACCTCTTGCTGCGCGCCCGGAGTCGCGGAGTCCGTCGGTGAGAACCGGCCAGCGAGTGATCAGGACGATGATCGTATGGGGGGTGTCGGCGCTGAGCACCATGGCGGGGATTCTGCCCTGGAACGTCGGCGTGGCTCTCGGAGGCTGGCTGGGTGTCTTGGCCTTCGTCAGTCTCCCCTCGGCCCGGCGTCGTGCGGCTGCTCATCTGGCTATGGCGTTTCCGAGCTGCGAAAAACACGCCGCCCGCGGGCGAATCGCCCGCCGGTCTTTCGCCAATTTAGGACGGAGCCTGTTCGAGTTGTTGATGCTGTCGCGTCGACCGCACACCCCGATCGAACGGTTGTGCACCGTGGAAGGCGAGGAATGTCTGAAGGCCGCCGTGGCCCGCAGTCGGGGTGTCATCTTCTTGACCGGTCACCTCGGGAATTGGGAGCTGATGGCCGCGCTCGTGACGAGGCGCGGCTATCCCGCATCGGTGGTGGCCACGCCGCTGTACGACCATCGATTGGACCGGCTCGTCATCGGCGCACGGGCTGCCCAGGGCGTGCACACGATCAGTCGTGGAAGCCGGTCGTCCGCCAAGCACCTCCTCTCGTGTCTCCGTCGCAATGCCATTCTCGGTATGCTCATTGATCAGGACACCGATGTCGAAGGGGTGTTCGTGCCCTTTTTCGGACGCCCGGCCCACACGCCGGCCGGCGCGGCAGCCCTGGCCCTCAAGACCGGCGCTGCCGTCGTCTTTGGGTTCATCCTCCGCGAAGGCGCGTATCGACACCGGCTCATCATCCGCGGACCGGTGGAACTCATCCGTACCGGCGATCACGCACGTGATGTGTATGAGAATACCGCGTTGTTCACGCAAGAAATCGAGCGGTCGATTCGGGCGTACCCGGAGCAATGGGTCTGGATGCACAATCGGTGGAAGCGGCGACCACCTTCTCCCGAGGAGGGGGCGGAGGGTCGTCCAGCCCGAGAACGGATCTCCGACATCGAGGCTGTGGCGGCTCCTACGCGGGCGGGAGGAGCGGGATCGTGAGTGGAGCACGGCTCGATCCGCTGAACGTCCCGAACGCGCTCACGTTGTTGCGGCTGGGGTTGATTCCCGTGTTCGTTGTGGTGTCGGTCTTCGGCGCTTCGCCGATGCTGACCGTGATCGCCGCCCTTGTCTTTACGGTGGCCTCGTTCACTGATTGGCTCGACGGCTACATGGCGCGGCGACGGCAGCAGGTCACCGATCTCGGCAAACTGCTGGACCCGATCGCCGATAAGCTCCTTATCCTGGCCGCGCTGGTGATGCTGGTCGAGGCGGGGCGCGCTCCCGGATGGCTGGTCATCCTTATCCTGGCGAGGGAATTCGCCGTCACTGCGCTGCGCGCGGTCGCCGCGGTCGGTGGCCGGGTTCTTGCCGCTGAACGCCTGGGCAAGCTGAAAATGGGACTTCAGACCGTGGCTGTGCTCATCCTGATCCTCGAACCCGTTCTTCCCGTGGGAGCGCATCTCGTCGGGCTCATCCTGCTCCTTCTCGCCACGGCATTGGCGATCCTCTCGGCGAGTCGGTACGCGCTGCATTATGGCCGTTCGCTCCGTCCGGAAATCGTGCGGTGACGCCGGCCTCGTTCTTCCCGTCTCCCGTCGGCTTGGCGATCGTCCTGATCGCGTATATGATTGGCACGATCCCCTTTGGGGTGGTGGTTGCTCGTTGGATGGGATCGCCCGATCCACGGACGCGAGGAAGCGGGAATATCGGATGCACGAACGTCTTGAGAGTCGCGGGGAAGCGCGCCGCGACTCTCACGCTAGTGATGGATGCATCGAAAGGTGTACTGGCCGTGTGGGCGGCCGGAGCGCTGATGGGCACGACCGTGTGGGCCGAGGCATCGGGCATTGCCGCGGTGGCGGGCCACGTGTTCCCCGTCTGGGCGCGGTTTCGGGGTGGCAAAGGTGTGGCCACCGGGATCGGCGCGTTGCTGGTCCTGTCTCCGGCGACCGCGTTCAGCGTGATCGGCATTTGGGTTCTTGTGCTCGGCGTGTCGCGGTATGTGTCGCTTGCCAGTGTCATCGCTGCCGCGGCGCTTCCCGTTGCCGCGATAGTTCTGGGCGCCGGGAGCACGATCTTTGCCCCTGTGGTTGCCGCGATGATCATTTTTCGGCACCGAGAAAACTTGATGAGGCTGCGGCGCGGTACCGAGGCCAAACTGGGCGCACAAGCTCGATGACCGTTCGGATCGGCGCCGCGTGCATGGTCTTGGCCGTGGTGCTCATGTGGCCGATCGTCACGAGAGCGGCCATTCCTTCGGCGTTGGCTCCCTCGTGGGATGTCTACCTCCGTACCATCAAGTCCGGCACCATCCCCGAGATCGTGACCGCCGCCCACGCGCTTCCTGATTCCGCCAAACGCGCGGGGATCGAGAACGCTCCCGAGCTGACGTTTCTTCTTTTGCGCGACGCCGAGGCGCTCAAGGCGCGTGGTGAAGGGGCGGCTGCGGTGGAGGTCGCGCACGCGGCCCAAGCCCTCTCGCCGACGTTAGGGGAACCGCACCGATTTTTCGCACGGGCGCTGTGGGAAGGGCATCCTGCCGACCCGTTGGGAAGTCTCCGAGAGTGGGGAGCAGCCTGGGCCGCATCGTTGACGGAGTTCTGGTCGTGGTTATCCCTTGCCGACCGGCTTGCCGCGGCGGTGGTGCTGAGCATCCTCTCCGTTGTTTTGTTGACTAGCGCCATCTTGACGGCCCGATCGGCTCCGTTGGTGGCGCACCTGGTCGTCGAGTGGAGCGGCTACCGGCTGTTTCCCGCCACCGCGTGGCTGATTGCCGGGTGGGTGCTGCTGGTCCCGTTCCTCACCGCCGTGTGGGCCTTCTGGTTGGTATTGCTCCCCAGCGCGATTGCCTGGTGGTTCATGACCGGACGCGAGCGAGTGCTGGTGGGCGTATTGGCTGGCGCGGGGCTCGCCATGGCGGCGGCGTTTCCAGCCATCGTTGGCGTCTTGATGGTCGATCACGATCCCGAACTGCGTCTGATGGCGGCGGTCGCCCAAGGAGAGGACACGAGCCCGTTGCTGCAGCAAATCCAACCGTCCGACGAGACGCCGGCGGCGGTGGCGGCGCAGGCGTTGGCCTTGGTCCGAGGACAACGTGAGGCCGATGCCGAGGCCCTGTACGAGGAGGCGCTTGCCGCGTGGCCTCATGATCCCCGTCTCCTGGCCAACTATGGGACGCTCTTTTTCCGTCGCCAGAATTATTCGCGAGCCATTAAACTGTACGAGGCCGCGTTGGCGGCGCAGCCTGGTTCAGTCGTCGTGTTGTATAACCTCAGTCAAGCCTATCGGGCTGATCTCCATTTTGAAGAAGGGGAGGCTCGGTTTCAGGAGGCGCGCGCCCTCGATGCCGGTCTCTTGGACGGGTATGCGGAGCGGGGGAGGATGGGCGACGCGTTCTTGGTCGTGGATTACGGGTTTGCCGCCCCCGAGCTCTGGAATCGGGCGCTTGAACCACGTGCCGCTCCTCCCGTCCAGGCGCAGTTGGTGGAGCGTCTTCGGCGCCACGTCTCGTGGTCGGTGACCGCCGGGATTGCCGTGGTCGTCGGCGTGTGCTGGGTGGTCGGGCGGATCGTGCCGAGCGGGGCGGCTGCGCCTTGCGGAACTTGCGGAACCCCGGTCTGTCGCCGCTGCCAGCGATATTTTTGGGATCTGAAGCTCTGCGCGGCGTGCTGGAAGGCATACGCCAAAGGCGTCAAACTCCATCCGAATACGACGCTGCCCCAAGCTGACCACCGGTGGGCTGAGCTCCGGCGGGCTGCCGCCGCGTTGTCGATCATCCCAGGTGCCGGCCATCTCGCCATCGGGCGGCCTTTCTGGGGTGGTGCGTTCGCCTTTGCCGCCGCGTTGTTCTTCTGGATGGGTTGGCTCTCGATGTCGGGTTGGCTGACCCTTGGGGAGCGATTATTCATGCCATCGTGGTACCTCCTGTGGGCGCCGAGCGTCGCTGGCTTGACCATCCTCTACTGGGTCATGATTCGCCACGTACTGGCCAGCGAACCTCCTTCATCCTCTCGTCTTCCCACCGGGTCACGGGGACGGACGATGGGGCGGGTGCGCTGATGTCTCTTGAAGGTTCCATCAAAGATTTCGGCCTGTCGGACATCTTCCAACTCATACTCGTTCAGCAAAAGACCGGTCTAATGAGCATCAAACACCAATCGCGCCGCGCGTCGGTCGGGTTCGTCAAAGGCATGGTTGTTTCGGCGCAAGTTGATGAGGAAGAGGGGATGGAGCGAATCGGCGAAGTGCTGGTTCGCGCCAAGCGGGTGACGGCCCAACAGCTCGAAGACGCTCTCAAGACCCAACAGGAAGGGCAATACCTGGGACAAATCCTGGTCGCTCGGAATGCGGTTGGCGAAGCCGATCTCAAGCGTGCCCTTCGCCTTCAGATTCTTGAAACCGTCTATAGGTTGTTCCGTTGGAAAGAGGGGCAATACCGCTTCGACCAGCGGGACGTCGAGTACCCCAAAGACTATATTGAGCCGATCAGCACGGAATACGTATTGATGGAGGGGGTCCGTCGCCTCGACGAGTGGCCGTATATCGAGAAGAAAATCCCATCGCTCTCGCTCGTTTTTTCACAGGTTTCGGAAAAGCGGGGTGAAATCGAGGCGAACGAGAGCCCCGCCGTGACTCCTGCGCAACCCAGCGCGACAGAGGAAGACCCCTTTGTCGACCTTGATACAGAGGATCACGGTCGTTTTTCAGCGGCGGAAATCACAGTGTACCACGCCGTCAACGGTCATGACGATGTGAAGCGGCTCATCGAACTCGTTCAATTGGGAGAGTTCGAGGTATGTAAAGCGCTGGCCAATCTATCAACGACCGGTCTGGTCGAGGCGGTCGCTCAACCTGCTGCGACCTTTCAGAGCGAACCAAGCGATACCTTCGACGAGGATGCGAAAATCCCGTTGCCCAGCGCTCGGTGGGCGGCCAACATGATCGCTATTCTGACCCTCCTGGCGGTTCCCACGGCGTTTGTCGGGCAGTACGCCGGCGCGATGTGGACGACCGTAACGGCGGACCTTCAAGCGACTAAGTCACTCACCCTCGCGAATCAACTTGAAGGACTCCAGCAGCTCGTTCGTTTGTGGGCGGACGAACACGGGCGAGTCCCCGAGAGTCTCAGGCAAGCTGTGGCAGAGTATGGAGCGTCCCCGTGGTCACTGACGGATCCCTGGGGTCGGTCGTGGCACTACGACTCCCAGAGCGGTGAGGTGTCGAGTCTCGGTCCAGACGGGAAGGTCGACACCGATGACGACATTCATTAAGAAGACTAGTAATTTTACAGAATATTCCTTATCAGATATTTATTATGGTTAATCTAATACATGAAAATAGAGCTTTTATCATATGATATTTAAACACTATTTACTCGATGAACTCTCGAATATCATTGGTGGATTCAGGGAAGCGTTTTGGGAGGTGGCGGATCGAACGGAGCGTAGCCGAGCGAGGCTGAGACTGCTTCGGCAACGAAATGAACTGGCGTGCCGAGAATCGCTGGACTACCGCCAGCTTGGCAGGACGGGGTTCGAACTCTTGACGGACGGCGTGTCGGTGACCAGAACCCCGGACACCGCCGCCCTACTGGACGATATCCACCGATTGATCGCCTCGCAAAGGGAAATGGACCGGAAACTTGTCGCAGATCTGGTCGAATTCTCCCAGCACGATTGGCAGCGACTTGCGCGGCAGCTTGAACGCGGCGAATCCGTTTTTCGGTCGTTTCGGCATGGGGGGGATACCACGGAGTCCCTTGGGGTGGTCGGGGCGACTCCCCCACCGGGGATGTGTCTGGCCGTCATCCGGAACGGGGTTCTTCATCAAATGTCTGAAGGTCTGGGGTATCAGAGGGGCGATATCTTACTAACTGTTGAGCTTCCCCTCGAGTTTCGTCTTCCAAGGATCACGTACAATGGACGTCACCTTGGAGGCGAAGATGATCAAGATCCCGAAGCAGGAATACACGGCTGAGTTCAAGACACAGGCGGTCAAGCGAGTGGCCGAGGTAGG
>JACQCD010000028.1 GCA_016201825.1 Nitrospirota bacterium | reverse complement strand
GGGAAAACCGCATGCACGGTTTGATGAGGGAGGACAGGAGAAGCGGACTATGGCAAGGCTATTGAGACACCGCCAGACGAAAGGGGCGGCAACAGATAGGCTCGGCCTACGGGATGCTGAATCCTGTTCTCTACTCTACCCAATCGTTAATTTGACCCCAATCGTTAATTCAATCGTTAATTTGAGACGAACGCTCACGCGGGCGTGGTGACTCCCTCCGGTTGGCGGAATTATATCGGCAGATCGAGGAGATTCACAAGCCGGCGCGTCCCGCCGTGACGGCGGGCCTGATCATTTCATCAGCCAGTGGGCGATCTTCGACGTCACCGAGATCACGGGCTTGTTCTCCGCCTCGACGATCACGCCGGTCGCCACCTGGATCTTCTTCTTCAAACCATCCTCACCCTCCTTGGGCGGCGGAATGATAATCGCCTCTCCCGTCGGAGGAGCGCCGGGGCCGAGCCTCACACCCTTGGCCACGGTGACGCTCCCCGAGGTCGTCCCCGTGACGGCGGGGTCGCGGATGGCGTTGATGGCCGGCGCCAGGCCCGTCGTGTAATCCACGGCGTACAGGTACGAATCGCCGCCGTATGAACAGGCATCCGAGCTTGGCCGATACGTCAGGAAGTCCACGAGCCCTCCGACGGCCAGCGGCCGGCTGATGACCCGCTCGCTGGTCGGGCTGGCGGACAGGGACAAGAACCATCCCTTCGTCGAGGGGGCCACGGAGCTGGAGGTCTGGTTGATCGAGGTGACGAGCGTCTGGAGGCTGAAACTGTTCGTCGTCGAATTGTAGAGGCACGCCTGCGTCGTGTCGGTCACGACGCCGGTGGTCGTGACGTTGGTTCGATCGTCCAGGGACGCCGTGGTGACCGGGTACGTGATGCCCGACGGCTTGTCCTGGAGGCCGAGAAAGATCTGGGCCGCGGAATCGGCTTCGTCCACGTCGCTGAAGTACTTGCCCGAACCCGCGTACACCCAGATGTTCCCGTTCGTGTCCCGCGCCGAGTCCGGCGACGCCGTGAACGGATACGACCCCGTGAAGAGGTACGTCACGGCCGGCGTCCACGCCGCCGTCAAATCCTGGTTCGGGATCGCGATGCTCACCAGCTTGCCCTTCCAGCCCGACGAATCGTACGTCGTGCCGAAGTACAGCTTTTCGGCCGAGTAGTCCTTGTCGGCGTCGATCGCGAGGATGTCGCCCACGATCGCGTTGTGGTCGAGCGCGATCTTTTTCACCAGCGCGCCGGTGGCGAGGTCGAGGAGGTAGACGTAGCCGGTCGTGGACCGCGCGATGTCGGTGTCGGCCTTGGAGAGCTGCGTCGAGCCCGACCCGACGGCGACGTACCAGTGTCCATTCGTGGTCCCGGCGCCGGTTCGCACGATCGAGGGGACGGTCGTGGTGTAACCCAGATCGGGATCCGAGAATTCCCACAACGGGACCGGCTGCTCGGGGTTGGTGACGTCCAGCGCGAAGTAGGACGAATACCCCACCCCCGCGATCGGCGGCGTCGGGGTCCCGCCGTTACACGCCCCGCCAAACCGCATCCCGCCGATCAGCACGGTCTTCCAGTTCGATGCCGTCCGGGTGTCCGTCGGGTTTCCGCTGATGCTGGCGTCGACCAGCCTGACCGAGAGGTCGTTGAAGTAGATATGGCAGTATCCCGGATTGGCGAGATACTTGAGGTACGGGAAACTGTTGAACGGGATGTATCCCCAGACCTCTCCGCCCAATTGGTCGTTTTGGCTGTCGGACGAGCTGAACAGGTTCTTGAACAACGCCTTGACGCCGGCCAACAGCCCCGTGTCTTTCAGGTACCCCATGCGGAACGCGTGTAACACACCGTCGTTGGCGCCGACGAACGTGATCGCCGACCGCTGCTGATAATTGCTCCCGGAGATGTAGTCGTAGTACGTGCTGTCGCCGTAGTCGATGTGGTACGTGTTCGCCGGCGTGTTGGCGAACACCTTCGGCGTCGAGCTGATGATGTCACCCAGCTTCCAGGTCGTGAGCGACCCGTCGACGGTGACCCGCCGGTCACGGAAACTCGTGTTCGAGGATTCGATATCCTCCCCCCGGATGTACCGGGTGATCAGATCGTCGGTGTACGTCGCATCGGGGTTGAGCGCCGCCTTCAACGTGGCGTTCATCGACGTCGCGAACGCGGGATATGGCGATTCGCTGAACGTCTGGGTGGTTGTCGCCCCGTACACGACCTTTTTGGACGTGAACAACGTCCGAGACGCAGGATCTTTCAGTGCGAGCGCTTTGCCCGCGTCCCAGAGGTAGGTAATGTCGGTGAACGGTTTGGTCGTGGGGTTTGAGCAGGTCGCGAGCGAGCCTCCCTGCCCCTCGGCGTCGGTCGTGAACATCGCCGCCTTCGTCTCGTTGGTCGACGAGTCGAAATAGAGCTTCATCACCTTGTCTTCAGCCTGCTTGAGCGCCTTGTCGTTGACGGTATCCTCGCGCAGGTTGTCCTGCGGGTCGATCCAGATGTTCTGCGTGTACCCCGTCCACCACACTTCCCGCGTGCCCTCAAGGCGGGACGGGAGGAAGTACGCTTGCGCGAGCGAGCCGGTGCCGCGCGATGACGTCGTCAACACCGACACCGAAGTTCCCGACGCCGCCTGCGCCAGGATGTCGGTGAAGGCGTTCACGAGCTGCGCTTCGAGTGCGGATCCGTCGGTCGCGTTGTAGAACTTGCCGCCCCCCGCGGACGCGGCGTCCTCGAGGATGTTGGTGTTCGTCGTCCCCATCGTGTTGACGACGTAGGTGTAGACGTTCTGCTTGCCGGACTTGTCGGACCGGAGGTCGGTCTTATACCCGTAGCACGCGTTCTGGACCAGGGGCGCCGTCGAGTTGCCGTGCGGGACCGTCGTGCAACTGGTCTCGGTGAAATTGGTGCCGCTCACGTCGGTGCCCGACGAGAGGATCAGCACGAAGTTCTTCCGGCACGGCACGTTGTCGATGGGGTCGGCGTTGGCGCACCCGCTGTAGCCCGTGCCGTAGGGGGCGTTGAACCCGAAATAGTTGAGGTCGCCGTAGAGTCCCTTGGCGAGCGGCGAGCTGGTCGTCGCCGTCGCGTTCTGGACTCGCGTGTAGAAGGAGCTCGCCGGCGAGTACGGGATGCACGCGTCGATGTCCACCGTCGTGGTCCCGCCAGTGCTTCCGAACTTCGTGAGTCCCCAGCGCGCCTTGGGTCGGTTGACGTCCCAATACTTCTGGAACACGCCCTGCTTGCCGTCCCACACCCCGTTGCCGTTGGAGTCGGTGTACGACTCCCCGGCATCCCAGATGTCGTTGCCGTTCAGGTCGGTCAGCGCTTCTTCGACCAGCTCCACCTTGACGTTGTAGCTCTGGGTGTTGACCCCTGCCGAGGCTGAGATCCTGATCGAGTACGACGAGTTCGATGTCGTCGTGCCGACCGCGTCAACGACCGTCACCGTGATGGCATTGTAGTTGCCCGTCGTGGTGGGGGTACCGGAAATGACGCCGGTCGATGTATCGATCGTGAGACCGGGAGGCAGCCCCGTCGCCGACCACGTGTAGGGCGTGACCCCGCCCTGAGCGACGACGGTGGCGTTATACGCCGTCCCCACCGTGCCGTCGGCCAGCGCCGCCGTGATGATCTGCAAGGGCGCGGCGGTGACCACGATCGTGTACGAGGTCGTCACCGACGTGTGGGTGGGCAACGAGAGGGTGGCGCTGAAGGTGTAACTCCCGGCCGTGGTCGGCGTGCCGGACAGCGTGGCCCGGACATTGATCTTTATCCCCTGGGTGGTGTAGCCGCTGAAGCTGAGCCACGCGGGCAGGCCGGAGAACGTCCACCCATACGTCCCGTTGGGGCACGCGGCGCCGGTCCCGCTGCACTCCAGCGTGAGGCTGTATGGAGTCTGGACCGTCCCGCTCAGCGTCCCGGTGTTGATGCCGATCGCGAGGGTGTGGGCCCACGCCTGGGAGATCCCGCCGATCGTGTCCCAGGATCGAGCGAGGAGCCCGGCGAGTCGGCCGAGCACCTCCGCGCCGTGTCCCCACAGCGCATCCCAAAACCGTGAAGAACCGTCGACGGCTACGGTCATGTGTTCCGGATTGAAGTTCAGCGCGATCGGTGCCGGGCTCGCTTTGATCAAGTCACACGCGTTATTGGTTGATTCGGTGATGGTCAGATTACCGCTGTTGACGCGGAAGATGCACCCGCTGTAGGTCTTGTCCGCCCAGGCCCCGCTGCTGCTCAGCAGGGTGTGGGCGTTGCCCTGCTTGGACACCGTGTTGCCGCCGATCAGCACCTTCTGCAGGATGTCGAAGCGCGACATGGTCGCCCAGTTCATGAGGTTGCCGCGGAAGGGCGCGGACGAGGGACACGTTTCTCCCCCGGTGTACGTCCGGTTGGGCGTGACCGACGTGTTGAGCCCCTCGACGAACTTAGGGCTGGAATACGAATAGCACCCCGTGGGCTTGAAGTAGCCGATGTAATTGTCCTTGGTCGCGTTGGGGGTGTAGGCGTCCGTGTACGCGGGGTTGAGCATGTCCGTGGAGTTGTCCATCAGCACCATGACGTTGGGCGCGATGGATCGCGTCGCGTACGGCGGGATGCTGCAGTAGCTGTCCATCGTCTGCGCTGGAAGCGACCGCGCCGACGTCAGCGCAAGCAACAGAGCCAGTCCGATCACTCGCCGATTCATGGTGTGCCTCCTCGCGCGCTGCTCCAACCTAGGCGGTAAAACGATACAGAATCGCGTTCTCCGCCGATGCATTGTCCGGTCCGGTGACGATCGTGGTGATCCGGTAGAAAATCGCCTTCGTCGGCGCGCCGCCCGCCGCGCGCGCGAACTCCAGCCGCCCGCCGGGAATATCGGACGCGTAGAGACGCTCCACGGTCACCGTCGCCGCGAATGCCCCGATCGTCGCCGTCGGCAAGGTGAGCGTCTTGATGCACGGCGCGGCGTCGGTGATGATCGCCGCGGTCAACTCGTACGTTTGGCCCTGGCAGCCATCGGCGGCAAACGCCGTCGCCGTGACGTTCTGACCCCAGTTGATCTGGTTGATCGCGTCCTTCGCCACCTGAACGGCGCCGTCCGCGGCCTCCGTGGCCGTGGCGTACCGCTTCGTCGCGCCGGACAAGCGTGTCGACTGGGACACGACGTACAGCACGCTCGCGGCGAGCGCCATGATCATGAGGCTCATCAAGAGCGCCAGCACCAACGCGATACCGCGCTCGCTTGGCTGCGCCACCCGGATCATCGTACGTTCCTCGGGGTCACGTCGATCGAGACAAGTCGCCATCGAAACCTCCGTTGTTCCGCGTCCAGCGCGACGTCGGCGCCGGTGGCCAACAGCGTGTCGCCCACGCGCACGGTCGCGGCGGGATACGTGTAGGACGCGTCGCGGTTGCCGATTTGCACCAGGAGATAGACCCGAACCTGCTTGAGGCGCTTGGCGAGCGTCGCTTGGCTGTAGCCGGACGCGACGGCGCCCGCGTTATTGTCCCACAGATCGATCGTGCCGTCCTCATTCGTGTCCAACCCGAACGCCGTCTGCAGGCTCAACGTGCAGGCCAGCAGTGGAATCGTCACCGCGGCGCCGCCCCACGATTCGGTCCTCTCGAGATTCGACGTGCCCGTCGCGCAGTTTGAAGGCAGGTTGGTTGTGGTGAGCGAATACGTCACGGTCGCGTATGGTTGCGTCGCCCCGGGGTCCACGCCGTACACCAGCGTGCCGATCGTCGGGCTTGTCCAGGCCGTGCCCCCCGAGTCTACGAGACTGCTGCTCGAGTTGTACCGAAACAGCCACGGGGTGGTGGCGCCCTGCGTGAGGATCTGTTCGGTGTTCGGCTCGAGGAGGATCACCCGGTCGTTCGTCAAGAGGTCCTCGCGGCTGTCGCCCCACACCCGGAAGGTGGGCGCCGCCGCGGTTGCATAGGCCCAGTGCAGCGGGGCGGGGTCATTCAATCCCAGCGCCGTCCCCATCAGAATCAAGGCGTTCGGGCCGGTCTGACGCTGCATGCCCCGGGGCGAAAATCCGGTCGTGCCGTAATCGTCGGCCAAGCCGTACCCCGCCAGCACGATGTCCCGCTCCAGCAGGTTCTTGACGATGCCCAGCTCGACCTCGGACTCCGCGACCCGATACTCCCGCGAGCCGTGTCGGGCCTGGGTCGAAAACGTCACGGACACCGCCGCCATGAGGACCGAAAAGATCCCGATGACGATGAGCACCTCGATGAGGCTGAACCCTCGATTGTTGGTCGCGCGCGGCATGTCAGATCACCCGATGTTTGTAAATGACGGCCGAGTTCGTGTAGTTGACGT
Source organism: Nitrospirota bacterium (assembly GCA_016201825.1). Classification (GTDB taxonomy): domain Bacteria; phylum Nitrospirota; class Nitrospiria; order 2-01-FULL-66-17; family 2-01-FULL-66-17; genus 2-01-FULL-66-17. The sequence goes on along the minus strand of JACQCD010000028.1, from coordinate 2,967 downwards.
TGCGGTACGACCACCCGACGGTGATCGTCATACGCTGGCTCAGGCAACGTATCCAGAATCTCATAGTGCGATAAGGCGTCGAGACGAGGTTCTTCGTTTGCTGGAAGTGTCGCTTGTATCGTGGATCGGCCTCTCCCTCTCGCCGACTAACCCCGATCTGCTTGGTCGCTAGGCCGCACGTTGCTCCGGCCCACCGGCGACCCGATGCGTACGCCCCGATCCCCATTGTGAACGTTTCAGCCAGATCATCAGCTCGCTGAGTGGGATGGGTCTGCTCATATAGTACCCCTGACCCACGTCGCATCCCATCTCGCTAAGCTGTTTGAAGATCACCGCGGTTTCGACCCCTTCGGCTATAACCGTCCGCCCGAGGTTGTGGGCAAGACCAATCGTCGAGCGGACGATCATGGAATCGCTCTCGTCGGTCGCCATGCCCATGACAAAGGACTTGTCGATCTTGATGGCGTCGACTGGAAGACGTTTGAGGTAGGCCAACGAGGAGAACCCCGTTCCAAAATCGTCGATGGAGAGCCGTAGGCCGATCGCCTTCAATCGGCCGAGGACCTCGATCGCCCCTGCGGGATCCGCCTTGCGGACGCTCTCAGTCACCTCGAGCTCCAGTTGGGTAGGGGGTACGTCATATTTCTGAAGCATGGCCGTAATTTGTTCGACCAACTCGGGAGTCTGGAGGTTCCGCGCCGAGAGGTTCACCGACATCACAAGGTCGTGCCCGGCTTGGCTCAACTCGCGTGCCTGCCGCAGCGCGGCCTCCAGTACCCAGCCCGTCAGCGGTTTGATAAGGCCGGTCCGCTCGGCGATCCCAATGAATTGGTCCGGCGGGACGATCGTTCCGTCAGGTAGACGCCACCGTACCAGCGCCTCCACCCCGCTCGTCCGACCAGCCCGAAAGTCGATCTGGGGTTGAAACTGGAGAAAGAGCTGCGCGTCCCCGATGGCTTGGCGCAGCGCGCTCACGAATCCCAGACGCTCGGGACTGTAGTGGTCGTGTTCGGCGGCATAGACGGTGTAGCCATCGTGCGAGGCCTTGGCCACGTACATGGCCACGTCAGCCCGCCGCAATAGGGTCAGGGCGTCTTCACCATGGCTCGGGAAGGTGGCGATTCCGATACTCGCCTCGACGGCGACGGCGAGGTCCCCGAGCTGGAAGGGTGTTTCGAGAATCTGTCGGAGTTGACGTGCGACTCTCATGGCGCTTTGATCATCAGCTCCAGGCAGCAGTATCCCGAACTCGTCTCCACCCAAGCGGGCGACCGTATCTGAGGCCCGAAGTGCTCCCGCCAGGCGCGCGCCGACTTGGGTGATCAAGAGATCACCGTTCTGATGTCCCAGTGTGTCGTTCACATCCTTGAAACGATCTAAGTCGATGACCAACAGAGCGACGGAACTCTGATCGCGCTGACCTATGGCCACCGCCTGTTGGAGGCGATCGAGCAGCAACGTTCGATTGGGCAGCCCAGTCAATGGATCGTGGGTTGCCTGGTGCGCGAGCACGGCGGCCTGCTCCTCGCGGTCGGCGAGTGCCTGTTGTACCGCACGGATTACCGTCAGCTCACTCTCCGCCCAGGCAGCTAAGTCGCGTAATGTGCGCTGGTCGGCCTCCTCAAAGTTACGGGGGTGCCGATCAATTAGGCACAACGTGCCTACGTGACTCCCGTCGGCTGCAGCCAAGGGATATCCGGCATAAAAGCGGATGTAGGGTTCGCCGGTCACGAGAGGATTGTCAGCAAAACGCGGATCGAGGCTCGCGTCCGGGACGACCAAGGCACCGCCACCGAGGAGCGCATGGGCACAGAATGATACGTCCCGCGACGTCTCGCGGACCGTGAGGCCGACGCACGATTTGAACCACTGTCGGTTTGCGTCGACCAGTGAGACGGCGACGATCGGCACTCCAAATGTTCGCGCCGCTGTCCGCGTGACGCGTTCGAAGCGTTCTTCGATGGGAGTATCCAAGATCTCCAGCCGTTTCAGTGCCTCCAGCCGTTTCGTTTCGTCGGCCGGAATTATTGCAGCCGTCATCGTCCTCCTCCCACCATTGTGGAGTGCGGGGGGGGCTGTCGCTGGTGATCGAGCCGAGCACGTTCATACGCAGTGTCGTAGCGACCCTGTAGCTCGTGGACGAGCAGAGCGCTGTCGTCTGTACTATCTTCGACGATAAGCACGCGCAGCAGGGGGCCAGCGGTCGGTCGTAAGGGGTCAGCCATTCCAACACTCCAGGCAGTGTGATTCCAGACCAGTTTAGGGGTACCTACCCTGTTGAATACCTCAGGCTCTTGTGAGGATCTTGGACCTTATAACTGTAGACTGTAGCCGGAGGTATACCTGCGTCAAACCGGTGCTCTCGACAGGCTGAATACTACTTATTAATAAATAACTCTGAAACAGGATATTTGTGAGGACTGATTTATCAATTTGCGGTGACCTCGACATTGATGACATCGGAGTAAGTTCCGGCGACCTCGTTGCCGGAAAGCGGGCCGACCGTGAATTCGAGGGGAAAGGCGATCCCGGTCGCAAGCGTGGTGCCGGTATCGGCGATGACCGGCACGGGCGCTCCGGTTGAAAGATCGACACCGCCGCCATTGAAGATGACGCTGTAGGAGACGGTATCCACTATTGCTGGCGCGCGCGCATGGACAAGGAGCTGGTGATTCTGCGATTGCATCGTCACGACATAGCCGTTGTTGCTGCGCACCACGACGTCGAAGCCGCGCTGTTCGCCGCTTTCCAGGGTGCCGAAATCGATCAGTTGCGTCGTTTCGCCGATATCGAACCGCTTGCCGGATTCGACCAGCGAAACATCGACCCTGCTGTCTGCGCGCGCCCGGAAGGTGATAGTTTTGGTGGTCACCAGCGTGGGGCTGAGAAACAGCAGGCCGCTATAGAGGCTGAGCGTCAGATTGCCGTCGGTATACGGCGTGCCGGAGGCTGGAACCACCTGCTGTG
>JACQCD010000051.1 GCA_016201825.1 Nitrospirota bacterium | reverse complement strand
TACTACGATTCGCTGGTGGCCAAGCTGATCGTCCACGGCGACACGCGCGAGGACGCCATCGCGAAGATGCGCCGCGCGCTCGACGAATTCGTGATCGAAGGGATCAAAACCACCATCCCGCTCCACCGTAAGATCATGGACGATCCCAACTTCATCAAAGGCAAAGTCTCCACCGGATTCCTCGACCGCTTCCTCGCCGCCGAAACGCCCGACGCCGCCTAGCCGTGTTCACCTCACCGCTGTACTGGATCGCCGACGCGTCGCTCGCCGGAGGGCGGCCGCTCGACGTCTTGGCCCGGGAAGCCCTGGCCGCGGGCCTGCGCGTCTTCCAATACCGGGAGAAGGTCCTCTCGTCGCGCGATCGCTATCCGGTGGCCGAGGCCCTGGCCGTCGCGGCGCGCGAGGCGGGCGCGACGTTCCTCATCAACGATGATATCGACATGGCCCTTGCCGTCGGAGCCCACGGCGTGCACCTCGGCCAAGAAGACTTTCCGGTTGCGACGGCGCGTAAGATCCTCGGTTCCAAGATCATCATCGGCTGCTCGGCGCACACGCTCGACCAGGCCCGAGCGGCCGAGGCGGACGGAGCCGACTACCTCGGCGTGGGCCCGATCTACCCGTCCGCGACGAAGATGGCGAGGCCACCACTCGGCTGCGGTTCCTTGCGCGAGATCTGCGCCGCCGTGAGGATTCCCGTCTACGCGATCGGCGGCATTACGGTGGAACGATGCGGAGCGGTGCTGGAGGCGGGGGCCAGAGGAGTGGCGGTCGCTTCGGCCCTGCTCACGCCCGCGATCGGGCAACAGACGAAGTCATTCTTGACGGCGCTGGGGGTTGGTCGGTGAGCTGAGAGAGTCTGCTCCGCATATGCACAGTCACGACATGGAAAGGCATCATCGCTGATATCCAAGGCTTCTGTCCGTAGTTGGGAGGCGGGAAGTGCGACGCAGCCTTCTCGCGTCACGAATCGAGACGACGAAGGATCGCATCCCAGATGTCGCTGACTCCCAGTCGCTCAGCCCACAACGCAATATAGCGACGATCCACGTCAGCCCCGCTGACCTTCAGGATGCCGGTAATGTCTCGGAGATGTTTTTCTGATCCCCCCTCTTTGTAATACTCCATCTTCTTCAAGATCACATCCTCCGGCGCGGCGAAGTCGGCCTCAAATTCCTTGGCGGGCCGTATCCGCTTCTTCCGGGCAAATCGGCTGTCATCGAATGATGACTTGCGGCGGATCATCACGTCGATTTTCAGGCCGGAACCAGGATGGATGATGTTGAACTGGCCAAACGTGCCGAGGGCCTCTCGGATCATCTCCTCGCTGGCGTAATATTCCGGATGTGGAAACGCCGCAAGGAGAAGCTGAATGTGCTCGGGGTGAATCTCTGCGACAATGTCGATGTCGTTGGTCAGGCGGGGCTCGCCATACGCCATCGAGGCGATCGATCCCGTGACCAGATACGGGATCCGCAATCGCTCCAAGACCTCCACCACCGTCCGGAGCAGCTCATACGGCCCCATGGGACATTCTCCGCACGACTTCTTCTCGGATCCGTTCTTCAGTCCAGTCAGGGTGGCAGGTGCTCAAATAATGAGTGAGCATATCCCAAGCGCCTCGCCAGAGGTTAAACCCGATGGCGATCCGTTCCCAGGGCTCTTTGCGGCGTAACACCTCAGCCATGGCTTCATCCAGCACTTCGATCTGGCCGGTGTCTAATCGCATTGGTGGGGGATCATGCGTACCGTGCTCATGAGCTCCCTCTCGGGAGACCGACCGTCCACGCGCCCAGCGCCGGGAAAGGCGATTCGATTCCCACCGGCGCCGAAGAAAAACGAAGCTTGCGTCAAGGACCCGTACGGTGGCGTTACGTTAGCAGGATCCGCGCGTAAGATCAATCAAATCCCCCGATTGTTGTGATGGTGCGCCGTCGCCAGGCGCTCTGATCAAGAGATGCTTGACAACCCCCTTCGGCTCCGCCTAGCATGGGATAATTGTGTGACGCGAGCGGCGTCGGATGAACGTGCGGAGATTATTTCTGAAACTCGGCGATCGGGTGACCCATCGGCGGTATCCCCAATGGGGGGATGGCGAGGTGGTGGAGGAGCGGTCGGCTTTGACTGACGGCGGGATGTGCTTTGTCCGCGTCGTGTTCGCCGACGGCCAGGAGCGGTCGTTCATCAATAACCTCGACGATCACAACTGCTGTTACTATGCCGGGATCAGGGTGAATTTCTAAACGCCGCTTGCTTAGAAAATCCCCCCTGCCCCATTTTCAAAGGGGGGGATTCATCAGGCTGGTCACTAGCCCAGCGCGTTCCAGCCGTCGTCCCGCTGCTTCCCAGATGTTTCCATCCCCTCTAAAGTAGGGTACCTCCGCCCACGGGAGTTGAGGTCTCAACCCGGCGAGTACCTCGCGATTCGTGCGTTCGACGAGACTCTGCGCGTGTCGAGGATGGTTGAGGACGAGGCCGAGGACCTTCAGCCCGCGGCATTCTGCGGCGTGGAGGGTCAGCAGCGTGTGGTTGATCGCGCCGAGGCGGTTGGCGATCACGAGCAGGATCGGGAGTTCGAAGGCCTCGGCCAGGGCCAGCGTCGTGTGTGTCGGCGTGAGCGGCACCATCAACCCCCCCACCCCTTCGACCACCACGAACGCGTGCCGCGCGGCCAGTTGTTTGACACCGCGAACGAGGCGCTGAGGCGAGATACTGATGCCTTCCTTACGCGCCGCCACGAGCGGGGCGAGCGGGGCCTTGAGTCGGTAGGGGGCCACGTCTTCGATGGGATCGGGCGCGCCGGCTGCGCGGCGGAGGGTTGCCGCGTCCGATGGTCCGGCCGTTGAGAACCCGGTCTCGACCGGCTTCATGACGCCCACGTCGATTCCGCGTTGGCGCAGCGCCCACGCGAGACCCGCCGCGACCACGGTTTTACCCACTCCCGTATCGGTTCCGACGACGAACACGCCGTGCGGCCGGGGGGAGGCGTCTTTCCGGGTCACAGGTTGCCCGCAGGAATTCGACTATCCAACATGAACGTGTGCCCCGAGATCCAGGGCAGGCCGAGGACGGCGAACACGGTGTCGGCCGCCTGATGCGGCTCGATCGGCGCGGGGAGGAGTTGTTGGGCGCGTAGCGCGGGCGCGCGCGAGGCGGCGGATTCGGTCTCCAGGACGGGCGGGCACACGGCGTTGACGCGAATGCCGTGGGGGGCCAGTTCGCGGGCGGCGGTCCGGGTGAGCGCGATCAGGCCCGCCTTGGAGGCGGCGTAGGCGCTCTGCCCTTGCCGCCCCTGCAAGGCGGCGAGCGATGCCACGTTCAGGATGACCCCCTCGCGTTGTTCGATCATCACCGGGGCGACCGCGCGCAGGGCGTACCACGCCGACGAGAGGTTGGTGGCGATCACGCGATCCCACGCGGCGTCCGGCGTCGCGACCGCCAGCTGGTCGTCGATCACCCCCGCGTTGTTGATCCAGGCGTCGATGCGGCCCCATCGGCTCATCACCCGCTCGACGACGTCCGCGAGCGATGATGCACGCGCGACGTCCGCCTGGCAGGCGATCGCCTCTCCCCCGGCTTCGGCGATCGCGGCGACGACCGAGTCGGCCGCGTCACGTCGCACGCGGTAGTGAACGGCGACCCGCCACCGCGCCCCGCCGCATCGGAGGGCCACGGCGCGTCCCAGGCCCCGCGACGCGCCGGTCACCACGACCACGGGCGTGGCGGTCGTCACGCGAGGCCGAGACGTTTGCCGACTCGTTCGACGGCCGCCAGCGCCAGGACGAGGTCCTCGACGGTGTGGGTGGCGAGGATCGAGGTGCGGATCCGCGCCGAGCCGGCGGGAACCGTCGGCGGCCGGATCACCGGAGCGTAGACGCCCTCCGCGGCCAGGGCGGACGCCATCTCGACGGCGAGGGCGTCGGATCCAATCCGGATGGGGATGATTGGCGACGCGCTGTTGAACGTGTCGAATCCCAGACCCCGCACGCCGTCGTGCCAGAACAACCGATTCGCCCACAGCCGACGTCGGGGCTCGGGGTCGTCCTCCACGATGCGGATGGCCTCGAAGGCGGCGGCCGCGATCGCGGCGGGGAGCGCCGTCGTATAGATAAACGACTTGGCGCGATTGACCAGGTGATCGATCAAGATCTTGGGACCCGCCACGAATCCGCCGAGCGCGCCGAGCGCCTTGCTGAGAGTGCCCATCTGGATGATGGGGCGGTCCTGGAGGTTCCAATGTTCAGAGGACCCGCTCCCGCGCGTACCAAGGACGCCGGTGGCGTGCGCGTCGTCGACCATTACCGACGCCCCGTGGCGCTCGGCGAGGTCAACCAGATCAGGCAGCGGCGCGAGATCGCCCTCCATGCTGAACACGCTCTCGGTCACGATCAGGACGGCGCCCGAGCGGGGACGCTGGGCGAGGAGAGTCTGGAGTCGATCCAGGCGATCGCGTCGGTAGACGCGGAGTCGGGCGCCGCTCGCGCGGCAGCCCTCGATCAGGCTCGCGTGGTCGTCTCGGTCGGCGAAGATGACGTCCCCTCGGCCCATGAGAGCCGGGATGACGCCGATGTTCGCCAGGTAGCCCGAACTGAACACCAGCGCGGCCTCGGTGCCCTTGAGCCGGGCGATCGCCGCTTCCAAGTCCTCGTGGTCGGAGCGGTGGCCGGTGAGCAAGCGGGACGCGCCCGCCCCCACGCCGTCGCGTTCGATGGCGGCCGAGGCGGCGGCCTTCACGCGGGGATGCTCGGCGAGGCCAAGATAATTGTTGGATCCCAAGTTGACGAGCGACCGTCCCTCGATCGTGAGTCGTGCGCCGGCTCCGGTGACGACGGGCCGCAGGGTTCGGAGGCGTTGGAGGCTCTCGGCGTGGGCCAGCGCGGCGCAACAGCGGTTCAGCAGGTCGCCTTCTCCCTTACGCACTTTCAATGACGCACCGGAACGGGAACCCCTCGGTTCGGGCGGCGCGATGGACCTGCTCCTGCTTGAGCTCGGCCTGTTCCAGGGGGAGGGTGGCCACGTGCGAGGCTCCTTGGGAATGGACCTCCCACATGAGGCGAGCCGCGGTGGTGGGGTCTTTCCCGAAGAGCCCGACCAAGATGCGGATGACGAACTCCATCGTCGTGACCGGGTCATTGAGTAAGATCACTTTGTACGGGGGGATCGCCGACAGGTCGGTGCGATCCTCGACGTCCGGACGAGTCGGCGTCAGCGTGTCCACGGCTGCCTTCCTATCATAAGCCGACTCACGGGGTCAATTCGATACGCAGCGGCGGCCGAACAAAAATACTTGACATGGTTCTTAGCTGATGATATAAACTGTTTAGTAACATTTACTAAAAAGGATTCAGGCATGGCTAGGGCTCACGGTCGCGATCGAGAAGTGGTCGGCAAACGCCTGAAAGAGGCGGGGCTGAAGTTCACGCATCAACGGCTGGCGATTTACGAAGCGCTGGCGGCCACCGTCATGCATCCGACCGCGGAAGAAGTGTACGGACGGGTCAAGGAGGCGTACCCGATGTTGTCGCTCAACACCGTGTACATGACCCTGGACACCTTAAAGACGCTCGGCTTGATCCAGGAGATGCGCTTCCTCGATAATAGCGCTCGGTACGACGCGAACGTGGATGCCCATCACCACGTGATCTGTTTGGGATGCCGCAAGATCGAGGACTTCGATGACGCGGCGCTGGATCGAGTGCAACCGCCGCCGTCGATCCGGCGGTCGTATCGCTTAATCAAGCACAGCGTGGAGTTTTACGGCTACTGCGGGGCCTGCCAGAAGCAGGGGGAGTAAGGGAAGTCACCGGTAAGGGGCGGCGATGTCCCCCCGCTGTAACGGGTGACGCGCGCACTTCACCATTTACCACCGATTACCACCGAGGAGGAGAAGGAGAAACCATGGCCAAGAGTCTCCAGAATACCAAGACGTTGCACAACCTGAAGGAAGGATTCGCCGGCGAATCGCAGGCCAATCGACGGTATCTCTACTTTGCGCGAAAAGCCGACATCGAAGGCTATCCCGACATCGCGGGCGTGTTCCGCGACACCGCGGAGGGCGAGACCGGGCACGCGTTCGGTCACTTCGATTTCATGGCGGTGATCGGCGATCCGGTCACCGGCGTGCCGGTCGGGGATACCGACAAGAATCTGAAGTCGGCCATCGAAGGTGAGACCTACGAGTACACCCAGATGTACCCGGGGTTCGCCAAGACCGCTCGCGAAGAGGGGTTCGAGGAAATCTCCGAGTGGTTCGAGACGCTGGCCCGCGCGGAGAAGTCGCACGCCGGGCGGTTCCAGAAGGCGCTCGACACGCTGAAATAGCTTTGATCACCCGGCTGCGCGGGGGCCCTCGTCACGAGGGCCCCCGCGCCACGCCTGCCGACAAAGGGAATGCATGGAAGTTCAGCTCAACGATCCGAAGTTCTGGCGCGCCGACGCCCTTGACTCCGAGTTCTTGCGGATCGCCGACATCTGCAACGGGTGTCGGCGCTGCTTTAATCTCTGCCCGTCCTTTTCGATCCTGTTGAACGGCATCGACGCGCTGGATGGCGAGGTCGACAAGCTGGACGAGCCGACCAAACGGTCGGTGGTCGATTCCTGTTTTTACTGCAAGCTCTGCTACAACCAGTGTCCCTACACGCCTCCGCATGAGTTCCAACTGGACTTCCCGTTGCTGATGGTGAGGGCCAAGGCCGTCCGCGCGCGGACGACGCGGCCGCGCCTGCGTGACCGGTTACTGGTGAAGACCGACTTCATCGGCCGAACCGCGCGGTGGGCCGCGCCGCTGCTCAATCGTCTCAACCGCATGGGGCGGTTCCGGTCGCTTCTTCAACGGTGGGGCGGGATCCATCGCGATCGCGTGTTGCCGCCGATCGTGTTTCAAACGTTTCCCGCGTGGTTTCGACGCCGCGCTCGCCCCTCGGTCGCCGGCGTGAAGAAGGTTGCCCTCTTCTCGGGGTGCCTGACCAACTACAACTACCCTGCGATCGGCCGTGCGACCGTCCAGGTTCTGGAGAAGAACGGCGTGCAGGTCGCCTGGCCGGATCAAGTCTGCTGTGGAATGCCGTGTTTCGACACGGGTGATTTTGACGCGCTCAAGGCGCAGGCCCGGCGCAACGTCGAGTCGCTCAAGGCGATGGTCGATCAAGGCTACGTGATCGTGTCTCCCATCCCGAGCTGCAGCTTGATGCTCAAGAAGGAATATCCGGCGCTGCTCGGGACGGACGAGGCGCGCGCCGTCGCCAAACACACGTTCGACATCTGCGAATATCTCATGTCGCTCCATCAGGAAGGGAAGTTGTCGACCGACTTCACCCGGTCGGTCGGGCGCGTGGCCTATCAAATTCCTTGCCATCTCCGGGATCAGAACATCGGCTACAAGTCGCGGGACCTCATGCAGCTCATCCCGGGCACGACCGTCGAGGTCATCGAGCAGTGCACGGGCCACGACGGGTCGTGGAGCGTGAAGACCGAGTTTTTCGAGGCTTCGATGCAGCTTGGGAAGAAGGCGTTCCGCGCGGTCCGCGAGGCCGACGCGGCGACCGTGGTGTCCGATTGTCCGCTCTCCGGCCTTCAGATCGAGCAGGGCGCCGGGAAGAAAACGTGGCACCCGATCGAGATCATCCATCGGGCGTACGGATTGTCGGAGAATTCCTGAGAACGGTGCGTCGTATGGAGAAGATCCGCCTCGAAGATATCAAGACGGTGCCGGAGTATGAGCCCATCCGCGATCGGTCGCGGCGCGAAGTGATCGCGCTGAAGAAGGCGCGGCGTGTGTCGGTGGGCGAGTGCGTGACGCTGGTCTTCGAGAACCGACGGACCGTGATCCAGCAGATCCAAGAGATGATGCGCGCAGAGCATCTCTACGATGAGGCGCTGATCCGCCACGAGATCGAGACGTACAACCGCTTGATTCCCGATCAAGGGCAACTGTCGGCGACGCTTTTCATCGAGATCGACGATGCGCAGCAGGTGAAACCCACGCTCGATCGCCTGCTCGGCATCGACAACGGCCGCTCGCTGTTTCTCCGACTCGAGGGTGTTCCTCCGATTTTTGCCGAGTTTGAAGCCGGTCACAGCAACGAGGAAAAGATCAGCGCGGTTCATTATCTGCGTTTTACCTTGGATGAACGGGCCCGCAGGGCCCTGCGCGAAGGACCGTGCCCGACGCTGGTGATCGACCACCCCGGCTATCGCGCGGAGACGCACCTCACCGAAGAAACCCGCCGGGAACTGCTGCGCGATTTTGACGCCTGACGCTGAGCGTCGTCAGAAGCGGGCGAGGAAGGGGAGTGTCATGGAGGTCACGCCGTTTCTGTTGAACGGGCGCTGGGTCACGACCGACTCCACCGCTCCGGTGCAGAATCCCCACACGGGAGAGGCGATCGCCCAGGTCTGCCAGGCCGATCGGTCCCACCTCGATGAAGCGATTGCGGGCGCGGAGCGGGCGTTTCGTGACCACCGGGCGATGCCCAGGCACCAACGCGCGACGCTGCTCACGCAGGTGGCGGCGGGCCTCGCTGCGGACAAACACGAGCTGAGTCGCCTCATTGCGACCGAGGCCGGCAAGCCCCTGCAATTCGCCGCCGGCGAGGTGGACCGCGCGATCTCGACGTTCACGGTGGCGGCCGAGGAAGCGAAACGCTTGAGCGGTGAGTGGCTGCCGACCGACTGGTCGCCGGCGGGTGAGGGCTATCTGGCGGTGACGAAACGTGTCCCGCTCGGACCGATCGCGGCGTTCGCGCCGTTTAATTTTCCGTTGAACTTGGTCGCGCACAAGATCGCGCCGTGTCTGGCGTCGGGCAACACGATGGTGCTCAAACCCCCTCCGCAGGCGCCGCAGACGTCGCTCCGGCTGGGTCGCATCCTGGTCGAGGCGGGCGTGCCGCCGGGCGCGATCAACATCCTGCCGTGTCCGGTGCCCGTTGCCGAAGCGCTCGTGGCTGATCCGCGGATTCAGTTCGTGACGTTCACCGGCAGCGCCAAGGTGGGCTGGCATCTCAAGACCAGCGCCGGGAAGAAGGGCGTGCTCCTGGAGCTGGGGGGCAACGCCGCGGCGATCGTCCACGTCGACGCCGACCTGGGCTGGGCCGCGTACCGACTTGCCTTGGGCGCGTTCGCGTACGCGGGCCAGATTTGCATTTCCGTGCAGCGCATCCTGGTGCACGAGGCGCTGTACGAGCGGTTCGTCGAGCAGTTCCTCCTCGACGTGGACGCTCTTCAAGTGGGGGATCCCCTCGATGAGAAAACGGTCGTCGGACCGTTGATCGACGCGAGCGCCGCTGACCGGGTTGAACGCTGGGCTCGCGAGGCGGTGGCGGCCGGCGCGAAATCGTTGACGCCGATCTCGCGCGCCGGAAACGTGATCGCGCCGATCGTGCTCACCCACACGTCGCCCGCGATGGCGGTGAGTTGCGAAGAGGTCTTCGGGCCGGTGGTCACGCTGGCCCCGTACCGCTCGTTCCAGGAGGCGATCACCACGGTCAACGACTCCCGCTACGGCCTCCAGGCGGGCGTCTTCACCCACGATTATCGCAAGGCGTTCGAAGCGTTCGAGGGTTTGGACGTCGGCGGCGTGATTATCAACGACTACCCCACGTTCCGGGTCGATCACACGCCCTACGGCGGGATGAAAGACTCCGGCCTGGGCCGAGAGGGCGTCAAGTACGCGATGGACGCGATGACCCAGATCAAAACGGCGATCTTCAGAACGGGGATGACGATCTAGCGCACCGGTCACGGCCTGACCCATCCGCCAACGCATTCACGGAATTACTATTATGATGTGGCTCGTTGTGAGAGAAGCTGTCTGGACGACTTGATCTTGACCCGATCGTGTAAAAACTGCTAAGGTCCGCCGCACATGGCCGTCTTGATGCTGAGGCCGTAGTCGTATCCTGGTGAGATGAAACGGTGAGTGACGAGACGGAATCCCCGGCGGCCTACGAAGTCAAGCTACCCGTGTTCGAGGGCCCGCTCGATCTCCTGCTCCACCTGATCCGCGAACACCGCATCGACATCTACGACATCCCCATTACGCTGATCACGCAACAGTATCTGGACTATCTCGAGCTGATGACCGAGCTGAATCTGTCGGTCGCCGGGGAGTTCTTGGTGATGGCGGCGACGTTGCTGCACATCAAATCCCGGACCTTGCTCCCGCGCGAGGAACACGCCGAGTCCGGCGAAGAAGGCGAAGATCCGCGCGAGGAATTGGTTCGGCGCCTCGTGGAATATCAGAGCTACAAAGAAGCGGCGGTTGCGCTGGAGGAACGCGAGGCTCACTGGCGAGACGTGTTCCGGCGCGAGCAGGAGCCCCTCGAGGTCGAGCCGGAGGAGCTCCAACTCGGAGAGATCTCGCTCTTCGACCTGTTGACGGCGTTGCGCGGCGTGCTCGAGCGCGCTCCGGACCAGTCGATCATGGAAATAACGATCGAGGCGTTGACCGTCCGGGATCGGATGACGCAGATTCTGGAACGCCTCGACCGGCTCGACGATGAGGAAGAGCTGAGTTTCGAGAGCCTGTTCGACGCCGATGGCAGCCGCATCGCCGTGATCGTGACGTTCCTCGCCGTGTTGGAGCTGGTGAAAATCCAAGTGCTCGGTTTGCAGCAGGCCGAGGCCCGGGGAACCATTGCGATCCGGCGTCTTGGGGCCCTCGACGTGGCGGGGGACGAGCACGGGATGGCCGGCGGGGGAGCGAACGGGAATGGATGACGTCGAGCTGCGGCCGATCGTTGAAGCGCTGTTGTTCGTCGCCACGGAACCGCTCAGCCTCGATCGGTTGTGCGAGCTCCTGGACGGTGTCGAGCGTTCGCGGGTGGCCACGGCGCTCGATGACCTGCGCGACGCCTATCGACGCCAGAACCACGGGTTGGCGATCGTCGAAGTCGGCGGCGGGTACGAGATGGTCACGGTGGCCGAAGCGGCGCCGTGGATCCGAAAGCTTGCCGCGACCAAGGCGTCTTCGCGTCTGTCGAAGCCCGCGCTGGAGACCCTGGCGATCGTCGCGTACAAACAACCGCTGACCCGGCCCGAAATCGAAGCGATCCGCGGCGTCGACGTCGCGGGGGTGGTCAAGACTCTCATGGACCGGCGGCTCGTGAAAATCGTGGGACGCAAGGACGTGGTGGGACGGCCGATGATGTTCGGCACCACCAAAGAATTCCTCCAGGCGTTCGGCCTCAACGATCTGTCCGACCTTCCGACGCTTCGCGATTTTGCGGAGATCGCCCGCGCCGCGGACTCCTCGGTCGACGCATCGTCCGAGATGCCGAGTGACGAGTCGGTGGAGGTCGAGCTCGTCGCCGACGCGGAGCCCGCGGTTGCCGCGGTCGACGAGGCTTCTCCGCTCTCCGAACCGTCCGCGTAGGCACTCCGCCCCGCGACGCGCCGTCGCGCATCCGATGCCGTGTGACGTGACTCCTGCGAGATGGCGCCGGATCGCGTCGATATCCCCTCGCTGTCAAGCGTTTCCCCGCCCTTCTGCTATGCTTACCGTCGGTCCAGGAGGTCGGCCCTCCGCTCGAACCGTCCGAGAGGTGATGCATGAAATGCCCGTATTGCACGACGACGAATCGCGAGTCCCGCCGATTCTGCGGCCACTGCGGGGTGGTCCTCGGCTGGCCGTGTCCGCGGTGCGCGTTCTTTAACGTGATCGGCGAGCGGTTCTGCGGGGGCTGCGGCGCCACGCAGGACGCGGCCGCCGATCCCGCATCACCCCAAGAAGGTTCGCCGGCCGGGCGCACGCCCCTCTCGGCGCGACGGGCGGTGATCAAAGATGAGATCCAAACCTTCATAAAGGATCACGCGACTCAACAGGCGGATGACGAGAAGAAACGGGTGTCACAAGATGATATCGATCATCTCTTTAAGCCCTAACGTTTCCGGTTTCCTCTGCGATGCCGATTAACCGGGCCATCCAGGGAAAACTCGGACAGATCCTGGTCGACGCCGGGCGGCTGACCGCCGACCAGCTCAGTGCGGCCGTCGAACGTCAGCGCGACAAAGAACCGCACAAACAGTTGGGCACCATTCTGGTCGAGCAGGGAATCGTGAGTGAGGCGGCGATTACCGAGGCGCTGGGGGTCCAATTCAATCTGGCGGTTGTCGATCTCACGACCATGACGGTCGATCCCGAGGTCATCCGCCTGGTTCCCGAGTTGTTGGCGCTTCGATTGGGCGTGATTCCTCTGTTCCTGGTGGAGAAAGAGTTGACCGTGGCGATCGCCGACCCCACGGAGATCCAGACGATCGACTTTCTGGCGCGCGAGACGCGGTGCACGATCCAACCCGTGTTGGCGCCGAGGACCCAGATCGCCGCCGCTCACGACTTGTACTATTTGGACGCGAAGATGGTCAACCTGGAATCGGGAGACCTCCACCGGTTCGACGTCGATCAAGGGGGACCGGGAGAGGTCGAACGCCTCCGAGCGGCGGGGAAAGAGATCCCCATCATCAAGATCGTCGACCAGATTCTCAACCGTGCCGTTGAAGAAGGCGCAAGCGATATCCACTTCGAGCCCGGCGAAAAGAAGTTCACCATCCGATATCGCGTCGACGGCCTGCTCCACGAGACCTTGTCGTTTTCGCCGACGCTCCGGCCGGCGATCACGTCGCGTCTGAAGATTCTTTCAAGTCTGGATATCTCCGAGCGGCAGAAGCCCCAGGATGGCCGGATCGAATTGAAGGTGGGTTCTCGGGATCTCGATCTTCGCGTCTCCACGCTTCCGACGGCCTTTGGAGAAAAAGTTGTCTTGCGCATTCTGGATCGGGCCAATATTTTGATGGGATTGAAAGACCTCGGGTTCAGCGCCGGGAACTTGGACCATCTCCTGCGGTTGATCCGTCAGCCCTACGGCATCATCCTGGTCACGGGCCCGACCGGCAGCGGAAAAAGCACGACGTTGTATGCCGCGCTCAATACGGTCAAATCGCCCGAGGTGAACATCGTGACCGTGGAGGATCCCATTGAGTACCAGCTCAACGGGATCAACCAGGTTCAAGTGAACCTGAAGAAAGACTTGAACTTCGCCACGATCCTGCGGTCGGTGTTGCGCCAGGATCCGGACATCATCATGGTCGGCGAAATTCGAGACCCCGACACGGGGGCCATGGCGACCGAAGCCGCGTTGACCGGTCACCTGGTGTTTTCGACGCTGCATACCAACGACGCGGCCGGCGCAGTGACCCGACTGATTGAAATGGGGATCGAGCCCTTCCTGCTGGCGCCTTCGTTGTTGGGGGTGGTGGCGCAACGTCTGGTCCGAAAGGTCTGCACGGACTGCCGGGAATTCTATCAACCGCGTCCCGCCGAACTGGAACGGTTGGATCTGGTTGGGCTCGATGGGGAGGTGGTGTTCCCCAAAGCCAAGGGCTGCGCCCACTGTAAGCAGCGCGGGTACCGCGGGCGCACCGGGGTCCACGAGGTCTTGGTCATCGACGACGTGATGCGACAGATGATCAGCGAGAAGTTGCCGCAGAGTACGTTGGTCGGATACGCCGCCCAGCGGGGCTTCATCGACATGCGGATCGACGGCATCAAGAAAGTCGTGGCCGGAATCACGACCGTCGAGGAGGTTCTCCGCGTGAGCAAAGGATAACGGGGACAAGGGGAGACTATGGACAATGCAGGGAAGCGAGTCCTGATCGTGGACGATTCGAGTTTTATGCGCCAGTCGTTGAAGGCCATCATGGAAAAGCTCGGCTATACCGTCGTCGGCACGGCGGAAAACGGCGTCGATGCGCTCGCCAAATACCGGGACCTCAAACCCGATATCGTGACGCTCGATATCATCATGCCCCAAATGGGCGGCCTGCAGGGCCTCAAACTCCTCAGGTCGGTTGATCCGAACGCCGTGGTGGTGATGGTCTCCTCGATGGCCGATAAGGAGTCGGTTGTGGAATGCGCCAAGGCCGGCGCCAAGCATTACCTCCTCAAACCCTTCGACGAGACCAAGGTCGGCGAGGTCATGAAGCGCGTCGCCGCGGACGCCCAGTCCGCCTAGCCGAGCGCCCGCGTTGATTTGACTTGGTCCCCGAGCCTATCATGGGGGCCATGATTCCCGCGCGATCCGAGGTGTCCAGCGATGTTCGAGGTCGGCGGTGAACGTCGTCCTCGGTCCCTTCCATCCCCACCTTGAAGAGGCGCTGGCCCAGGAGGTCGTGGCGAGAAAATATGCCGACCCGCTGGCGCCCGTCCTCATCGTCGTGCCCGCCGAGACGATCCGCCGCCGGGTGGCCTGGCTCTTGGCGGGGGAGCGCGGGTTGGCGCTCCTTAATCTCCACGTCCTCACCTTTCATCAGCTCTCGCAGCGATTGTACGCCGAGGCGACGGGAACGGGCGCGCCCGAATCCCGCGACGAGGGAGCCTACGAGGAATTGGTTCGCCACCTCATTCGTCTCGGGGACTCCGACTCCCCCTTGGCCGGCTTGGAGGAGACTCCCGGCGGGTGCGCCGCCCTGTGGCAGACGTTGCGGGATCTCAAGGATGCGCGCGTCGCCCCGGAGGCATTCTTGGAGGCGGTGCGCGCGGGGATGTTCGAGCGATCCGATGTGCCGAGGTTGGAGGCGCTCGGCGCCGTGTACGCCGCGGTCCTTGCCGCCGGCCGGGCGCTCGGATGGCGGGACTACACCGAGTTGGATGAGGCCGCCATCGATGCCGTCCCCCAGTCCTCCTTTCTCGCCTCCTGCTCCGCGATCGTGCACTATGGGTTTTACGATCTCACCCAGGTTCAGTACGATCTCTTCCGGGCCGTGGCTCGACACCATGACGCGGTCTTGCTGTTTCCGTTGGTGCCGCGTCATCCCGGATGGGTGTTTTCGGAGCGGTTCTACCAGCGCTTTCTGAGCGGCGCGGCGACCACAACGACTGGTCCGGCCGACGGGACGCTGAGGCCGACGGTCGCGAGGTTGTTCGTCGACGATCCACCCGATGCGCCCTCGCCGGACCGACGCGGGGGCGTGTTCATCTGTTCCGGCGCACGGGACGAGGTGCTGACCGCGGCAAAGGAGATCCTGCGCGTGGTCGAAGACGAGGGGGTGGGGTTCGCGGAGATCGGGGTGGTGGCCCGCAGCCTGGAACCTTATGGAAGCCTCGTGGCGCGCGAGTTTTCCTCCCATGGGATTCCGTTCGCCCTCACCGCGCAGCAGCCGGCGATCTCGTTTCCGCTGGCGCAGGCGGTCGTGCGACTGTTGCGCGTGGCGTCGGGGCCTCCCCTGCGGGAGGACGTGATCGACCTGATTTCGTCGCCGGTCTTTTGCGCAACCCTCTGGCTGGGCGACGGCCCGGCGACGCCGGACCTGTGGGACACGGTGAGTCGACGCGCCGACGTGACGACAGGGTGGGACTCGTGGCGGCGTCTCGAACGCATGACCTCGGAGAGCGAGGGGGGCCTGTCCGATTGGACGCGGGGGACCTGGCGCGAGCCAACGGCTCGGCTTACCCGGATCGTCGAGGGACTTCGCCAAGTCTGCGCCGCGCTCCCGCACGAGGCGTCGGGGGCCGAGCACGCCGCGGCCTGGCGCGACGTGCTCGAACGCGTGCTGGGGCTGGTCACCCGCAGCGCACGCGACGAGGCACCGGATGGTTCCGATGAGCCGGGTCACGCCACGGCGCTCCTGGCCGCGATCGAGCATCCCGCGGCGCTGGACGACATCCGGCCGCGCCTCACCCGCGAAGAGTTCGTTCAAGCGGTCCAGCGCCGGATCGAGGCGACGCGCATGCCGATCGGCACGGAGCTCGCGCCGGGAGTGCGGGTGCTCGACGCGATGGCCGCGCGCGGACTGGCCTTCCGCGTGTTGTTCATTCTCGGTCTGAACGAAAGCGTCTTTCCTCGTGTGATCCGTGAAGACGCGTTCTTGCGCGATCGCGAGCGCCGGGTGTTGGAGACGTCGCTGGGATACAAGATTCCCGAGAAGCTCGGCGGGTATGACGAGGAGCGCCTGCTGTTTTCGCTGCTGGTCGGCGCGGCGCGCGACCGTCTGTACCTCTGCGCGCAGCGGTCGGACGAGGCGGGGAGGCCCCTCTCTCCGTCGTGGTACCTGGACGAATGGCGCCGCGCCGTCTGGGGACGGGGGAGCGCGCCGGCAGACACGATGATTCCCCGCCGGACGCGCGAGAAACGCGAGGTGTCCCCGTTCGACCGGATCGATCGTCTGACGCCCGCGGAGGCGGCGATCCGCATTGCGCTGGGCGGGGGCGATCCCCTCCCGTGGGTCGACCGGACGCCGGCGCGGGCGCTGCTGGGCCGTGGGCGAGCGGTGAAGACCGTGATCGACGAGTCGTCAGCGAGCGGCGCGTACGATGGGAGAGTGGGCCCGTTGCCGGCGTTTCTCTCCGAGCTTCGAGAGGCGGGATTCTCGGCCACCGCGCTCCAAACGTACGCCCGTTGTCCGCTCCAGTTTTTCTTGCAACGCGTGGTCGGCGTGGAGGCGCGAGATCGTCCTGAAGACCGCGAGGGGCCGGCCTCGGCGGACTGGGGCCGTTTGTGCCACGACGTGTTCGCGCGGCTCTACCGGGGTTGGACGGCGCCGAGCCTGCCCTCGGTGTCGGCGGCGGTATCGAGACTCGACGCGGTGTGCGATGACGTGTTCTCACATTTTGCGCGTCATGAGGCGACCGGCTATCCCCTGGTGTGGGAGCTGACGACGCGGACCATCAAGGCGATGCTCGGCGAGGCCGCGGCGGCCGACGTGCAGGAGTTGTGGGATTCGGGATTTGTCCCCCAGTCGACGGAGGTTGCGGTGTCGGGGACGTTGCGACGCCCCGACGGCGTTCCCATCCAGGGCCGTCTGGATCGGATCGACGGCCATCCCGACGGCCGGGTCCGCGTGATCGACTTCAAAGTGTCGCTGGGCCGGTCGGCCGCGGAGTCGAATCTGCTCAGAGCGGTGCTGCGTGGAGAGCGCCTCCAGCCGCCGTTGTACGCGGACCTCGGGAGCGCGTACGCCGCACGCGCCGGCGCGGGCGGCCCAGCCTCGCGGGTGGAGGTCTTGCTCTACGTGGTGGCCCCGGTATCGCGCGAGGGACCCCTCGTGAGGCTGTCCTACCGGCCCGATGACGAGGCCGAGTCGAGGGTCGAGCAGACCCTGTCCCTCCTCATCGAGGGGATCGAGCAGGGGGAGTTCCCGATGATTCCGGATTCGTATTGTGGGTGGTGCGACGTGGCCCCTGCGTGCCGCAGGCGTCACGGGCCCTCGCGGGCCCGCGCACGGGCCGACGCGCGAGCGTCCCGCATCGCGGGCATTCGCGACGCCACCGTCCGTTCGGGCCGGAGCGCGCCGTGAGCCAAGGACCTGGCGACCTCGCCGAGCGGGAGCGCGCCGTCGAAACCTCCGACCGGAACGTGGTGGTCACGGCCGGAGCCGGGACGGGGAAGACGACGCTGCTGGTCGACCGGATGGTCCACCTTCTCCTTCGGGAACCCCGTCCGATCGTGGTGACCGATCTCGTCGCGCTCACGTTTACCAAGAAGGCCGCCGGCGAAATCAAGACGCGATTACGCGAACGACTCGGTCGCTTGCGCGGCGTTCGTTTGGATCGTGAGCCGGCATCAGACGCGGAGCGAGAAGCGCAGGAGACGGTCGTGCAGGTGGTTCGTCGGGCGGGACTGTCGGCCTCGGTGATCGACTCGCGGGTCGGCGCGGCGTTGCGCGATCTCGACCGCGCCCCGATCGGCACCATTCACAGTTTCGCCTCCACCCTGCTCAGACTCTACCCCCTCGAAGCCGGCGTGGACCCCCGGTTTCAGGAAGCGGAGGAGGACCGCTGGGACGAGCACGTGGCCGCGTGTTGGAAGGCTTGGTTGGACCGCGAGCTGGCGACCGCGGCGCCGCGAGCGGATCTCTGGCGTCGTGTCTTGAGCCGGCTCGACCTCGCGAACGTCGCAGGGGTGGCATGGGCGCTGTGCCCCGAGACCGTGCCTGAGGACGGGTTCACCACGGCGATCGCGTTGCCGGAGGCCGATCGATGGCTGGCGCGGTCGCTGGAGGAGGTCCGCGAGCTGGCGGCCACGCACCAGGGAACTCGGAAGATCGAGCGGCAATTGGCGGCGGCCGAACGCGCGTTGGCGAGCGTGGCGGGGGAGGGCGCCGGCCGTCTCGACGCCGCCGACCTTGCGCTGCTGCAGGCCGATTCGAACCAGGCACCCGCCGGGTGGGCGCCCGCGGAGTTTCGGCGGGCGAAGGACTTCGTGGCTCTGGCGGCTCGGGTCGCTGAGATCGACCCCGAAATGGTGGAGCTCCTCGGCCGCGCGATCCAGCCGTTCGCGACAGAATGCCGATCCGCGTTTCGCCGCGCGGGGTGGCTGTCCTTCGACGGGCTCCTGGCGCGCGCGTGCGACCTGGTGCGGGACCGGCCGCACGTTCGCGAGGCGCTCAAGCAGCGGTTCCGGGCCCTGCTGATCGACGAGTTTCAGGACACGGACCCCATCCAGTACGAGATCCTGGTGTACCTCGCCGAGGAGCGAGGCCGCTCCGCGAGGGATTGGCGGACCGCGCGGCTCGAGCCCGGCAAGCTCTTCATCGTGGGCGACCCCAAGCAGTCGATCTACGGGTTTCGGGGCGCCGACATCGCGGCCTACCAGGACGTCGTCGGGATGGTGCTCGCTCAGGGGGGGATCGAGTGCACCCTGTCGACCAACTTTCGCAGCCACGCCGGCATCTTGGACGCCGTGAACGGCGCGTGCTCGCGCCTCATCGCGTTCCAGCCGGGGCGCCAGGCGGCCTACGCGCCGATCCATCCCGATGGAACATCTCGGCGGGTCGGCCCTCGGCCCCAGGTCCGTGTCGTCCGTGCCGCGGCGGGGGCGTTGAACGCGGAGGGCGCCCGACGCGCGGAGGCCGAGCACCTTGCGCGATGGCTGAAGGACGAGGTGTTGGGACGGGTCGAGGTGACCGACCGTGGGGGGCGGACGACCACGGCGCGCCCGGGGGACGTCGCGATCTTGATGCGGGCGCTCACCGAGGTG
The DNA here is from genome assembly GCA_016201825.1 of Nitrospirota bacterium. GTDB lineage: Bacteria > Nitrospirota > Nitrospiria > 2-01-FULL-66-17 > 2-01-FULL-66-17 > 2-01-FULL-66-17. Next base: position 10,289 of record JACQCD010000051.1, on the reverse strand, counting down.
CACGTGTTGCTGGATGCCCTTCGCCGCCGGAGGATCCCGTATGTGGTGGAAGGCGAGCGACATTTCTTCGCGACGCAGGAAGTCGTCGACACGGTCAACCTCCTGCGGGCGGTGGACTCGCCGGACGACCGACCGGCGCTCGTCGGCGTGCTGCGCTCTGCCCTGGGCGGCGTGACCGACCGGGACCTGTACGACCTGGCGCGCGAGGGGTGGCTGGACTACCGGGTCGTCGAGCGATCGTCGGATTTCCCGGCGTTCGTGCCGGTGACGCTGTACCGCGAACTCTCGGCCCTGCACCGCGAGGCGTCGACGCGGCCGGTCGGCGAGGTCGTGGCGGTGGTCTTCGAGCGCCTGCCGATCGAGATCCTGGCGGCGGGCGGGACCGATGGGGATCAGGCGGTGGCGAATATCGAGAAGGTCCGACGTCTGGTGGACACCCTCGCGGCGGAGGGGGCGCGTTCATTTAAGGCGGTGATCGGACTCCTGGAACGCCGGGTGCGCGACGAGACGGAGGAGGGCGAGAGCCCATTGGCGGACGAGCACGTCGAAGCCGTGAAGGTGATGAGCATTCACAAGGCCAAGGGGTTGGAATTTCCCATCGTCGTGCTGGCGGGCGCGCATACCGGCCAGCAGACGCGCGGGACCCCGCCGATTCTTCGACACTGGTCGAGCGGCGCGGTCGGGGTGCGAGTCGGAGGGGTGGCGTCCTTAGAGGGCCTGTACCTCGCGGATCAGCACCGGCTCCGCGAGATCGAGGAGCACAAGCGCCTGTTGTACGTGGCGATGACGAGGGCGCGGGACGTCCTCCTCGTCTCAGGCGCGGTGGTGGACCGTCCCGCGCGCACCAGTTTCCTCTCGTTGCTCGATGCGGGGCGAGAATCGGTCGCCGGGATGAGCGAAGGAATGGATTGGCACGTCGTGCCCGCGGCGGTCGTGCCCGCGGCGGTTGAGGCTCGCGGTGTCGACGAGACAACGCCGACCGAAGGGGCTGTGTTCGATCGGTGGCGGGCGCGGAGGGATGGGTTCGATCGCGCGATGCGGGTGTCGCGGTATCTCACGCCCACGCAGCTTGCGCGGGAGGATCGCGCCGAGGCCCTCGGGGCGGCGAAGGGGCGCGCTCGATCGGGAAGAGACGATGGGACGACGAGCGACGCCGATCGGGCGTGCCGCCTCGGTGTGCTCGCGCACGGATTCCTGCAGCAGTGGGACTACGCCGCCGATGCCGCGTCGTGGCCGTCGGCGCTTGAACGGTACGTCGCGCGCGCGGCCGAAGAAGGCGACGGCGTGTTGAAGGACGTGGTCGCGATCCTGGCGCCGTTTTTCGCGTCCGACCTGTGTCGGGATCTCGCAACCTCGCGCATCCTTGGCCGTGAAGTCCCATTGATCATGCCGTGGAAAGATGCGATCATGGAAGGCGTGATCGATCTCATCTACGAGAGCGACGGCCGGCTCTACGTGGCGGATTACAAGTCGGACGATATCGGCCCGCATGAGGCGCCGGCCGCCGCCGAACGCTATCGACGGCAAGCCGAGGTCTACACGCGGGCGGTCCGCGAAAGCGTGGGGCGGGAGGTGGCGGTCTTTCGATGCATCTTTCTGCGGCTGGGGCTTGCCGTGGATCTGTCGGCGTCGAGCTCGGCTCGCTTGGAGGGGGTCTGATGTTCATCACGCGTGAGGATTATCGGTACCTCGAAGGCCTGCATGACTCGCTGGAGCTGGCGCAGCGCGAAACATTCATGACGCTCCTGTTGGGGAAGGGGCGGGCGGGAACGCAGGGCGGCGAGCTCGCCGAGCGGGTACGCATCGTCGGCGAGGAGATCTACGACGAGCGGGGAGTCGACGCGAAGGAGTGGATCACGCGGACGATGATCAAGAAAGCCTATAAGGACGCCAAACACGCTCCTCTCCCCGGGGGGAAAGGGTGAGGCCACGGGCGTCATGGCTCACACGGGAGTCGCGATGGGTGTGTTGATTGCGGTGGAGGGGGTCAAGAAAACCTTTCAACGGGGCGGGTTCGAGGTCAAAGTCCTTGACGGGATCGACGTGCAGATCCCCCGCGGCGCGTTCATGGCCCTCATGGGGCCGTCGGGCTCGGGCAAGACGACGCTGCTGAATTTGATCGCCGGGATCGACCACCCCACCGCCGGACGGGTGGTGGTGGATGGGACCGACATCACGGCCCTGAGCGAGCGCGAGCTGACGGCGTGGCGGGCGGCTCACGTGGGGTTCATCTTTCAGCTCTATCACCTCATTCCCGTGCTGACCGCGCTCGAGAACGTGGAGCTGCCGCTCACGCTGACTAAACTGTCCAAGCGGGAACGCCGCGGGCACGCGCTCACCGCGCTCAAGGTCGTCGGGTTGGCCGATCGCGCCGACCATTATCCGCGACAGTTGTCGGGCGGACAGGAGCAGCGGGTGGCGATCGCCCGCGCGATCGCCACGGACCCGACGCTGATCGTCGCCGATGAGCCGACCGGCGATCTGGACGCTCATTCCGCCGAGGAGATCTTGGATTTACTGGGAAGACTGCACGCGGAATTTCACAAGACCATCGTGATGGTCACCCACGACCCGAGGGCCGCCGCGCGCGCGGAGGTCACGAGGAGGTTGGATAAGGGGGTGTTGGTGTAGGGGCGGGTTTCAAACCCGCCCCTACGTCAGTGGCCTTCCTTGACGAGATTCTTGTTCCAGTCCGGGATTTCGACCACCAGATCCGTCGTCCCGTTGGGGACGCACTGGCAACCGAGGCGCGACTGGAGGGTGACCGCCGGGGCCTCGTCGAGCTGATCCAACTCGTCGTCGGTGGGTTCATTACACGACTCGAGCCCCTCCTTCACGATGACGTGGCAGGTCGAGCACGCGCACACGCCACCGCACACGTGCTCGAGATCGACGCCCGCGCCGAGCGCGATGTCTAAAATGCTGCCGGGCTGACCGGTCGGTCCGTATGGAATCTTCGTCGGGTCGACGTCCACGGTCTTGCCCTTGTTGATGAACGTGATCTTATAGGGCTTCTGAGGAAGCGTGATGCTCGATTTTTCGATGTACGGGTTTGTCCCGCCCATAGGAACTCACCTCCGACCCGTACTCTACCACAGTGCCATCGCCGCAGGCCACCCCTCAGGTGGCGGAGCAACCCGGACGGCCGTCGTCTATACTAAAAGACGTTTCGAATTGGGGGGGCGGAGATGGGGCAGGTACACAGGCGAGGCAACGCGGCTGGGGCGCGCGCGATCGGACGTTCGAACGCCTTGGGCTCGCCGTCATCCCTCTGGACCGAGACCCAGATCATCCCTCCGCCCTTGGATCGTCCCCCCGGCTCACGAATTTTGGTGCTCGCTCCCCACATGGACGACGAGGCGCTGGGGTGCGGGGGGAGCCTGCACCGACACATCCTTGCCGGAGAGTCGGTCACGGTCGCGTACCTGACCGACGGGCGAAAGGGCGATCCAATCTTGAACGGCCGCGACCTCCCGCCCGACGAGCGCGAGCGCTTGGAGGATCGTCTGGTGGCCGAGCGTACGGACGAGGCGCGACGGTGCGCGGCGATCTTGGGCGTCCGCAACCTCAGGTTTCTGGGCAATCGGGACCAGGAACTCGTCGTGTCGCCTCAGACGCGGCGGCAGGTTGAGGAATTGTTGAGGGAGCTGCGCCCCGACCTGGTCTACCTGCCGTTCCCGACCGACCGCCATCCCGACCACCGGACGACCAATCGGATTTTCCTGTCGGCCCTGAACGTGACTCGCGATCTCGACCCGCCGATGTGCTGTGGATTCGAGGTCTGGACGCCGATCGAGCCCAATTGCCTGGTCGATATCACCTCGGTGATCGACATCAAGCGCCGCGCCCTGGAGCAATTCGCCAGCCAAATGACCTCGATCGACTTCGGCCGCTGCATCCTCGGCCTCCACGCCTACCGCTCGATGATTCATCTCCGGGGCCACGGCTACGCCGAGGCGTTCGTCCTCGTGCCGGCCGATGAATATCGGCGGCTCTCCCTACGTCTCTTGTAGCAGTCATCCGAGCGGGGTAGTCCGGCTTGCATTTCGGAAGGCGCCGGAGTAGGATACCGCCCGTTACTCACGGATGAGAAAGGGGGTGAATCGAGATGAAGAAACTTATTATGGCGGTGGTGGCGGTCTCCTTTATTTGGGCGGGCGCGGCGTTTGCTGCGGCCGACGCGGGGAATGTTGCCGGTGAAGTCACCAAGGTGGAAGGCGAGATGGTGACGGTCAAGCTGGCCGACGGAACGTCGAAGACGGTCCACGTTGATCCGAAAGGCACCAAGAAGGAAGGCGAGATCAAGGTCGGGGCCCACGTGACCGCGGATGTCACGAAGGAAGGTCACGCGAACTGGATCAAAGAGACGAAGGCGGCCGGTGGTATGAAGAAGGATGAACCAATGGGGACAATGAAGAAGTAAGCCTCGTTTGTGTTGTCCGGTAGTTCTCCCGGCGCCCGCTGGTGTTCACCGGCGGGCGCCGGGGAACGACTCCGTTAGATCCCCGCGTACCACTCGTACCCCTGATCCTCCCAGTACCCGCCCCGTCCCCCTTCGATGAGTGTCAGGCTGTCCCGGAGCTCGATCCGCATCAGGTACTTGGCCATTTTATAGCCGAGCTGGCGTTCCACCCGTAACCGCAGCGGGGCGCCGTGCGGGATAGGCAGCGGGCCCCCGTTCATCTCGTACGCCAGAATCGTCTGGGGGTGGACCGCCTCTTCGAGGTCGAGACTCTCGTAGTACGTGGCGCCCGCCTCGTCGGCATCGGCGCAAAAGAAGACCACGTAGCGCGCGCGGGGAAGCGGCCGGACGACGCCCAAGACCGTGCTGAGCTGAGGGCCCATCCATTGGCCGATCGCGCTCCATCCCTCCACGCAATCGTGGCGCGTGATCTGCGTGCGCGCCGGCAGACGCCGCAGGTCCGCGAGCGAGAACGACCGCGGCCGCTCGACGAGGCCGCCCACCTTGAGTGCCCAGTCGGCAAATCCCCGCTCGGCCAACGCCTTGTAGGCGGGATTGACCGGATTCACGGTTCCGTTGGCGGGAAAGATGGACGACAGATCGGCGGCGGTGAACTCTTTCGCCATCGCCGTGCGGGACGAAAGAAACCGTTGTGCCCGTCGGCTGGCTTGCTCAGCGCGCTCCAGCAGACGGACGACGCGCGCGTCTCCCGACAGCGCGTCGCAGCCGGCGAGGACGCCCAGGCCGACGGCGGCGAGTCCTTGGATCAGCAGTCGGCGTCGGTCGATCATCGCGTCCCTCCGGGGTCGGGAGGGGGAAGGCGGTACCACCCGCTGACCATGGATCGAAGGTTGTTCCACAGACCGGTCGCCGCCACCATGACGACGTGGACCGCCACGTAGCCGATGAACAGGACACACGCCGTGAAGTGGACCGTGCGCGCGGACTGGCGTCCGCCCCAGACGTCGCTCAGCCACGGGAAGGCCGCGTCCATCCGAGGCGACATCGCCAGACCCGTCCATACGATCAACGGTCCGAGTCCGAAGATCACGCCGAGGTAGGCGAGTTTCTGCGGGCCGTTGTACCGGCCCGCCGCGTCACCGGTCGGATGCCGAAACCTCAGATGATCGACGACCGATTTGCCGAGGCCGCGCAACTCGCGCCACGACGGCAGCAGGTCGCGCCACAGATGACGACCGGCCAGGCTGTAGGTTGCAAACAGCGTCCCATTGACCACGAAGATCCACGCCGCGAAGAAATGCCACCGCCGCCCCATCGCGAGCCATTGGGGACCGGGGAGGGTGACCCACGACGGGAAGCCCCGGGAATGGATGCGTCCCGCGGAGTCGGTCGACACGCCGAGGACGCCGGTGGTGTCGAACGTGCGCCCGAACACGGTGGTCAGCCCGACCGGCGTGGCGTCGTCGGATCCGACCGCTTCGATTGAGAGGAGCGTCCGGTCGGGATCGGATCGCTCTCCCCAGTAGAGCGCGGGGTGCGCGTTGAAGATCTGAAGGCCGCTCATCACCAGGATCGATAGACACGCCACGTTGATCCAGTGGGCGAGGCGGACCGGAACGGTGTGTCGGTAGAGACGCTCGGGCGCCGGTTCGGCGTCGGTCATGCGCGCAGCTCCTCGATCCGGGGACGAGCCCATCCTCCACCTACATAGCACAACGACGCACAGGGGGGCAACCGGTGGCGTCTCGGACGTGACAGACTGTTGCGGCTGTGCGGCCGCCCAAGATTGCTCTGGACACGGAGTGCGCTTTCGTTTACACCTACCGCGTGATGGTCGGCCGCGGGATACGTCGCTTGGTCTTGTTCGTGGTGCTCGGTTTGCTCTCGGGGATCGCGTTGGTCTTCGTCTTCCGCGCAACGCGCGGCTCGACGACGCCGATCCGCGCCGGGGTCTTGCTGGCGGTCGGGCCGTCGGCCAAAGGCGACCCCTACGCGGTCGCGCAGGGCGCCGTCACCCATGGCGAGGCGGTGCTGTTGGATGTGGGCGCCGGGGAGTTTGTGTTTTTCGTCAACCGGCCGGAAGCCGTGCTGGCGCTGGTCAACGGCTGCGGGGTGCGCGTGCGTCCCACCGTCGAGCGACGCCTGCCGGTCTTGGTCGAGGCGCGCTTCCACACACGATCCGTGCCGCCCTACGTCGTCAAGACGCCGTCGATTCGCTATCGATTCGAGGGGCCGCCTGTCTCGCCGGCCGCATCGTGCGGCTGACGGCCCGCCTCACCACACCACGATAGTCTCAGCGTCCAAGATCATCGTCAGCAGCGTCTCGTCGTCGATCAGCGGGTAGAACGGCTGGACCCCGTGCTGCGCGGCATCGTGCGCGAGGGCGAACGTCGGAAACGGGGAGTTGGGATGAGCCGCGATCGCGTCCTGGATCAGCACCACCGACGCCTCGGCGTTGGCCGACGCCTGCTGGGACAGGAGATCCCACGGGTGGTTGCCTGCATCGGATTTGACCAGATGAAGGATCTTGGCCACGAGGACTCTAGGAACCTGTCCGAGTATTGGGGTTGTGGAGCCTGTTCAGGGATGGCCAGATGCAAGGCGGAAGGAGGCCTTGCGCGCGGAACGTACTGGCTCGTACGTGAGCACGCAAGGCCGACTGACAACGCTGCAGATGGCCGTTCATGGACGGGCTCCTAGAAGATCACGAACCGGTCGGCTCGGGCCACTAATTTCGCGATGTCCGGCGGCTCGACGGGCACGATGCGAAACTCGCTGTCCCCGGGGTCTCGCCCCTGCAGGGCGGATCGCTCGACATAGAATCCCGGATCGAGGGCCTCGGCCAGCGACGGCAGATACTTCTCGACCTCGTCCGCGCACGCCGACTCCTCGGCTTCGGGAAATAAGAGCGCCACCGCGGGGCCGCGCAACACGACCGACACCGTGTGCGTGCCGCTGCCAAGGCCCAACGCCATCCGAATGGCTTCGCCGGGGCGGGCGCTCTTCATCGGATCGCCGGTCACGAGCACGAGGATGTGGCGGGCGGGCATCAGTTGAACGCGAGGAAGCGGTCGCAGCCGCTCACGATATCGGACAGGACGACGAGGCCGCAAAACGTCGCGCGCGAATCGATCGGCACGCCCATCTTCTGCGCCCCGAATGCGCAGACGAACAGCTTGGCGCCGCGTTTGGGGAGTTGCGCGACCTGGGGCGTGTCGAGGCAACGAGTTCCCTCATCGATCAGATACAGATACACGTCGTGCCCCTTCCGTAGCGCGGTGTCCGAGAGGCGGGTGACGGTGTCCAGGTTAGGATGCTCGGGGCCGGTGGAGAGCAGGAACCCCAGTTTGCGCCTTTCATCGCTCACGGGCCGCATGCTAGCAGCCGATTGCGAACGATGTCAAACGAGTGCGACGAGTGCATTGCGAGCGCATTGCTGCGCGCTGCATACGTCGCAGTCCCTGCAGCTTGCTGCAGGAAGCTTCAACGGCGCATCCCATTTCTTCCAGAGTTCGATGACATCCGATCCTGCGTGATTGACTGGACGAGGCCGTATGTCCTATTATTCGATCTGTGAATGATAATCATTCAGATTACGAATTACATTACCGGCCACGCCGCCTTGCCGTGCTGCTGCGGCAGGCGGTCCAGGATCACCCGGTCGTGATTCTGACCGGGGCGCGCCAGGTCGGCAAGAGCACGCTGCTGCGGCACGAAAAGCCGTTTTCGACGTGGCGGTACGTCACTCTGGACGACTTCGACGTCCTCCGCCAGGCCGGGCAAGACCCGGCCGCCTTGTGGGCTGGCGTCGACCGCGTGGTGCTGGACGAGGTTCAGAAGTCGCCGTCGCTGTTGTCGGCCGTGAAACAGGCGGTGGATCGGCGGCGCCAGGCCGTGCGGTTTGTCCTGTCCGGTTCAGCGAACCTGCTGCTGATGCAGAACGTCAGTGAAACGCTTGCCGGCCGCGCGGTGTATTTCACGCTGTTTCCGATGACGCTGGGCGAGCTCCGCGGCCGTCTCGGAGCCGATCTCCTGCTGGCGGCGTTTCGCGGGACGCTCCCGGCTGAGCGGACGATCGACGTCGGCGAGTCACCGGCGTCTCACATGCTGCGAGGATTCATGCCGGCCCTGGCAACCCTCTCCGGCCCCGAGGCCGTTCTCCGTTGGTGGGAGGGGTACGTGGCGACGTATCTGGAGCGCGACCTGCGGAGTCTGTCACAGATCGACTCGCTCTCTGATTTCCGGCGCGTGATGGAGGCGTGGGCGCTCCGCAGCGGCCAGATGCTCAACCAGACCGAGGTCTCGCGCGATACCGGCATCAGCCAGCCGACGGTGCACCGGTACCTCAACCTGCTGGAAGCCTCCCACCTGGCGGTCCGCGTGCCGGCGTTGGCGAGGAACCGGACGAAGCGACTCATCAAGACGCCCAAGCTGTATTGGGCGGATCCCGGCCTGGCTTCCTACCTGGCCGGCCACCACCAGGCGGGCGAGTTGGCGGCCTCGCGGGAGGTCGGCGGGATCTTCGAAACCTTGGTCTTTCTCCATCTTCAAGGTGTCGTGCAGACGTGGCTCCCGAGGCCGCGCCTGTTCTATTGGCGCACGACCACGGGCAAAGAGGTGGATTTCGTCATCGAGCAGGGACGAAAGCTGCTGGCCGTCGAGGTCAAACTCTCCGCGACTCATCACTATGCCGACGCCGAGGGGTTGCGGGCGTTCTGCGAGGACTATCCCGAAGCCGTCGGTGGGCTGCTCATCCACGCGGGGCAAGAGGTCAAGCGTCTGGGGGAGAAGATCGTGGCCGTGCCGTGGCAGCTTCTCGGGTAGGAAGGCGGTTCGCGAAGCACCCACCGCCAAAGACCTGTATAAATTCCACCTGTGTAAATTCCGACCGGGTGGTCGAAGATATTCGGCGACTGGATCCGAAAATCAAAGAACGCATCGGAAAGGCTCTCCTCCGATACGCGATGGATCCACTGAGGCACGCGGAATGGCTGACGCAGCCGCAAATCGGGTCATTCCGGTTCCGAATCGGGGATGACCGAAACCGCCTCGGGTCACGGATCGAGGTGGCCATGAATGTGCGTCGGGGCGGTATACCCGGTCGTCCCCGGTGCCGGGGGGGGGCGTCACCCAATGGTATCCAGGGGGCGCTCTTTGCGCAGGGAAAGAGATCCGTCCCGTTTCCCTGCTCTTACGACCAGACAGCGTGTCGGTACTGTGCCCGGATCGTCTCGTCCTTGGTCACTAACCGGCTCCGTCGGAGCGCCGCCTGCGCCACAATGATTCGGTCAAACGGATCGCGCGTCCATGCCTGGGCCTCCGCGCGTTCGATCACGGTGGCAAAAGACTGAGTGCAGAGCGTCAAGCCGATCGCCCGGGCCAGCTCCGCCACCACGGCCCCGGCCGGGGTCGCGACGCGTCCGATCTCATAGAGGTACTGCAGTTCGAGCCGCACCATCGGCGAAATCACCAGCTCGTCGTCCCGCAGCACGCGCCGGACCGGATCCGTCAGGAGGTCCAGGCGACCCCCATAGAGCCAAGCGACGACGTGGGTATCAAGATACGTCACGGGCGCCACTCGCCGGACCAGTCGAGGTGGACAATCGACTCCGCATCGCCCAGGAGATAATCAGGATGGGGGGTGAGATTCTCGATCTTATCGTCCGGCTCCACCGGGACGATTTTCAGTACCCGCGCCTTCCGTTCTACTTCCACCGGGATACCAGTCTTGAGCACACGATCCAGCACCCGGTACAAGTCCGCCCGCAGCTTGGTGGCCGAATATCGCATCGCCCATTCTCCCTCATCGCCAATACGCGCAGGGTACCACTATGGCGTACGGTACGTCAAGATATAGAGTACCGTA
>JACQCD010000050.1 GCA_016201825.1 Nitrospirota bacterium | reverse complement strand
CACTTTGTTACAGATTCTCTCGGTCACGCTGTTCGAGAAGATGCCCTTGCAGCAAGCCTTTCCCGGCACCGACTCCACTTCCACAGGCGATGAGGACCGCAACCAATTGAATCTATTCGATCCTTAACCGGACACTACTGGTTAAATCTTCTTTCTCAAAACGACGATGGCGCGGCCTGGGGCCGCGCCATCGTTGAATCTCTTATGCGATACTCTCTATCCCGCTTTGGCCTTCGCCGCTTCAGGCTTCGCCTTTTTCGCCGGCTTGCCCTTCTCGGGTTCGGCCTTGGTCACGACTTGTGCCTTCAGCTCGGTCAGTTCGAGGATCGCCATCTCGGCGCCGTCGCCCGTGCGGCGGCGGGTGCGCAGGCAGCGCGTGTAGCCGCCGTTGCGATTGGCGAACCGGGGGCCGATGTCCGAGAACAGGGACTTGACGACCGACTCCTTGCGGATGAAGGCCAGGGCACGGCGCCGAGCCGGCAGATCGCCCTGCTTGGCCAGCGTGATCATCTTCTCGGCGAAGCTCCGGGCCTCCTTGGCTTTCGGAACCGTCGTCTCGATGCGTTCGTGCTCGAACAAGGAGGTGACCAGCGCGCGGAAGAGCGCGCGACGGTGGCTTGAGTTGCGCCCCAGCGGGCGACCTGCCATGCGATGACGCATTTAGACGACTCCCTCTTCGCGCTTGGCCTCGGCCTCCGCGCCCTCGGGCGGCATGATGTCCTTGATGGACATGCCCAGCGACAACCCCATCTCGTGCAGGAGCTCTTTGATCTCGTTCAAGGATTTCCGGCCGAAGTTCTTGGTCTTGAGCATCTCGTGCTCGGTTTTTTGCACCAGGTCCGCGATCGTCTTGATATTCGCGTTCTTCAGGCAGTTGGCCGCGCGCACCGAGAGCTCGAGCTCGTTGACGCTCCGGAAGAGATTGCGGTTTAAGTCTCGCCGCTGCTCTTCGGTCGCCGGGACCGCCACCGCATCACCTTCATCGAAGTTGATGAAGATCGACATGTGATCTTTGATGATCTTGGAGGCGTGGCCGAGCGCATCCTCGGGCGTGATGCTCCCGTCGGTCCAGACCTCCATCACCAGACGGTCGTAGTCGGTGATCCGGCCGACCCGCGCGGGCTCCACGGCAAAATTCACTCTCTTCACCGGGGGGAAGATGGCATCGATCGGGATCGTGCCGATCGACATGCCCTCTTCTTTGTTGCGGTCCGCGGGCACGTAGCCGCGGCCCAGCTTGATCGTCAACTCCGCGCGGACATGGGCATCTTTGTCGAGCGTGGCGATGTGGATGTCCGGGGTGAGGATCTCGACGTCCGCGTCGTGGACAATGTCTTCACCCGTCAACTCGCCGGGGCCCCGCTTATCAATGCTGACGACCTTGGGCTTGTCTCCGTGGAGCTTGACACGAAGCCGCTTGAGGTTCAGCACCACGTCGGTCATGTCTTCCTTCACGCCGGGGATCGTGGAGAACTCGTGCAGCACCCCCTCGAACTTAATCGAGGTCACCGCGGCGCCCACGATCGACGACAACAGCACCCGCCGCAGCGCGTTCCCGACCGTCGTGCCGAAACCTCGCTCGAAGGGCTCGGCCGTGAATTTACCGTACGTGTCGGTCAGGCTTTCCTTGTCGCACTCGAGCTTCCGCGGAGCCTGAAAATCGCTTGTTTTAATGATCATCGATGTCTCCCAGCTAAAGCGACGCAACCAGTCGCGTCGCAACGAAACGAACAGGCCTTGTTACCGCGAGTACAACTCGACCACGAGTTGCTCATTCACCGGCAGGGCGATGTCTTCCTTGGTCGGCAGCTCCTTCACCCGCCCGGCAAACCGCGTCTTGTCCAGCTCCAACCACGCCGGCACGCCGCGGCCGTCCACGCCTTCCAGCGCCTTCTGGATGGGCAACACCGTCTGAGACTTCTCCGGGATCGACACGGTCTGGCCCACCACGACCAGATACGACGGGATGTTCACTTTTTTCCCGTCGACCAAGAGATGGCCGTGCCCAACCAATTGCCGCGCTTCCCGGCGGGAGGACGCGAAGCCGATCCGGTAGACGACGTTGTCGAGCCGCCGCTCGAGCAGGGCGAGCAAGTTCTCGCCGGTGATCCCCTTCATCCGCTCGGCCCGCATAAAGTACCCTCGGAATTGGCGCTCCAACAAGCCGTATATGCGCTTGAGTTTCTGCTTCTCACGAAGCTGGAGGCTGTATTCCGAAGTCCGCATCCGGCCCTGGCCATGCTGCCCGGGAGGATAGCTCCTCCGGTCGATGGCGCACTTTTCGCCGTAGCACCGCGTCCCCTTCAAGAATAACTTCGTGCCTTCTCGGCGACACAGCCGGCACACCGGCCCTAGATACCGTCCCACTCTACTCTCCTTTTATTCCTTCCTCTCCCCCTACACAGGGGAGAGAGAAACGTTCGGGCGAGGCATCGCCCCGCCCCTACACGTCAGACTCTGCGACGCTTCGGCGGCCGACACCCGTTGTGGGGGATCGGCGTCACGTCGCGGATCAGATTGATCTTCAATCCCGCGGCCTGCAACGCTCGAATCGCCGACTCGCGCCCCGAGCCCGGCCCCTTGACGTAGACGTCGACCTGCCGCATCCCGTTCTCCATCGCATTTTTGGCGGCGGATTCCGCCGCCCGCTGCGCCGCAAAGGGCGTGCTCTTGCGCGACCCCTTAAAACCCTGGTTCCCCGCGCTGGCCCAGACCACGACGTTCCCCGCCAGATCGGTCAAGGTCACGACCGTGTTGTTGAACGAGGCCAGGACGTGGGCGACCCCCGTCTGGACGTGCTTGCGTTCTTTCTTCTTCCCGACTTTTTTATTCACCATACTTATTTCTCTTTCTTCTTAGCGCCGATGGAGCGGCGATTCGGGCCCTTGCGGGTCTTGGCGTTGGTGTGCGTGCGTTGGCCGCGAACCGGCAACCCTCGCCGATGCCGCAAACCACGGTAGGAGCCGATATCCATCAACCGCTTGATGTTCATCGCCACCTCGCGGCGAAGATCGCCTTCCACCTTACAGTCGCGGTCAATGATCTCGCGAAGCCTGACCACCTCGGCTTCCTGGAGCGCCTTGACCTTCGTCGCCGGGTCCACCTGGGCCTTCCGGACGATGGTGAGCGCCGCCGTCCGGCCGATCCCGTAGATCGCGGTCAGGCCGATGTCGATTCGCTTGTCTCGGGGAAGATCAATCCCTGCAATCCGCGCCACTGCCTGTCTCCTCTGCTAGCCCTGCCGCTGCTTGTGCCGGGGGTTATCACAGATGACCCGGATCACGCCGCGACGCTTGATGATTTTGCACTTCGCACAAATCGCTTTAATCGACGATCGGACCTTCATGACGATGTCCTCTACTTGCTGAACCGGTAGGTGATCCGTCCTCGCGTCAGGTCGTACGGCGACAGCTCCACCGTGACCTTGTCCCCAGGGAGGATCTTGATATAGTGCATCCGCATCTTACCCGAAATGTGCGCGAGGATGCGATGGCCGTTTTCCAAGGCGACCCGGAACATCGCGTTGGGCAATGGCTCGACGATGGTCCCCTGCACTTCGATGGCGTCGTCTTTTGGCATGGGCTCGTCCTTAGGCGGCGCGGGTGAGCACCTTCGGGCCGTCGGACGTCAGCGCGACGGTGTGCTCGAAGTGCGCCGAGAGGCTCTTATCCCGCGTGACCACCGTCCAGCGGTCGGATAAGACCTCGACCTCGTGTTTCCCTACATTGACCATCGGTTCGATCGCCAACACCAACCCCTCTTTCAGTCTCGGCCCCTCGCCCGGCTTGCCGAAGTTCGGCACCTGGGGGTCTTCGTGCAAATTGCGCCCGATTCCGTGCCCGACAAAGTCGGTGACCACCGAGTACCCTTCGCCTTCCGCCACCGTCTGCACGGCGTGCGAGATATCGGACAAGCGGTTTCCGACCTTGACCTGCGCCAAACCGGCGGTCAGCGCCGCTTCGGTCACCTCGATCAGCCGAGCCGCCGCGTCCGACACCCGCCCCACCGGGAGCGTGACCGCCGCGTCGCCGTAGTACCCTTCCACGATCGCGCCGACATCGATACCGATGATGTCGCCCTCCCTCAGCCGCTTCTTGGGTGAGGGAATCCCGTGGACGACTTCCTCGTTCACCGACGTACAGAGCGTCGCCGGGTAGCCCCGATACCCCTTGAACGCGGGGCGCGCGCCTTCTCGAAGAATAAATTCTTCGGCCAATCGGTCCAAATCGGCCGTGGTCACCCCCGGTTTCACCTGCTCGCGAAGAAACGCGATCGTGAGAGCGACCACCCGACTCGCTTGAGCGATCAATTCGATTTCCTGAGCCGATTTCAAAATGATCATACCGGTCGCGGCACGCTCAACACCTCATCGAGCCTCGCCGCCACGTCGTCGATCGGCGCCGATCCATCGATCCGCGCCAAGAGACCCCGCTTGCGATAATACGTCAAGAGCGGTGCGGTCTCCTCTTGGTACACCGCCAGCCGCCGACGAACGGTCGCCTCCCGATCATCGTCGCGCTGCACCAGCTCCGCGCCGCACGCCTCGCACCGCGTCCCGGCGTTCGAGGGATCGAACCGCAGGTGGTAGACCTTCCCGCACCGCGGACAGCCCCGGCGTCCCGACAGGCGATCGACGATCACCTCCGGGTCGGCTTCGAAGGCAATCACCCGGTCGAGGGCTTCGCCACGCGCCTCGAGCATCGTGCCCAGCGCCTCGGCCTGCGCGATGGTCCGAGGGAACCCGTCCAGCAGATAGCCCTGCCTGGTATCATCCGCCTTCAGTCGTTCCTCCAGCATCCCGATCACCAGCTCGTTGGGGACCAACGACCCGGCGTCCATGAAACTCTTGGCGCGCACGCCCAACGGGGTGCCCTGCCGCACCGCTTCGCGCAACACGTCACCGGTGGAGATCTTCACGACCCCACGGCGCTCCGCCAGCCGCTGCGCCTGAGTCCCTTTGCCCACACCCGGCGGGCCCACAAACGCCACGCGCACGGCTAACCGCTCCGACCTTTCAGCCGTCCCTTGCGCATGAACCCTTCGTAGTTGCGCGTGATCATGTGCGTTTCGATCTGTTGAGCCGTATCGAGCCCGACCCCCACCACGATCAAGAGCGACGTCCCCCCGAAGAAGAACGGCAGGCCCGCCTGATAGATCAGCAACTCCGGGATCACGCAGACGACCGAGAGGTAGACGGCGCCGGCGAACGTGATCCTCGTGAGGACGCGATAGATAAAGTCCGACGTCTTCTGGCCGGGACGCACGCCGGGAATGAATCCGCCGTACTTCTTCATGTTATCGGCCATATCGACCGGATTGAGCACCACCGCGGTATAGAAGAAGGCGAAGAAAATAATGAGCGAGACGTACAGAATCGTGTACAGCAACGATCCCGGAGCCAGTTGCTTCGACAGCCCCTGCACCCAGGCGATCTGAATAAAGCCGGCGATGGTCGCCGGGAACGCGATGAGCGAGGAGGCAAAGATCGGCGGAATGACCCCCGCCGTGTTGATCTTGAGCGGGATGTGCGTGTTCTGGCCGCCGTACACCCTCCGCCCCACCACCCGCTTGGCGTACTGCACCGGAATTTTCCGCCGTCCGCTTTCCAGAAAGACGATCGCGGCGGTCACTCCGACCATCATCACGGCCAAGGCCAACAAGAAGATCGAATTGAGCTGGCCCGTCTCCCACAGATTATACGTATTGATCAGCGCTTTCGGAATATTCGCCACGATTCCGGCAAAGATGATCAACGAGATCCCGTTCCCGATCCCCCGCTCGGTGATCTGCTCGCCCAACCACATCAGAAACGCCGTGCCCGCGGTGATCGTGAGCATCGTCATCAGGCGAAACGACCACCCGGGATGCTGGACGAACACGCCCCCGTTCATCTTCTCCAAGCCCACCGCGATCCCGAACGCCTGGACGAGTCCGATCCCGATCGTCCCGAAGCGAGTGTACTGGATGATTTTTTTACGCCCCCGCTCCCCTTCCTTGGCCAGCTTGGTCAGGGTCGGCACCACCACCGTCAACAACTGGAGGATGATCGACGCCGAGATGTACGGCATGATACCCAGCGCGACGATCGTCACCTTAGCCAGCGCCCCGCCGGAAAACATGTCGAGGAACCCCATCAGCGCACCGCCCTGCTGGTGGAGAAACTTGCTCAGTTCCTCGCCGTTGATCCCGGGAGTGGGGACGTGCGCCGCCACGCGATACACGCCCAGCATCCCCATCGTAAACAGAATCCGGGTCCGGAGCTCCTGGATTTTAAAGACGTTCTGAAGATTGACGAGCAGCCGTTCAAACACGCGGCGACCTCGACCCCTCGATCACGATCGCCTGTCCGCCGGCCGCTTCGATTTTTTCTTTCGCGCTGCGGCTGAAGGCGTGCGCCCGGATGCTCAAGGGAGCGGACAGGGCGCCCTGCCCCAAGACCTTGATCGTCATGGCGGCAGACTTGATCAGCCCGGCCGCCTGCAGCCGTTCGGGCGTGACGGGGTCTTTCGCATCGAACGCCGCCAAGCGATCCAGATTGATCACGACGGCTTCCACGCGGAAGATATTCACGAATCCCCGCTTCGGGACGCGGCGAATCATCGGACTCTGCCCGCCTTCGAACCCGGGAGCCTTGGTCCCTCCCGAGCGCGCCGCCTGGCCTTTGTGTCCCTTGGTCGACGTCTTCCCGTGGCCCGATCCAATACCCCGCCCGATCCGCTTTTCTTTTTTCCGCGAGCCCGGCGCGGGCTTCAATTGATCCAGTCTGATCATGCGCGTTCCTCAACCTTCACCAGGTGGGGAATCTTGGCGATCATCCCCCGAATCGCCGGCGTATCGGGACGCACCACGGTTTGATTGAGCTTGCGAAAGCCCAATCCCTTCACCACCGCCTTATGCTTGCCCGGGCGACCGATCGCGCTCCGCACCAGGGTGATCGCCAGTTGCCGCCCCGTCGTCATGCTCCCACCTCGGCCGGCTCCGTCCGCCGCATCCGGGCCAAGAGCTCGGGATCGCGAATCGACGTCAGCCCGTTCAGCGTGGCTTTGACGACGTTATAGTGATTGCCGCTTCCCAACGACTTGCAAAGAATGTTGCGGATGCCGGAGATTTCCATCACCGCCCGTACCGCACCGCCGGCTTTGATCCCGGTGCCTTCCGACGCGGGCTTCATCATGATCCATTCGGCTCCGCACCGTCCGACGATCTCGTAGGGGATCGTGTCATCCTTGATCGGCACTTTCACCAGGCTCTTCTTCGCGTGCTCGACCGCTTTGCGGATGGCTTCCGGCACCTCGGCCGCCTTCCCTTTCCCTACCGCAACGTAGCCCTGGCCGTCTCCGACCACCACGACCGCCGAGAAGCTAAACCGCTTGCCGCCCTTGACCACCTTCGCCACGCGGTTGATGTAGACGACTTTATCTTTGAGTGTCAATTCGTCGGGATTAATTCGTTCCAAACACAGCCCCCTTCCCTTAAAAACTCAGCCCTGCTTGCCGGGCGGCTTCCGCCAACGCCTTGAGCTTGCCGTGATACTGGTACCCGCCCCGGTCGAACACCACCGCCGTCACATTAGCGGCCTTCGCCCGTTCCGCCAACGCCGTCCCCAAGGCTTTGGCGGCGTCGATCGTATTGCCTGTGACGCGGTCCCTGATCGAGGACTCGAGCGTCGACGCCGAGACGATCGTCCGGCCCGCCAGGTCGTCGATGATCTGCGCGTAGAGGTAACTATTGCTCCGAAAGACCGACAACCTCAATCGGTCCTTCGTTCCGACCACGCGTTTTCTCACGCGCCGGTGACGCCGCTGTCTCGCCTCCACTTTGTCTTTTGCGCTCAAGCTCATCGTTCCCCACTCCGTTTTATGTTTGCCGCCTTCGAAGCCTGTTCAGGAGCGGTCAGATGCAAGGCGGAGGGAGGCGTTGCGCCCAGAGCGTACTGGTTAGTACGTGAGGACGCGACGCCGACTGACAACGCAGCAGATGGCCGTTCATGGACAGGCGTCTTCACTTACCGGTCTTGCCTTCCTTCCGGATGATGTGCTCGCCCGCGTACTTGACGCCCTTCCCCTTGTACGGTTCGGGCTTCCGCATCGCCCGGATCTTTGCTGCGGTCTGTCCGACCAGGTACTTATCGACCCCTCGGATGGTGACGATTGTCTGCTTCTCAACCGCCGCATCGACCCCCGTCGGGAGGGGGAAATCGATTTGGTGGGTGTACCCCAGGTTGAGGAGGAGGCTCCGCCCTTGGAGTTGCGCCTTATACCCCACGCCTATAATTTCGAGCACCCGCGCGTACCCTTGGGTGACGCCGACCAGCATATTCTGGATCTCGTTCCGCAACGTCCCGTGGAGCGACCGATGAAATTTCTCATCCGACCGCCGCGCAACGCGCACCTGCCCGTTATCCAGGCTCACCGAGACATCGGGATGAATCGCCTTGGAGAGTTCCCCCTTCGGCCCCTTCACCCGCACCACCCCATCGGCGACCTTCACGTCGACACCCTTGGGAATGGGCAATTCCTTACGACCGACTCGTGACATAGTGACTCCGGCAATCAGTTCACGGCGCTCAGCTCACAGGAAACCCAAGAAGTTCCTGTCAGCTGCGAGCGATGAGCGATGAGCGATGAGCTTCTCTTCGTCCCTACCACACATAACAGAGCACTTCGCCGCCGACGCGCGTTTGCCGAGACTGTTTGTCCGTCAGCACCCCGCGACTGGTGGACAAAATGGCGACGCCGTATCCGCCCTTCACCTTCGGCACGCGGTCGGACCCGACGTAGACCCGACGACCCGGCGTGCTGACGCGGGTCAGGCCGCCGATGACGGGTTCGTCCTCGTTGAGATACTTCAGCTCGATCTTCAACGAGGTGCGGGGGCCGTCGGTCACCAGCTTATAATACTGTCGGATAAACCCCTCTTCCTTCAATAAGCGCGCGATCTCCCCTTTGAGGCGGGAGGCGGGCATGACCACCGATTCGTGGCGCCGCATCACGGCGTTGCGAATTCGAGTCAACATATCGGCCACAGGATCGGTCATACTCATTCGGCATTCACTCCTTGCGGCGTCGCGCCCTCATCGGACGACGCGCGGTGCCTCGCGGCGGTCACCAACTTGACTTCACCACACCCGGGATATCGCCCCGTAAGCTGTAGTTGCGAAAACAGATCCGGCACAACTTAAACTTGCGCATGAAGCCACGCACGCGCCCGCACACGCCGCAGCGATGGTATTGCCGCACGGGAAATTTCTGCGGTTGTTTGGACTTATTGATCAGGGCAGTGCGTGCCATCGGCTCCTCGTCTCCTCAATCCGGCGTGACTACTTGCGGAACGGCATGCCCAAGTGTGTCAGCAGGGCCCGGCCTTCCGCATCCGTCTCGGCGGTCGTCACGATCGTGATATCCATCCCGTGGATGGCGGTGATTTCGTCGTACTTGATCTCGGGGAAAATCAACTGCTCCTTCACCCCAAGCGTGTAATTGCCGCGGCCGTCGAACGACCGTCCCAGCACCCCGCGGAAATCCCGGATGCGGGGCAAGGCGACGTGCAGCAGGCGTTCGAGAAACTCCCACATCCGCTGGCCGCGCATGGTGACCTTGCACCCGATCGAGACCCCCTCGCGCAACTTGAAACCCGCGATCGATTTGCGGGCTTTGGTCACCATGGCCTTCTGCCCGGTGATCTGGCCCACTTCTTTGACCGCCGCCTCCAGCAGCTTGGCGTTGCTCGTCGCCTCTCCCATCCCGACGTTGAGCACCACCTTCTCCAGCCTGGGCACTTGCATCGGATTGCGGTAGGTAAATTCCTTCATCAGCAGCGGAACGACCTCCTGCTGATAGCGGGTCTTGAGCGGAAGCACATCGGTGGTCGCCGTCTTTGCCATGGCTTATCCCTTATCCACAATCTCGTCGCAGCGCTTGCACCGTCGGAGCCGACGCCCGCCTTCCAACACCGCGACCGTCAGGCGGGAGGGTTTCGCGCAATGGGGACAGACCACCATGACCTTCGAAAGCGCCAACCGGCCCTCCTTTTCGATGATCCCCCCCTTATTCAATTTGCTGGGGCGGGTGTGGCGCTTGATGAGATTGAGCTTCTCGACCACGACCTTCGAGAGGCTCGGCATCACCTGGAGCACCTTCCCCTGCTTGCCCCGCTCCTTCCCGCTGAGGATCACGACCGTATCCCCTTTTCTGATGCGGGATTTCACCGGACTGGGTTCAACCGCCATAACGCATCCTTATCCTTTTCCGTGTCGCAACGACCCGCCAACGCGTCGCGTGCGTCACCCAGCAACCACCCCTACAGCACCTCGGGCGCGAGCGAAATGATCTTCATGAATTTTTTCCACCGCAACTCGCGCGCCACCGGGCCGAAGATGCGCGTGCCGATCGGTTCCCCCTGGGGGTTGATTAACACGGCCGCGTTGCGATCGAACTTGATGTACGACCCGTCGTCGCGTCGCACCTCTTTCGCCGTACGCACGACCACCGCCTTCACGACCTCGCCCTTCTTCACGCTGCCCTGTGGAATGGCCTCCTTGACGGTCACCGTGATCACGTCGCCGATCGACGCGTACCGCTTCTTCGATCCGCCGTGGACATGGAAGCACATCACTTTTTTGGCCCCTGAATTATCGGCCACATCGAGCATGGTATAAATCTGAATCATGGCGCCGCGGGCTCCTTCGCCGCCGGCACATCGCGCCCGGTCCGTTCCAGGATCGAGGTCACGCGCCAGCGTTTCTGTTTGGACAGCGGCCGTGTCTCCTCCAACCTGACCATGTCCCCGAGCCCGCAGCCCTGCTCGTCGTGGGCCATGTACCGGCTCGTGCGGCGGACCACCTTTTTATATTTGGGGTGCGTGATGGTCCATTGCACCGCCACCACCACGGTCTTTTGCATCTTGTTGCTGACCACCCGTCCCACGACCGACTTGGGTGACTTCCGCTCGGCGGTTTTTTCGATCCCGGCTTGGCTCATCACGCCCTCTTCGCCACGGCGAGCTCGGATTCGCGGGCAATCGTCTTGACCCGGGCGATATCGCGCCTGACCGTTTTAATCCGCGCGGGACTCTCCACCCGGCCCGTCGCACTCAGCACCCGCAGGTGGAACAATTCCTTTTTTAAGTCCCGCTCCTTTTGGAGCAACTCCGCCGACGTCAATCCCCTCAAATCTTTCGGATCCATTTAGACCGCCGCTCCCCGTTCGATGTACTTCGTGGCAATCGCCAATTTATAGGCCGCGAGTCGGAATGCGGCCTTCGCCACGTCGGGCGTCACCCCTTCCATCTCGTACAGGATCCGCCCCGGCTTGACCACGCAGACCCAAAACTCGGGGTTGCCCTTGCCCTTCCCCATCCGAGTTTCGGCCGGCTTGCGGGTGATCGGCTTGTCCGGAAAGATTCGAATCCAAATGCGCCCGCCGCGTTTGACGTAGCGGGTCATCGCGATTCGCGCGGCCTCGATCTGGCGCGCAGTGACCCAGCCAGGCTCCATGGCTTTGAGCCCGAAATCCCCGAAGGCGAGTTCGGCGCCGCGGTAGGCTTTGCCGTTCATCCGGCCCTTGTGCATTTTGCGGTGTTTGACTTTCTTAGGGCTAAGCATGGGACCGCCCTCCCCGCTCTTCCGGCTTCGCCAATGCGGCGCCGGGCTGCACCTCGCCCCGATAGATCCACACCTTCACGCCGATCTGGCCGTAGGTCGTCTTGGCTTCCGCCAACCCATAGTCGATATCCGCGCGCATCGTGTGGAGCGGCACCCGGCCTTCGCGATACCACTCCGTCCGCGCGATTTCGGCCCCGCCAAGCCGGCCGGCGCAGTTGACCTTGATCCCCTTCGCCCCCAGGCGGAGCGCGGAGACCACCGCTTTCTTCATCGCCCGGCGAAATGCGATCCGTTTCTCGAGCTGGAGCGCGATATTCTCGGCGACGAGCTGCGCGTCGACCTCGGGTTTCTTGATCTCTTTGATGTTGATCACCACCTGTCGCTTGGTAAGCGCCTCGATCTCCACCTTGAGCTTATCGACCTCCGCCCCCTTTCGCCCGATGATGATGCCGGGACGAGAGGTGTGGAGATTGATTCGCAGTTGGTTGCCCGACCGCTCGATCTCGATCCGAGCAATCCCGGCGTGATAGAGCTTCGCCTTCACGATCTTTCGGACCTTGATATCTTCGTGGAGCAGCAAGGCGTAGTCCTTCTCGGCGAACCACCGAGAATTCCACGGCTTGATGTACCCGAGGCGAAACCCGATTGGATGAACCTTATGCCCCATCTATTTGCCTCCCGCCCGCCGCGTCGCCGGGCTGACCACCACGGTAATGTGACTCATGCGCTTGTGGATCGCGTGCGCGCGGCCCTGCGGTGCGGGTTGGATCCGCTTCAAGGTCGGCCCCTGATCGACGAAGGCGCGGCTCACCAGCAACTCGTCCACGTCACCGATGTTCCGATCTTCCGCGTTCGCGATCGCCGATCGAAGCACCTTCTCGATGACGCGCGCGGCCCCGCGGGCAGTGAACTTGAGCGTGGAAATCGCCTCACCCGCCTTCTTGCCCCGAATCAGATCCACCACATTTCGGGCCTTGCGGGGCGAGATCCGCACGAATTTTAGGACTGCTTTCGCTTCAGCCATCTGCTCTGGTTCCCCCGTTACCCCGCGCCTATTTGAGCGCGGTGGATTTCTCGGTCTTCGCCGACCCGTGCCCCTTAAACAGCCTCGTGGGCGAGAACTCGCCAAGCTTGTGGCCGACGAGATTCTCGGTCACGTAGACCGGAATAAACTTCCGGCCGTTATGGACCGCAAACGTGTGCCCTAACATATCGGGGGTGATCGTCGACCGACGCGACCACGTTTTGATGATCTTCTTGTCCCGACTCTGATTCATCTTCTCGATCTTGGCCGCGAGGCTCTGATCGACGAATGGACCTTTTTTAACCGATCGAGGCATACGAACTCCTATTTCCTTCGCTTCACGATGAAGCGATCGGTGTCCTTGCGGCGACGGGTCTTATACCCCTTGGCCAACTGGCCCCACGGCGAAACCGGGTGGGGATTCCCCTGGCCCGCTTTGCCCTCGCCTCCCCCGTGGGGATGGTCGACCGGATTCATCGCGACGCCGCGCACCTTCGGTCGACGCCCCATCCATCGCGTGCGCCCCGCTTTCCCGATCGAGACGTTTTCGTGATCGAGATTGCCGACTTGGCCAACCGTCGCCATGCACGAGGAGGCGATGAACCGCACTTCCCCAGAGCCTAGGCGGACCTGGGCATAGTCCTCGTCCCTCGCCATGAGCTGGGCGACGGTCCCGGCACTCCGCGCGATCTGGCCCCCCTTGCCGGGCTTCATCTCGATGTTGTGGATCTGGGTGCCCACCGTAATCTTCGCCAGCGGAAGCGCGTTGCCGGTCTTGATCTCGGCGTTCGGCCCCGACATCACGGTCTCCCCCACCGTCAATCCGAGGGGCGCGAGAATATACCGTTTCTCCCCATCGTGATAGTGCAGCAGCGCGATGCGGGCCGACCGATTGGGATCGTATTCGATCGCCGCCACCGTCGCCGGGATATCCCACTTCTCGCGCCGGAAATCGACCAGCCGGTACGCGCGCTTGTGCCCGCCACCGCGGTGGCGGACCGTCATTTTGCCTTTATTATTCCTCCCGCCGGACGAGGGGCCGGACGTCACCAGCGACTTCTCGGGCCGATGCTTCGTCAGCTCCTCGAAGGTGGAGCACGTCATCGCCCGGCGGCCGGGAGACGTCGGTTTATATTGTTTCACAGGCATGGATCAGCTTCCCTCGAACAAGTCGATCTTCTCACCCGCCTTGAGCGTGACGATCCCTTTTTTCCACGATGGCCGGGTCCCGGAGAATCGGCCCAGGCGTTTGGTCTTCCCCGCGATATTGAGGATGTTCACGGACTCCACCTTCACCTTCAACGCCTCTTCGACGGCTTTCTTCACCTCGGACTTATTCGCCCGCCGCGACACGATGAACGCGATCTGGTTGTGCTTCTCTCGCAGCATCGTGCTCTTCTCGGTCACCAGCGGCGCGATCAACACATCGTGAGGATCAAGCCGCGTTGTTGACTTCACGCCCACACCTCCCCGAGCCGCTTCAGATCCGATTGAACCAGGACGACATGACGGTGCGCCAACACATCGTACACGTTCAGCCCCGGCACATCGATCACCGTCACCCCGCGAAGGTTGTTGCTGGCCCTGGTCAATTTGCCGCTCTCATCTCGGTTCACGATCAACACCGACCCTTCCAGCCCCAAGGTATTCAGCACGCCGACCATCGCCTTGGTCTTGGCCTCGGCCAGGGACAACTCGTCCAGCACCACGAGCTCGCCCTGGGCCAGTTTCGCGCTCAGCGCGCCCGCCAGCGCGGCCCGGCCCTTCTTCCGTGGAAACGCGTAGCCATACCCGCGCGGCGTGGGACCGAAGGTGACTCCGCCCCCTCGCCACAACGGAGAGCGAATCGATCCGGCGCGCGCCCGTCCCGTTCCCTTCTGCTTCCACGGCTTGCGCCCCGACCCGCTGACCTCACCACGCCCCTTCGTGGCGGCCGTCCCTTGGCGCATCGCCGCCTGCTGCATCACCACCGCCTCGTGGATCAAGACCGCATTGGGGGAGGTCGAAAACATCCGACCCGTCAGCTCGATTTGCCCGACCTTCTGCTTCTTCATATTGAGGACGTCGACCACCCTCGAACCCGAAACCACCACAACCGCTTCCGCCTTCGGGCGGGGCGTTTGCGCGGCGGCTTCCGTCTTCACGGCCTCGCGTGGCGCACGGCGCGGCGCAGCGGGCTTCGCCGCGCGCTTGGACGGGGGCGCAGATGCGGCCTTGCGCGGCGGGCGAGCCGCCGCCGGCTTCACCGCGCGACGGGATGAGGCCGCTGGAGCCTTGCTCTCCCCGCGGGGAGCCTTCGGCTTCGCCGTCCGACCGGCGGAGACCGCGGGGGCCTTGCTTCCTTTTTTCGGCGCGGCCGTCATGAGGCGCCTCCAGCCGGCCGCGCCCGCCGGATTTCCACGATACAGCCGGTCGGGCCCGGGATCGCACCCCGCAGGAACAAGAGATTTTCGTCCTGCTGAACATCGACCACCTGGACGCCCTGGACGGTCACCCGCGCGGCGCCCATGTGTCCGGGCAGGCGCTTCCCTTTAAACACCCGGGATGGGAACGAGCTGGCCCCGATCGATCCGGGCTGCCGATGGAACATCGACCCGTGGGTCGCCGGTCCACCCTTAAAATGGTGGCGCTTCATCACCCCCGCGAACCCTTTTCCCTTGGAAGTCCCGGTGACGGACACCCACTCCCCTTTTCGGAAGGCCTCGGCAGTGACGACCTGCCCAAGTTCCACGCCCTCGCCGTCCGTCGCGAACTCGCGCAAGTGGTAGGCGGGGGGCACGTTCGCCTTTTTAAAATGGCCCTTCAGGGGTTGGTTCACGCGCTGCTCTTTTTTCGGCCCGAAGGACAGTTGGACCGCGAGGTAGCCGTCCGTTTTTTCCGACTTGACCTGCACGACCCGACACGGCCCGGCCTCGACGACCGTTACCGGGATCAGCTTCCCCTGTTCACCGAAGACCTGCGTCATGCCGAGCTTACGCCCGAGAAGTCCGGCGATCACAGCTTGATCTCCACGTGCACGCCGGCCGCCAAGTTCAGCTTCATGAGCGCGTCGACCGTGTCCGGAGACGGCTCAAGAATGTCGATCAGCCGCTTGTGGGTTCGGATCTCAAACTGCTCTCGCGATTTTTTATCCACGTGCGGCGAGCGGAGCACGGTGAACTTGTTGATCTTGGTCGGCAACGGCACCGGCCCCAAGATCTTGGCTCCCGTTCGCTTGGCGGTTTCCACGATCTCGACCACGGACTGGTCGAGCACGCGATAATCGTACGCCTTGAGACGAATTCGTATTTTTTGATTCGCGACAACCACCGTCTCTCCCTTGCCTTACGCGATGACGCCGGTGATGACGCCGGCGCCGACGGTGCGGCCGCCTTCCCGGATCGCAAACCGCAGCCCTTCTTCCATCGCGATCGGCATGATCAGGTCCACTTCCATCCGCACGTTGTCCCCCGGCATCACCATCTCCACGCCCTCCGGCAGCT
>JACQCD010000036.1 GCA_016201825.1 Nitrospirota bacterium | reverse complement strand
GCTCGTCCAGCAGCAATACGTCCGGCTCGCACACCAGCGCGCGCGCGAGCATCGCGCGTCGACGACGGCCGCCCGAGAGGGTCTGTATCGCGGCCTCCCCGTCCAGGTCCATGCGCGCCAGCACGTCTTGCACGCGCTGCTCCAGCTCCCACCCCTTGCGCGCCTCCAGTTCGTGCTGGAGGTTCGAGAGGCGTTGCACGCCGGCGTCGGTCTGCGTGTGCGCCAGCTCCGCGGCGGTGTGATGGTAGTCGGAGAGCAACCGGCCCACCTCCGGCAGCCCGCCTGCCACCACGTCGAACACGGACTCGCCGCTGTCTTGCGCCACGTCCTGCGCCAGATGGGCGATCCGCGTACCGGGTCGCATCCAGACCGTGCCGTCATCCGGCACGACCTCGCCGCCCAGGATGCGCAGTAACGAGGACTTGCCTTCGCCGTTGCGTCCCACCAGGCAGACCCGCTCTCCGGCGTCGATCTCCAGCTGCACCTCCTCCAGGAGGGGGCGAGGGCCATACGCCAGTGAAACGTTGTCGAGGCGAAGTAAGGGCATCGTGGTCTTCAGTCGCCCATCACGTCTGGGTGGCGGGGCCGGATGACTTGGTCGTTGTGCGGCAAAATTGGTTCCTCATTGGGGGAAAATACGTACTGTAACAAACCTAAGAATTCATCGTCAATATCCATGATGGCGTAGAAATGTTATGGACACCGTCCACATTTTCTGTGGATAAGTTGGGCATAACCCTACGGATTTTGCCTGATCAGGCGTGATTGGCGCGAGAATCAGCGGGTTGCCTATTTGTTAAGCACGTATTTCTATCATGAATTTAAGCAGATAGAAATTAAGGCGTCTTACTAGCCTTTCAGAGGTAGATCGTCGTTCGACTATCCACAGCCCGTTGTGGCTTCGACTCTATAATTGACGCGACCGTTAGATGCTCGTAAGCAAACCGAGAGCCTGGCTGGCGTGGAGCAGCAGGAAGGACAGCGCGGTGGCGCTTTACGTGGCTCGACAACTACACCGTCATCCGCGCGGGCTCCAGCGCCCGCTGGATGACCTCGGCCATCGTATCCACCGGCACGAACTCCAGCTCGCGGCGCAGCGACTCCGGAATCTCGTCGAGGTCGCGGACGTTGCCCTTCGGCAGGATAATCGTATGGATGCCGGCTCGGTGCGCGGCCAACACCTTCTCCTTGATCCCACCCACCGGCAAAATCTTTCCGCGGAGCGTGATCTCACCGGTCATCGCCAGATCGGCGCGGACCGGTCGGCCGGTCACCGCCGAAGCGAGCGCCGTAGTCATCGTGACGCCCGCCGAGGGTCCGTCCTTGGGAATCGCGCCCGACGGCACGTGGATATGAACGTCCTTGTCGTCGAAGGCGGTGGGATCCACCCCCAACGATTCGGCCCGCGATCGCACGAACGAGAGCGCGGCTTGGGCCGACTCCCGCATCACGTCGCCGAGCGATCCGGTGAGGATCAATCGGTTCTGCTTGCCGGGATACACCGCGGCTTCGATGAAGAGCAGCTCCCCGCCGGTCGGCGTCCAGGCGAGGCCCGTCGCGACCCCCGGCCGGTCGATCCGCTCGGCGGTTTCCGAAAAGTGTTTCGGCGGACCGAGAAATGTTTCCACCACGTCGGCCTCGACGGCCACGCGGTCGCGGCGGTGTTCGGCGATCTCGCGCGCCACCTTGCGGCAGAGGGTGGCCAGCGCCCGATCGAGGTTGCGCACGCCGGCCTCGCGCGTGTAGCCCCGGATCACGCCGCGGATCGCGGCATCGTTCACCGTCAACTCGTCTTCCCGCAGGCCATGAGCGCCCAACTGACGCGCCAGGAGAAACCTCCGCGCGATCTGCAGCTTCTCCTCTTCGGTGTAGCCCGACAGCCGGAGGATTTCCATTCGGTCAAGCAGCGGCGGCGGGATGGTGGTTTCGGTGTTCGCGGTGCAGATGAAGAGCACCCGGGACAGATCGAACGCCACGTTGAGATAGGTATCGACGAACGTCATGTTCTGCGCCGGGTCGAGCACCTCCAAGAGCGCGGCCGCCGGGTCGCCGTGGATGCCGACGCCGAGCTTATCCACCTCGTCCAGCATGAAGACCGGGTCGGCCGTTTCTCCCCGCCTCAGGGCCTGGATGATCCGGCCCGGCATCGCGCCGATGTAGGTCCGCCGATGGCCCCGGATCTCGGCCTCGTCGTGGACGCCTCCCAGGCTGATCCGGACGAACCGCCTCCCCATCGCGCGGGCGATCGATTGTCCGAGGCTCGTCTTGCCGACGCCGGGCGGGCCGATGAAGCACAGGATCGGCTCGTGCGGGACCTCCTCGGGTTTCTCCAAGCCGCGCTCGTGGCGCAGTTTTCTGACCGACAGGTATTCGAGGATCCGGTCCTTGATCTTTTCGAGGTCGTGGTGGTCCTCGTCCAGCACCTTGCGGGCGCGGTCTCCGTCGATGGTCTCGCCGGTCACGCGGTTCCACGGGAGATTGACCATCCACTCCAAGTAGGTGCGGATCATCCCGTGTTCCGGCGACGCCGCCGGCGTCCGCTCCAGTCGGGCCAACTCGCGCTCGGCTTCCCGCCGGGCTTCGGTGGGGAGGTTGGCGCGGTCGAGCTGTTCGCGTAATTCTCGAGCCCCTCCGCGCTCGCCGTCCTCACCCTCTCCCAGCTCCTTCTGGATCGCCCTCATCTGTTCGCGCAGGTAGAACTCCCGCTGCGCTTTGGTCATCGTCTCTTCGGTTTCGGTGGCGATTTTTTTGCCCAGCTCGCGCACCGCGATTTCGTGCTGGAGGATGTCCACCAAGCGGCGCAGTTTCGTCCCCACCGAGTCCAGTTCCAGCAGTTCCTGCTTCACCGCGGTTTCGATCGGCAGCGCCGATGCCACGAGAGCGGCCACCTGCCGGACGTCCTCGAGCAGCTCCACGGCCCGGCCCACCTCGTCGGGAATGTCCGGCATCATACTGAGGAAGCGACGGAACAGATCACGCACCGACCGGCCCACCGCTTCGATCTCGATCCCCGTCTCGTCGGGTTCCTTCGCGCGATCGATCGTGGCGATCAAGTACGGATCGGTCTGGGAAAAGTCCCTGATACGGACCCGCTCCAACCCCTGAATGATGAGCTGGATCGTCCCGTCGCCGCTGCGTCGCAACTGCAGGATCATGGCCGCCGTCCCGACCCGGTAGAGATCATCGGGTCCCGCGGGCGCCGCCTGGGGATTCTTCTGACAGACCACCGCGATCAGCCGGTTGCCCTTCATCACATCATCGATCAACTGGATCGATCGGCTCTGGCCCACCAGAACGGGAGCGACCGCCATCGGAAACAGCACCATCCCGCGGACCGGCAGGATGGGCAGCGCATTCGGCAACGTGAGTTCGACATCCTCATCGGAGCGTTCGGCGGTCACAGGCGACTCCGATCGATCTTAGGAAGGCTGGCGCACAGAAAACCGCCTTCGTAGCGGGCCGTGACCCGATCCCGGTCGATCGCCGAGGGAAGCGCCACCTCCAAGCGGAAGGGCCCGTAACGAATTTCCGCGCCGTGGTAGCGCGCGTTCCCCGGCGACTCGCAGTGCCGGGCCCCCTCCACGACCAGCGCGTCCTCATAGACCGTGATGTCGATTTGGTCTTCGGAGACGCCCGGGAGCTCGACCTTTACGATGAAGGCATCCGGCATTTCGTACAGGTCAGCCGCCGGCCGCCACTGCGGCCTCGCGATCACCATCCGGGGCAGCACGGCCCACGGATCCCCGAGGAGCCGAACTCTCGTGCCGGTCATGACCTCGGAAAAGCGATAACTGATTCGCCGGTAGCGCATCGTGGAGCTCCTTCTCGTCCGGACCGCGATCGGCCGCGGCGGTGCTGAGTGAGAGACGTAAGAATAGGAAGGTATTGTACGGGAATCCAAGTCGCTCGTGCAATTGCACCGGAAACGCCGTCGAAATTGACAAGCCTCCGCCGTCGAATTACAATGGGTGCTCATTTCGGGCCGCCATTTCCGTGAACAAAATCGGGATCATCGCCAAGCACCACCACCACGACGCCAAGCCCATCGTCGAGCAGTTGGTCACCTGGCTCGGTCAGCACCAGAAGGAAGTCTTCCTCGACACCGACACGGCCGAGCTCATTGGGGCAAAATCGGGTTACCCGAAACCGAAGATCCCGCCGATGGTGGACCTCATGATCGTGGTCGGCGGCGATGGGACGCTCTTGAGCGTCGCGCGGTTGATCGAGAACCGCGACGTGCCGATTCTGGGCGTCAATCTCGGCGGACTGGGCTTTCTCACCGAGGTGACCCTGGATGAAGTGTTCCTCACCCTCGAGAAGATCTTCAAATCCGAGGGCACACCGGACAGCCGTCTCATGATCCGATCGGAGGTATTCCGTCAGGGCGAGCGCGTCGTCTCGTCGTATAGCCTCAACGACACCGTGATCAGCAAGGGCGTGCTCGCGCGCATGATCCGGCTCGAGGTCTCCATCAACTCGCAATTCGTCACCTCGCTGCGGGGCGACGGCTTGATTCTCGCGACGCCCACCGGCTCGACCGCGTATTCGCTTTCCGCGGGCGGACCGATCGTCAATCCCATGGTGGAGGCGCTGGTCTTCACGCCCATCTGCCCCCACACGCTGACCAATCGCCCCATCGTCATCCCAGGCAACGCGACCGTCCAGGTCAAGATGACGAGCCGTGAAGACGGCGCGATGGTGACGTTCGACGGCCAGGTCGGATTCACGTTGCGTCCCGACGACGTCATCGAAATCAAAGCCGCCGACCACAAGATCACGCTGATCCGCGCACCCGAAAAAAATTACTACGGTATCTTGCGGGAGAAACTGAAGTGGGGCGAAGGCTGATCGCTCGGTCCATCCCGTTCGGTCTTGTCCTGTTGCTCGCCGTTCCCCTCCCCGCCCAGGCCCAGACCGATGCGCCGTGGACGAGCTGGCGAATCGGGGCGCTCGTGCGTGCCCTGGCCGTGCAGGGCGACTCGATCTGGATCGGCACCACCAACGGCGTGCTGAAGTTCCACATTCCCAGCGAGCAGCACCGCGTGTACACCACGAAAGACGGACTGCTGAGCAACGTCATCTTGGGCATCACGGTCGGCCCCAACGGCGAGGCATGGATCGGCACGTACGGCGGAGGCCTGACGCGCTTCGACGGCAAGGACCGCTGGACGACGTATACACCGTACGGAGTCGGCATCACCGGGAATTACCGGGCGTCCTATGCCCGGTATCAACCCGGTGAAGGCGTGGGCGACCTCTGGGTCTATCAAACGATGTTTCGACCCGATGGGACGCTCTGGGCCGCGACCTGGAAGGGGGCCAGCCGATACAACGGGAAGACCTTCACGACGTACACCACCTCCGACGGCCTGGCCGATAAGTGGGTCTACTCGATGACGGCCGACCGCGAGGGCCGGTTGTGGTTCGGCACCGAAGGCGGCGTCACGATGTACGACGGCAAACGTTGGAAGAGCTGGACCCACGCCGACGGTCTGGGGGCGGATCTCCCGCCCGATCCGTCCCGATCCGGCCCCTCGTACGCGCCGAGCCCACACCACCAACAGCCCGACAAGCAGGCCGCCGCGGACTACAATCCCAACTACGTCTTAGCGGTCGCGATTGGCGCCGATCAAGTCAAGTGGTTCGGCACGTGGGGAGGCGGGCTCGCCCGGTTCGACGGCCGGCGCTGGAAGAATTACACGACGCGAGACGGCCTCGCCGGCAACGTGGTCGGCTCCATTGCGATCGATCGCCGCGGCGTCTTGTGGATCGCGACCGACGCGGGCGTCAGCCGCTTCGACGGAAAGAATTTTACGACGTTCACCACGGCCGACGGTCTCTACCACGACGCGGTCTACGCGGTCGTCATCGACGGCACCGGGGCCAAGTGGTTCGGCACCTACGGAGGCGTCAGCCGCTACACCGGCCCGTGACGGTCGTTCTAGGTCCAAAGACCTATCTCGCCGTCGTACTTCCAGGTCTTTTAGCCCCTGCAAGTATGTTTGCCGTTGACTTCGTTCCGCCCGCTCGGCTAGGATGAAGCACTTCGGAACGTGATGACCCCTTGATCTGGAAACGGCTTCCCGTTCAACGAAGCCGAAGCGGAGCAGGTATGAATCAAGCGCAGGACGGGTATTGCATCGTGGTGGTCGGCGCGGGACCCGCAGGGATGGCGGTGGCCAATCTCTTTTCCAAGAACGGCCACCGCGTGATCATCATCAATCGCGATTGCAAAGTCGGCGGACTCGCCGAGTACGGCATCTTCCCCAGCAAACACCGTCTTCGAACCGGCTTGCAAAAGACCTACCGCGAGATCCTCTCCAGGCCGAACGTCTTCTATTTCGGCAACGTCAGCGTTGGGCGCGATAAGGAACTGACGGTCGACGAACTTCGAGGTCTGGGCGCCGACGCGATCGTGTTCGCCACCGGCGCGCAGGGCACGAAGACCATCGGGGTGGAGGGCGACGACGCGGTCGGCGTGTTCCACGCCAAGGACGTGGTCTACCACTACAATCAACTTCCCGGCTTTTCCGAGCGACCCTTCGATTTCGGGCAGCGCGTCGCCGTGATCGGTATCGGCGACGTCATGATCGACATCGCGCACTGGCTGATCCGGCACAAGAAGGTCCAGGAAGTCATCGCCGTCGTCCGGCGCGGCCCGGCCGAGCGCAAGTACAACCCCAAGGAAACCCACGCCGTCTGCTCCAATATCGACAAGGACGCGCTCGCGCGAGAGTTTACTCGCATCCGCGAGCGCCTGGAGGCCGTGGGCCAGGACCCCGACCAGGTCCACGCCGACATGGTCGGCGAGTTTAAAAAGTGCGATCCCGCGATCAGCGGGACGATGATGCGCTTTCGCTTCTTGTCCTCGCCCCGACGGATGTTGGTCGATGCGCAGAACCGCGTTCGGGCGCTTGAGGTCGAGAATACCCGTTTGGAGTGCAAGGGCGACGACACGGCCGCAAAAGGCACCGAGACGTTCGACGAGATCCGGTGCGACAGCGTGATCTTCGCGGTCGGCGATCGGGTCGATGACACCGTCGGCTTGCCGTACAAGAACGGGATGTTCATCACCAACCCCACCCCGTCCGGCAACGATCCCGACGACGCCTTATTCCAAGTCTACGATGAAGGTTCCGGTAAACCGCTCGACGGTGTGTTTGTCGCAGGCTGGGCGCGCAAGGCCAGCGAAGGTCTGGTCGGTATCGCGAAGCGGGACGGCGAGTGGTGCACCGAGGTCGTCCAGCGCTATCTCGCCATCCGCCAGCCCCAAACCAACACCCGCCTCGGGGAGATTTACCGGGAACTCAAGACGCTCTTGGAGTCTCGCCAACCCGACGCCGTCACTCGTGAAGACCTCCCGCTCTTGGCGGAGGCGGAGCGGGAGGACGCGGCCAAGGCGGGCGTCGAAGAATTTAAATACTCCACAAACGACGAGATGCTTGCGGCCATCCGCCGACGCCGCATGTTGGTCAGCGGCGCCGAGTGTGCCCCCGCTTGACCGCATCCCTGATGCCCGAACGCCCGCCCCCATCTGGTCCACAGGGCGGCTCCCCCCAGGGGGATCCGGTCCAAACCGCGCTCGACGCCTTCCTCCAGGCGTTTCCAGCCGGCCCTCACGCGATTGAACGCGTGTCCTTGGAGAACGCGTGGGGACGCGTGACCGCCGAAGACATCACCGCCGCCGTCGATTCGCCGCCGTACGCCCGCTCGATTCTCGAGGGGTATCTGGTCCACGCCGACGAAACCGCCTCGGCCGCCGAGGCGCACCCCGTCTCGTTCGCCATCGTGGGAGCGATTGCCCCGGGTCAGGCCGCACCGAACATGGTCGCCCCCAACACCGCGTGGGAGGTCACGACCGGCAGCGCCGTTCCCGAAGGCAAGCTCGGCGTGCTGCGGCAGTGGGACGTTCAGCGGACGGATCGATCTGTGACAACCACGCGTCCCATTCAAGACGGCGCCAACGTCGAAGCTCAAGGCTGTGACGTCACGCGCGGGACGGTGGTGATCCTCAAGGGCACGTGTCTGGGGCCGGACGAGATCGGCCTCTTGGCCTCGCAAGGTCTGGACACTGTCCCGGTTTCGACCCGGCCGATCGTCGGCATCTTCGGGTCCGGTAACGAGGTCATCCCTCACACCGCTCGGCTGACGCCCGGTGCGATTTGGGACTGCAACACCCCGGCCCTCTCGGCGTTTGTCAGGCAAGAAGGTGGGATCCCCAAGGTCTACGGCGTCATCCGAGACGACTTCGACATCTTCCTGCGCGCGCTGAAAGCCGCGCTCCCCCATTGCGGGATGATCATCATCGCGGGCGGCACGGCGGTGGCCGGGAGAGATTTCATCGCCGACTTGGTCTCCGCGCTGGGCTCGCCCGGCGTTCTCGTGAACGGCGTCCCGATGCGCTCCGGCAAGCCGCTCATCATGGGCGTCGCCGACACCGTGCCCATCGTCTGCGTCGCCGGTCATCCCCCCGAAGCCCTCCGAGGCTTCCGCCTCTTCGGCATCCCCGCGATGGCGAGACTACAGGGGCGGACACTGCCGGCTAAAACGCCTTAAACCTCCCCCTACCCCCGTCCCTTTCTCGACCGGCTGACTTACCGCAGCTCCCGTCGCTCGAATCCCCTCCCCATCCCGCGGTCCCGACTTCGGGACCGATCAGCGTCCGAATCGACTGCGCTGTCCGAAAACTCCTCACTCGCCCCACGTTCTCGCGCGATCACGCGCCGTGAGCCGTCGAACGGTCGAATCGGTTCGCGTGGCGTGATGATGCGAAATTCCCTGCGCGGAACCTCCGGGTTGGGGACGATCACCCGGGCGATGTCGTGATGGTCTCGATGGTGGAGGTGAAGAGTCGGTGGTGGGACACGATAGGGGCGGACGATCGGACCAGAGAACGCTCTGGCATCGGCGTAACTCCAGAAGCGCCGGTCATAACCGATCGAGACGTCGATGCCGATCGGCGCCCACGCGATAATGGGACCAGAGACGATCCAGGTGACGCGGGCCGGAGCCCACTCGGTACCGGGAATCCAGACCCAGCCGTCGCGCGACGACCAGATCCACTCGCCGTAATGGAAGGGCAGATCGCCCCACGGATCGGCCGAGACCCAGACCCACTGGTTGCTCCACGCCCAGTGTCCGCGCCAATACGGTCGCCAGTCGTGCTCGACGTGCGGGCGCCAGCCACGCCCGTGGTTAGGAACCCATACCCACTCGCCGTACGCGTCCAAGTCCTGCATCTCGATCGCTGGCGAACCGCGCATCTCGATCGACTCGTCATCAGGCACGCCCCACTCGTCGTCATGCGCCCGTGCCTGTCCCGTCCCCACGAGCAGCGCCGCACCCAGCGCCATGAGCCCGACCAGCCGTCTCCCAACCATGGTGGCCCTCCCCGGCATCTCGATCGTTTGCCATCCTCACGATCTCAGACGAAGACCCCGGGCGTTTATTCAAGCCGGGCCTCCCGCCAAGGGCGCGGACACCACTCACTTCTTCTGTTCGACAAGTTCACCGGCCCGAAACGCACTCTGCAGAACGACAAACGTCTC
Organism: Nitrospirota bacterium; assembly: GCA_016201825.1. GTDB lineage: Bacteria > Nitrospirota > Nitrospiria > 2-01-FULL-66-17 > 2-01-FULL-66-17 > 2-01-FULL-66-17. The sequence goes on along the minus strand of JACQCD010000036.1, from coordinate 35,992 downwards.
ATCATTGGCGAGGGCCATCGTCCGTTTCCAATCGCTCTTGGCCTTCTGATACGCCTCGACAATTCCCTGGTCTCTCGCGTTATCGTATTGAACGAACAACAACACGTACTCTTTGTACGTACACCGCGCCACGATCGTCTTTCGGCCGTACCCCCTGAAGAGCGCTTGGTTATTTTTTCGCGTGTTGGCATCTTCCACGAGTCCCTTGATTCGGGAGTAGTCCTCGTCGGCAAAGTTCTCGCGAAGCCACCCCGGGTCGCCGGCTCGAAACGCCGAGAAGTCCGACGCCGACGCCTTCTCCGGCATGCTGCGATCGGCGTCGTCTCGCCTCGCCACGGGTTCCGCCTTGAGCGCCGTCCCGTACACGCGGCCGGGGAGCACCACTTCGATCACGTCGTCAGGCGCTTTCCCTTCGGTCAAAGGTCCACTCGGCAACGCCGAGACCTTGACGTGGAAGGCCACCGTGCGCTGGCTCTGGGACGGGGGCGGCTGATAGCCCGGGGCGTGGCGCTTCGCCGTGTACTGCCCCGGCTGACACCCCGCGACGCCCGCGATGACAAGGGCCCCGATGATTCCCGTCGCCGGTTTAAATCTTCGCATCACGCTGTGTCCCCACATGCTTGAACTCGCTTTCTGGAATGGTCCCGCGTATTTGGGTGTTGGAGCCTGTTCAGGAACCGGAGGTGGCGCAGCAATGGCCAGATGCAAGGCGCTCCGGTTGGGAAATCGCCATTGGCATTGTCCTGCGCGCCTGGTAGGGGTTCGACATGTCGAACCCCTACGTGTGTGAGCACGCAAGACCGACTGACAACGCCGCAGATGGCCGTTGCTTCGCCACCTGCAAGGTCCCTCCGGGCCGATTAGCATTCGCGCCCTCGGCGCGCCCAGGTTCATGGACAGGCTCCTAGAACGAGCCTGAAATGGCGACGATCAACACGCCGTCGGCATACGCCGGGCCTCCGACGAGGATCGTCGCGCCGTTGGCTAATCGAAACGTCGTGTCCAGGAGTCGTTTGGCGCCGTCGGTGATCGTCACCATGAGTTCGAGGCCTCCTCCCGAGAGTCCGTATGGGTAGAGATCCAAGGTCTTGCCGCCGGGGAGCGGCATCGCGTGTTTAGCCCCGACGGTGGTGGAGAACGGACGCGTTTCAAGCAGCTTGTAGCTGGAGTATTTCATCGACCCCAATTGCGAGCGGATCTTGGCGAGCGCGGGGTCGACGGTCGTGCCGGTGTTCGACGCGTGGATGACCTGCACGGTCAGATTCACGGGAGTTTGAGACCATCCCAGACCGGTCACCGCGAGCTGGGCGACGAGCAGAACGGCGAGCGCCCGAATGGAGGGAGCGGTTCGTCTCATATCGGGGTGGGGGTCACATCCGGTTGGTCGTCGGCATCGAACAGCCAGATGATCGTCATCTTTCCCCCGCTGCCTGGAATCACCATGACGGGACCCTCCGCGTCCACCCGTTCGATCTCCACCATATTGACGGGCGAGGGCGCCGGTTGGACCAACCATACCCCGACCACCAGGGCGATCAACGCCGCGGCGCCCGCCAAGACCGGCCAGGGATCAACCCAGCGCGTGACATCATAGATGAGGCGCTGCCATCGAGTCAAGGGAGGCGATGGCGCGTGCGCCAAGCGAGGCGGCCACGTAATCGCCGACAGGTCTCGCTCCGAGCCGATCTGAATCCCTTCTCGAAGCGCCGCCCCGACGAGGCGGTAGTCTTCGAGCGTCCGGCGGCAGGTCTCGCAGACGGCGACGTGGCCGACGACGGTCTCGCGCTCGGCTCCAAACAGCTCGCGGTCGGCCAACGCGCTCAACGCAGGCTCAATCGTTTCACACGCTCGAGGGTTCATAACGTCTCGCTCTACCGCTCGTAATGCTCCCGCAACAAGACCTGCAACCGTTTCCTCGCATAGTGTAACCGAGACATCACGGTTCCGGTCGCGCAATCGAGGGTCTTGGCGATCTCTTCGTAGGAGAGCCCCTCGATCTCGCGCAGAACCAGCGCCGCGCGTTGCTCGGGCGTCAGCGTGTTCATGGCCGCGACGATCGCCGTCCCCAGCTCCTTGCGCCACACCCCCGAGTCCGGCGATTCCAACGTGCTCGCCAATCGCACACCGTCCGGATCGTCATCGTCGACGCCGAGGGCCTCGTCGTACGACGCCGTCGGCGTGCGATGCTCGGCCTTTCGCAGATAATCGAGACACACGTTCGTCACGATGCGGCGCAACCAGGTGGAAAACTTCGCCTCCCCTCGAAAGTGAGCGAGGCTCTGGTACGCGCGGACAAATGCCTCTTGGGTCAGATCGAGTGCCGTATCGTGATGGCCCAGCATCCCCAACGCGACCTGATAGGCTCGCCGGCGATGGCGGGTGACGAGCTCTCCGAATGCGTTCGAATCGCCTTTCTGGGCTTTGGCGACCCAGACGTCATCGGGCGCCTCGGTCGGTTCCCCCCCGTCCTCGCGGGACCTCACACCATCCTCACCGAACTTAGACGTCGCGACGGGTCCGCGCATTCATCCGTGACGGGGTCCGATGCCGGCCGGCGCCGCGTCCCTTGGCGTGAAGGGGATCGGTCGCTTGATCACGCGCCGCGCGCGGGCGGCGAGACAGGCCTCGATCAGCGACTGCGCTTCCTGGAGGAGGGCCCCGTCGACCTTGAGTCGATCCCGCAACGACGACGGCATCCGAACGGCCTGCCGAAGGAAGGCGTGGGCTCCGGAGGAGAGCGGCACGGCTGGTGGCCGCTCCATCGGACCGACGCTCGATGCCAGGTCCGCGTGGCAGGAGGCGCAGACGGTCCCCCCCAGTTGGGGGACGAAGAACCACCGCGTCGCGCGCGCTCTCATCGAATCGGAAAATGGATGCCGGCCGACGAGACAGCGATCCACTCTCGGCTGGTACCCCGCCACACGGAGCAAGGCCAACAGGAAGAAAAGAACGACCCGTGCGCCGTCTTCGCCGCCCTCCAGGGCCCGAAAGGCGCGGAGCAGGAGGGCAAACGTTTCGCGCGACGGCTGTTCCTCGGGCAAGAGCGTGCGGGTGGCATTGGCCATAGTCGCGGCCAGCATCATCCGGTCGAAATCTTCCCGCAACCCCCGGAACGAGTGGATGGAGTCGACGTGGTTGACGCGGCGGAGAACGGTCGGGCGCATCCCGAAGAGGATCGCCTGGCCGTAGGAAAACGGTTGCAGCGCGCTGCCGAACCGGCTCTTCATTCGTCGCGCGCCTTTGGCCACGCCCTTGAGGAGGCCGTGGTCGAAGGTCAGCAACGTGACCAGGGTGTCGGCTTCGCCCAGCTTCTGCCCCGCCAGGACGATCGCTTGAGTCTCAAGCAACATACGGCGAGGGGGCGCTCAGGTGAGGTAGCTCAGGAGTGCGGTGGCGAGACTCAAGTAAATGACCAGCCCGGTGATGTCATTGGACGCCGTGACGAAAGGACCGGACGAAATCGCCGGATCGACCCCGATGCGGCGGAGCAGGAGCGGCACCAACGTTCCCATGACCGCCGCGACCGTGATCGCGGCGAACATCGACACGCCCACCACCACGCCCAACATCGCCGGTCCGTGCCACAAATGGCCGACCACGCCGACGATGAAGCCGCACACCGTCCCCATCAGCATGCCCACCGCCAGTTCCTTGAAGAACACGCCGCGGAGATCCGCGGATTCGATGCGCCCCGTGGCCAGTCCCCGCACGACCAGCGTCGAGGTTTGCAGGCCGATGTTGCCTCCCATGGCGGTGATCACCGGGATGAAGCTCGCCAGCGCGATCACGTCCTTGATCGCCGGTCGGAAAAACCACAGAACGACGCCGCTGACCATCCCCCCGAGCAAGCTGGTCAGCAGCCAGGGGAGACGCATTCTGGCCGCCCGCAGGCTGGACATCTGGAACAAATCCGCTTCGGTCGCGCCGGCGAGTTTGAGGATGTCTTCGGTGGCCTCCTCCCGGATGACGTCCACCACGTCGTCCACCGTGACGATCCCGACCAGCTTGTTCTCCTTATCGACCACCGGAATGGCGAGGATGTTATAGCGCGCCACCAGCTTGGCCACTTCCTCCTGATCCACGTCCGTCACGACGCTGATCACGTCGGTGGTCATGATCTTCTTGAGCGGCGCGGACGGGTGGACGGTGAGGAGCTGGCGGAGCGACACCACCCCCACCAGCCGGCCGTCGCCGTCGGTGACATAGAGATAGAACACCATCTGCTTGGCCGAGGTCTCCTGCAGGTGGGCGATGGCGTCCTTGACCGTCGTCTCCTCGGGCAGCGCCACGAACTCCGTGGTCATGATGCCGCCCGCGGTTTCCTCGGGATACTGGAGGAGATCTTCGACTTCCTCGGACTCCTCGACCTTCATCAATTGCAGGACGTCCTGCGCCTTTTCCTCGGGCAGGTGGCCCAAGATGTCGGCCACATCATCCGAGGCCAATTCGCGCAGGATGCCGACCACGTCGTGCGGCGGCATATCGAGCAGAAGGTGGGTCATGATGGGAGCCTCCGTCTCGCTCAAGACCGCCGCCTTCATCTTGACGTCGCGGATCACCTCGAACACCGTCCGTTGCTCCTGGACCGCGGGTAGATGACGGATCACCTGGGCGACGTCGGCCGGTCGCATCTTGTTGACCATGTTGGAGAGGTGCGTGATCGCGCCCCGGCGCAAAAACTTCCGGAAGCTCTCCACGATCAGGTCGAACTTGGCATCGGTCATAGGTAGCCCAATTCCTGAAGCGTGCGGGTATTTTGCCGCCAGTGCTCGTCCACGACCACCCACAGCGAGAGATAGAGCCGGCGCCCGAGCAGGCGCTCGACTTCTTTACGCGCCTCCTCTCCGACCTGCTTCATCATCGATCCGCCGGCGCCGATGAGAATCGCCTTCTGCGACGCCTTCTCGACCAGGACCGTGGCCTTGATCGTCGTCAAGGCCTTCGCGTCATCCTCCAGGAATTCGTCGATGCGCACCGCGACCGCGTGCGGCACCTCCTCGCGCGTCCGGTGGAGGATGGCTTCCCGGATCAGCTCGGTCGCCATCGTGCGGACCGTCTGATCGGTGTATTCGTCCTCGGGGTAGGCCGCCTCGCCTTCGGGCAATCGGGAGACGGCGGCGCGCAGCAGCGCCGTAAAATCGGCGTCGGCCTTCGCCGAGATCGGGAAGATCTCGGCGAACTCAAACAGGCGCCGGGCCTCGTCGATGAGCGGGAGCACGAGCGGCTTCGCCACCAGATCGACCTTGTTGAGCAGCAGAAACACCGGAGCGCGGTGCTGCCGGATCAGATCGATGATGGCGCGATCTCCCGGACCGAGGGGAGCGGTCGCGTCGATCAGGAAAAAGATCACGTCGGCCTCATCCAGCGCGGCGCGAGCGGCGCGGAGCATGGCCTCGTTGAGGCGGTGCCGGGGGCGATGGATCCCCGGCGTATCGAGCAACACGAGTTCCGCCTCGGGCAGGTGCACCACGCCCAGCACGCGGGTCCTGGTGGTTTGGGGCACGTCCGAGACGATCGCCACCTTCTCCCCCACCAGGCGATTGATTAAGGTCGATTTGCCGACGTTGGGCCGGCCCACCAGGGCGATGGTTCCGCTGCGGAACCTCCCGCCTGACTGAACCGGGGGCGTCGGCGGTTCAACGGAGAACGTGGATGGCTCTCGATCGGCGGGCATCGCCACCCTCACCGCGCCGCCGCGGACGGTTCGTCGAAGCGATACACGATTTCGCCCCGCCGTCCCATGCCCAACCGCTCTCTGGCGAGCGCCTCGATCGTCAACGGATCTTTCTTGAGCCGTTCAATCTCCTGGCGCAACGTGGCGTTCTCCGCCTCGATCGACGCGATGTCGCGACTCAAGCGTTCGTGGTGATCGGCCATGCGAGACGACGCGAGGAAACCGTGACCACCGAAGAGCAGGGTGACCACCAACCACCCCAGCAACGGCAGTCCGATCGCCAGCGTAAAAACCTGAACGAGGCGGTCCCGTCGCGCGGCCTCACCCCTCGGCCGGTTGGATCGCAACCACCGGCCTCCGCGGGGCACCTTCCTTCGTCCTCGCGCGTTCATGGATGACCTCCGCCCATCATCGCCCCACCTCCTCACCCGCGTCTTTTCGATCGCGGGACGGCGAACACATCCTCCGGGTCGAACCGGGCCGCTTCGGCCAAGTCTTCCTCAATACGCAGCAATTGGTTGTACTTCGCAACGCGGTCGGTGCGCGAGAGCGAGCCGGTCTTGATCTGCCCCGCGTTCACGCCCACCGCGAGATCCGCGATCGTGGTGTCCTCGGTTTCGCCGGAGCGGTGCGAGATCACCACCCCATACCCGGCCGCCTGGGCCATCTCCACCGTCTCCAACGTTTCGGTGAGCGTCCCAATCTGATTGAGTTTGACCAGCACGGCATTGGCGCACCCCTCGGCGATCCCCCGGCTCAATAAGGCCGCGTTGGTGACGAAGAGATCGTCTCCCACTAATTGGACGCGGGAACCGAGGCGCTCGGTCAAGACCCGCCATCCCTTCCAATCGTTTTCGGCCATGCCATCCTCGATCGACACGATCGGGAAGCGATCAAGCAAGCGCTCGTACCAGTCCACCAAGTCCTCCGAGGACCGGTCGACCGGCTTGCCCGCCCGGAAGCGATACTTGCCCTTGGCATACAGCTCGCTGGAGGCCACGTCCAGGGCCAGCGCGACGTCGCGCCCCGGTTCGTAGCCGGCGTCGGCGATGGCCTGCATCACCAGCGTCAGCGCCTCTTCGTTGGAAGACAGCCGCGGCGCGAATCCGCCCTCGTCCCCGACGGCGGTCGTGTGCTTGGCCCTGCGCAGCACGTCCTTGAGCGCCTGGAACACCTCCACCCCCATTCGCAGGGCCTCCCCGAACGACGCGGCGCCGCGCGGGATGATCATGAACTCCTGAAGGTCGATGCCGTTGTCGGCGTGGGCGCCTCCGTTGAGGATGTTCATCATCGGCACGGGCAATCGCCGGGCGCGCATCCCGCCGAGGTACCGATACAACGGCACGCCCGCCTCGCGCGCGGCCGCGTGGGCCGTCGCCAGGGACACGGCGAGGATCGCGTTCGCGCCCAGTTTGTGCTTGGTCGGCGTGCCGTCGAGATCGATCAGCAGCCGGTCGACCAGCGGTTGCTCGGAGGCCTCGTACCCGACGATCTGGGGGCCGATCGTTTCATTGATGTGGCGAACGGCCTTGAGCACGCCCTTACCCCGATACCGCTTGGCGTTGCCGTCGCGCAGTTCCACGGCCTCGCGCTCCCCGGTCGACGCGCCAGACGGCACCGCCGCGCGGCCGCTCGCCCCGCTCTCCAGTACCACCTCCGCCTCGACCGTGGGCGTGCCCCGCGAGTCCAGAATTTCCCGCCCGTACACCTGCACGATCTCGCTCATCTGGTCATCCCTCCGACGTCTTCGCGGACCTCGCCCGCAAAGTCCCAGCCTTCACGGTGCTTGTGGCAATCCCGGCATGCTTTGCCCTGGGTCGGCAGTTTCTTGTGCGGCGACTCGATCTTCGCCCGATCGTGGCATTGGACGCAGAATCGATCGGGCACCTTCGCCTTGAAGGGGCCGCGCAACTTCTCCTCGCTCGCGACGAAGTGCTCGACGAGCATTCCCAGGCCGCGCATCTGCGCTTCCACGACCCCGAACGGCCCGGGCCCCGAATGGCACATGATGCAGTTGGGATGATCCTCCGCCGCTTCGGATTTCTTCCAACCTTTCCCCGGCCGCTCCATCTCGTGGCACGACACGCAGAACGTCGGGCTGCGCTCCAGCGCCCGCCCGCCCGCCGAGACCCCCACCCCCACGATCACCAGCCCGAGCGCGATCCCCACCCACCGCGACCACCTCATGGGCCCGGGGCGCCCAGTCGCGCCTTGAGCAACTCGTTCACCTTCCCGGGGTTGGCCTTGCCTTCGGTGCGCTTCATCACTTGGCCCACAAAGAAGCCGAAGAGCTTGTCCTTCCCGGATAGGTATTGCGCGAGTTCCTTGGGCGAGTCGGCGATGACCCGGTCGATCACCGCGACGAGCGCATCCACGTCGCTGACCTGCACGAGACCCTTGGCGGCCACCACCGCGTCCGGCTCGGCGCCGGTCCGGTACATCTCTTCGAAGACGGTCTTCGCGATCTTGCCGCTGATCGTCCCCGCGTCGACCAACGCAAAGAGCGCGGCCAGCGCCTTGGGCGTGACGCGACAGGATTCGATCTCGGCCCCCTCGGCATTGAGCTGCGCGAGGAGCTCGCTCATGATCCAATTCGCCGCGGTCTTCGGCGGCGCGCCGTGGCGGATGGCGGCCTCGAAATAATCCGCCAGCGCCCGGCTCCCGGTCAACACGGTCGCGTCGTACGGCACAATCCCATACTCGCTCACGAACCGCGCGCGCTTGGCCTCGGGCAGTTCGGGGAGCGCGGCCCGAATCTCGGCGATCCAGGTCTCGGGCGCCGCGATGGGCACCAGATCGGGGTCGGGGAAATACCGGTAATCGTGCGCCGCTTCCTTGGAGCGCATCGACACGCTTACCCCCCGCTGCGGGTCGAACAGCCGCGTCTCCTGCACGATGCGCCCGCCGTCCTCGACCACGCCGATCTGGCGCTCGACCTCGTACTCGATCGCGCGCTTGACGTAGCGGAACGAGTTGATGTTCTTCAACTCCACTCGCGTCTCGAACCGCTCGCTTCCGCGCGGACGGATCGACACGTTGGCGTCGCAGCGAAAGCTCCCCTCCTCCATATTGCCGTCGCAGATGCCGAGATACACGACCAGCTCGCGCAACGCCTTTAAGTACGCCACCGCCTCGTCCGAGGAGCGCAGATCCGGCTCGCTGACGATCTCCAACAGCGGCGTGCCGGCCCGATTCAGGTCGACGTGGCTCGCGCCGTCTCCCATGTCGTGCAGGTTCTTCCCGGCATCCTCCTCGAGGTGGGCGCGGGTCAGGCGGATCCGCTTCGCCTGCTCGTCCACCGCGATGTCGAGCCACCCGCCCTCGCACAGCGGCAGCTCGTACTGCGAGATCTGATACCCCTTGGGGAGATCGGGGTAAAAATAATTCTTGCGGGCGAAGCGACTCGACGTCGCGATCCGGGAGTGCATCGCCAACCCCAGTCGAATGGCAAACTCCACCGCCCGCTTGTTGACCACGGGCAGGACGCCCGGCATGCCGAGACAGATGGGGCACACCTGCGTGTTCGGCGCGGCGCCGAACGCCGCCGCGCACCCGCAGAACATCTTGGATCGCGTCAAGAGTTGCGCGTGGACCTCCAGCCCGATGATGGTCTCGTAGGCAGCTCGGGTAGAAGAGGTGGTTGTCATGACGTCGCAGTCATAAGGTCGTCAATGAACGACTTGAAGTGAGGGCACTTGTTCATCACGATGTTGGGATTGATCTTCCCAAAGAGCCGACCTCCGTCTACAGCTTTTCCATACGCCATTTTCAGATGTCTTCGGAATAGTTCGTTCACATGGTCAGCAGGAGGTTTGTCAAAATTGACATTCTCCGGATTAGGCCACGGAGGAACCGAATGTCCGAGGCGATCTGTCAGACCGCTCTCATCCGCTAGAAGCCACGCCTCAAGCTCGTGAACAGCCACATGGGGATGAAAATGATGGCGATAAGTTTCCGGAACCAAGCGCTTCAGGTGGTTTCGTAGATATTCCGCCCTCTCTTCCGGTACGTGAAGGCCTGCGGGATATTGGATTACCGTTCCATACAGATCCATCAGGCCGAATACACGGTCTGCCTCACCGAGGCTCAACGTATTCTCAACCACCCGACCGATCTTGCGAAGAAACGCTCCACCGTTCTCCATGTTTTTGGGATGTAAACGGCCTCGCCAGCCTGAATTTATGAGAAATGGCCTCAACATTGCGTCCACCATGCGCATCTCTGACTCGCCTTCACAATAAAGAACGACCTTCAAGGACGTCCACCCAACTCACCCATGGTCCACAACTCACCAAGGCTGAAATCCTTCAACCATTTTTCAAGTTCTGGTCTGTCGGCTAGCCGTTTGATCGTCGTGGCAACTTGTTCGGATTCGACAACGGCCACCTGCTTTGCGTCAATACAACTTACTAACTGCGGGCTATGGGTGGCCACAACGAGCTGGGTGCGCACAGCGGCGTTCTTCAAAAGATCCGCAATGAGATGAAGAAGGGACGGGTGTAATCCCAGCTCAGGCTCATCGATGCAGATCAAAGGTGGTGGGTCCGGCGAAAGCAATATCGTCACAAGACAGAGGAATCGAAGAGTCCCATCGGAAAGAAATGTCGAAGAAAAACTCCGCTTAAAATGTTTACTCTTCCAATGGAGGATAATTTTTCCTTGGGATTCTGCCGGAAAGTTTAATTCTTCAAAGTGTGGATAGGCCACGCGTAACGTCTCTAAGATTTCACTATATTCAGTTCGATATTCGGAGTGATTCCGGAGATGATAAAGGACCGTTGTCAGGTTACTTCCGTCAGGAAGGAGCCTGTTGTCAGGACCCGCGAACTGGGCCTGCCGAATAGGCGCATTTATGCTGGTGTCAAAATTGCCGTAGGTCGTCCATGATGCGATATAGGTGCGAACTCTATCGAGTGTCGGATAGGCTTGGGGGTCCCTCACCTGAGCGATAGAAAGCTCAGAGTCCATCAAATCCATTTCGGGGGTGGTATCGAGATTCTTCAAGGCCTGATGTGACATTCTCCTAAAGGTGGCCTTCCCTTTGCGCGCGGTGACTAAGGGCATCGAGTCCTTGGTCAGCTCTTCAGATTCGATCGTGTGCATATGACGGATACCTTTGAGTTCCACTTTATAACGAATTCCGCTTTCCTCGAACGCCAGTGTTCCAACTGGTCCGAACTCTAGATCCCACGAGATCCGGTCTGCTCCACCAGCGAAAACGAGCGATTGAAATCCCCCCCGGTCCGGCACGGCCTTCTGCATTTTTTCGTTCACAGCCTCGGACAGAAATGCAAAGAAGTCTAAAAGATTGGTCTTCCCTCCGGCATTGGGGCCTATCAAAGCCGTGAGCGGCCCTAGTTCGAGATCGAGTTCCTTGAGACTCTTATATCCTCTAATCTTAAGCTGCTTGATCATCGTGAGGCCCTCTCAATCAGAACTCCGGCTTCCTCGTCTTCCACTCGGTCGCCTGCTCGTACGCGAACGCCGCGCGCAGCACGGTCTCTTCATCGAACGTCTTGCCGATGAGTTGCAGCCCGATCGGCAACCCGTCGGGTGAGAACCCGCACGGCATCGACAGCGCGGGGACGCCCGCGAGATTGACCGAGATCGTGAAGATGTCGGACAGATACATCTGCAAGGGGTCTTGGGTCTTCTCCCCGAGTCGAAACGCCGGCGTCGGCGCGGTCGGGGTCGCGATCACGTCGACCTGTTCGAAGGCGCGGCGGAAATCTTGCGCGATCAGCGTCCTCACGTGCTGGGCCTTGGCGTAGTAGGCGTCATAATAGCCCGACGAGAGCGCGTACGTCCCCAGCATGATCCGGCGCTTCACCTCGGGGCCGAATCCCTCCGCCCGACTCCTGGCGTAGAGGTCGAAGAGATCCGCCGGCGCCTTGGCGCGATGGCCGTACCGGATGCCGTCATACCGCGCGAGATTCGAGCTGGCCTCGGCCGTGGCGAGCAGATAGTAGACGGCCACGGCGTACTCGGTATGCGGCAGCGACACCTCGACCGGGACCGCGCCCTCGCGTTCCAGCACGGCGATCGCGGCCTTGACCGCCTCCTCCACCGACCAATCCATTCCCGGAATGAAGTACTCCTTCGGGACTCCGACCCGCAGCCCCCGCACCCCGCGTCCCAAGCCCGAGGAAAAATCGGGGCACGGCAGGGCGGCCGACGTCGAATCGCTCGAGTCGTGCCCGGCGATCGCGTTCAGCATCCACGCGCAATCGGTCACGTCCTTCGTCAACGGCCCGATCTGGTCGAGCGACGAGGCGAACGCCATCAGGCCATAGCGCGACACGCGACCGTAGGTCGGTTTCAAGCCGACGATCCCGCAGCACGCCGCAGGCTGGCGGATCGAGCCGCCGGTGTCGGACCCCAACGCGGCCGTGCACTCGTCGGCCGCCACGGCCGACGCCGACCCGCCGCTCGATCCCCCGGGAATGCGCGCGCGATCCCAGGGATTCTTCGTCCCGCCGAACGCCGAATTCTCGGTGGACGATCCCATCGCGAACTCATCCATATTGGTCTTCCCGACAAAGACCGCCCCCTGCCCGCGCAGGCGCTCGACCACCGTGGCATCGTAGGGCGGGACAAACCCTTCCAGAATCTTCGACGCACAGGTCGTCTTGACGCCCGTCGTGCAGAGGTTGTCCTTGAGCGCAATCGGGATGCCGGTCAGCGGCGAGAGGTCTTTGCCACTTCGCAGGCGGCGATCCGCGGCATCGGCTTGCGCGCGCGCGGCGTCCCGGCAGAGGGTCAGGTAGGCGTGAATCTCCCCCTCCACCGCCGCGACCCGCGTCTCCACCGCGTCCAACAGTTCCCGCGCACTGATCGTGCGGGCCTTGAGCAGCGCGTGGGCCTCGTGGATCGTCAGCGTCCAAAGTTCGGTCGTCACCTCAGCCTCTCATCCTTCCGGCCCTCGTAGGGGCGTATTGCATACGCCCATCTGCTCCGCCCAATCTGTTCCGCCTACGCCACCGGTGTTCACGCCGCCGCCCCCGCGTGCCGGCGCAGCCACGCGACCGCGTCGTCGGCCGTGGTGACTTCGCCCGCCAACTGCGCCTCGCGGACCAGGGCCAGGTACTTGCCCACGTTCGGCCCGGGCGCCATCCCAAACTCGGCCATGATCCGCCGACCGTCGACCAGCGGGGGCGGGAGCCCGGTCCGCCCCCGGTTCAACTCCAAGAGTTTGGCGATGCGCGCGCGCATCGCGCGATAATTCGAGAGATCCGGGACGCCCGAGTCCGGAACGGTCGCCGAGCCGTCGGCCCACATCACCATCAAGAGTTGCTCCCCCGCCTCGGCATCGGTGAAAAAATACCGCTCGATCGTCGAGTTCTTCATCTCGGCGATCTCGCCGTGGATCAGCAGAAGATGGTGGGCCACCAGCCAGGCCACTCGCTCCGGGTCGATGTGCCACGCCGACTCGCGCGGGAACTGCGAGAGCTTCAACCGCTCGCACAAGTGCCTCGCCATCCTCGCCCCGACGTGATCGTGGCCGTTAAAACGAATGCGGTCGGTCCCGTGTTTTTCGGGCGTCGTGATCGTCGCCGGCTTGGCCACGTCGTGCAACAGAACGGCGAACACGACCTCCGCGTCCGGCCGTTTGCCCGGCCACTCCGCGGAAAAATCCGCGGACATCACACGCTCCAACGCCAGTCGGGTATGCACCCACACGTCGCCTTCGGCGTGATAGTTCGGCGGCTGCGGACACCCGCGCATCGGCAACAGCTCCGGCATCACGGCCGCGACGGCGCCGCTCTTTTCCCAGAGATCCAGCGCCTTCACCGGGTTCACCGCAAACGCGCGGACCAGCTCGCGGCCGACGGTCTCGCGCGGGACGATCGGCTCCCCGCGCCGCTCGGCATTGATTTGCGGCATCAGCCGACACAGCGAGGACCACGTCCCCGCCTCCCACTCAAAATCCAACTGACACGCCAGTCTCAACCCCCTGAGCATCCGGGAGTAGTCCTCGGCGAACCGCAGGTCGGGGTCTCCGACCGACCGCAGGCGGCGCTTGCCCAGATCGCCCTTGCCGTCGTACGGATCGACGAGATCGCCGGTGACGACGTCCAGCGCCATCGCGTTGACCGTGAAGTCCCGCCGGCCCAGGTCGTCCTCGATGCGCAGCGTCGGATCCGACTGCACCGCGAACTCTCGGTACGCGCCGGACAGGGTCTCGGAGTGCTCGGTGCGCGGCAAGGCGACGTCGATGGCTTCGGCGGGATCCCACCCGTCGGGCGAGAACTTGTAGACGCCGAACGTCTTGCCGACGTAATGCACGCGCCCCAAGCCTCCGAGGAATCGCTCCAGCGCGTCGCCCGGCACGCCGCGCACCACGAAGTCGAGATCCTTCGTCTCGCGTTCCAGCATGGCATCCCGCACCGCGCCCCCGACCAGGTACACTTGGGCCTGGGCAAAGCGCTTGGTCAGCGCGCGGATGAAGCCGAGTTCCGGTCGTTGTAAGGCGTCGATCTGCATGGAAACCCCCCCCACCCTCCCCTCCCCCTAAGGGGGAGGGTTAGGGAGGGGGTCCCTATCCTTTGATCCGATTCTTCTCATCGACCTTGATGATCGTCGGTTTATACCGAGCCAGCTCCGCCTCGGAATAGTACTCGTAGCAAAAAATGATCACCTTGTCCCCCACCATGCCCTTCCGCGCGGTGGGTCCGTTCAAACAGACCATCCCCGATCCGCGCGGGCCGGGGATCACGTACGTCTCGAACCGCTCCCCGTTTTGGAGGTTGGAGACCATGATCTGCTCGTAGGGTAACATCCCCGCCGCCTCGATGAGATCTTCATCGAGCGTGAGACTCCCCTCGTAATCGAGATCCGCCCCAGTGACCGTGGCGCGGTGAATTTTGGAACGCAGCATCAAACGCAGCATCGGTCCCCTTATTCGATGATCTTCGGCACCCGAAAACAGCCCCCATCAATATCCGGCGCGTTGGCCAGCGCCTGATCGCGGGACAGCGACGGTTTCACCTCGTCCTCCCGGAACACATTCTGGAGGGGAATGACGTGGGACGTCGGCTCCACGCTCGACGTGTCCAGACGGTTGAGCGTTTCGACGTAGGTCAAGATCGCGGAGAGCTGGCGCGCGAAGAGGGCCTTCTCGTCCTCCCCAATCGCCAACCGCGCGAGTTTCGCCACGTGCTCGACCTGTGATCGCGTGATCTCCATAACGTTTAGGCCAATTCCAATCGCGCGTATTTCACGGCCAGCTTCTTCGTCCCCGCCGACCGGAACGTCACCACCACGCGGGCTTCGTCGCCCACGCCTTCGCTCTTCTGAACCGTGCCCACGCCCCACACGGGATGGCGGACCCTCACCCCCGCGAGATAGGGCGAGTCGACCACGTCCTGGTTATAGGGATTGATCTCGGCGCGACGCGGAACGCTCGTCAACCGAACTCTGGGATCCGCGGACGGACCGTCAGCCTGCGGCCGGAGCGCCCCCGTACGCGAGACGCCGTCGACGGGGACCTCGTGTCGCAGCTCGGAGGGGATCTCTTCGACAAACCGTGACGGCGCGTTGTATTGGATCGAGCCGTAGAGCCGCCTCATGGTGGTGTAGGTGAGGTACAGCCGTTCCTTGGCGCGGGTGATCCCCACGTAGCAGAGCCGGCGCTCCTCCTCCATCGCCTCGGCATCCTGAAGCGAGCGCGAATGCGGGAACAGGCCCTCCTCCAGGCCGACCATGAACACCACGGGAAACTCCAACCCTTTTGCGGAGTGCAGGGTCATCAACGGCACGGCCCCGTCGCTGGACGCCAGGACGTCGACGTCGGACACCAGCGCCACGCGGTCAAGGAACGCCGCCAAGGTCGTCTCATCAGATTGTTCCTCGAACTCCTCGACCGCGGAGAACAGCTCCTGGATGTTTTCGATCCGTCCTTCGGCCTCGCGTCCCAGCTCCTCGCGCAAGAAATCGAGATAGCGCACACGCTCCAAGGTGGCGGTCAAGAGTTTCGACACCGAACCCTCGCGCGCGATCTCTCGCAGGCCGTCGATCAGCGCGAGAAACCGATCGATCGAGCGGCGCGAGGCGACCGCGAGCCGGTCCGGGTCCGCCGCCAGCATCCGCAGCGCCTCGATCCATGACAGACCCCGCTCCACCGCGTACGTTTCCACCCGCTCAACGGTGGTCGCGCCGATCCCGCGGGTCGGCACGTTGATGATCCGCTTGAGGCTGATCTCGTCGGATGGATTCGCCAGCACGCGCAAATACGCCACCACGTCCTTGACCTCTTTGCGCTCGTAAAACCGCAGGCCCCCCACGATCACGTACGGGATGCCGTCGTTGCGGAGCCGATCCTCGATCGCGCGCGACTGGGCGTTCGTGCGGTACAGCACGGCGAAGTCGCGGTAGACCTTGCCCGTTCGCAGGTGCTCGCGCAACGTACGACAGAGGTACGCGGCTTCGGCCTCCTCGTCCCCGAGCTTGGCCACCGTGATTTTTTCGCCGCCGAGGTGTTCGGTCCACAGCCGCTTGCCTTTCCGCGAGCCGTTCTTCTCCACGACCGCCGACGCCGCGTCCAAGATCGCCTGGGTCGAGCGATAGTTTTGCTCGAGCTTGACGACCGTGGCCCGCGGAAAGTCTTTTTCAAACTCCAGGATGTTGCGGACGTCGGCCCCCCGAAACGCGTAGATGCTCTGATCGTCGTCGCCCACCACGCAGAGGTTGGCCCGCTCGCCCGCCAAGAGCCGGATGAGTCGGTACTGCGCGTGGTTGGTGTCCTGGTATTCGTCCACCATCAGATACCGGAACTGCCGCTGGTAGGTCTCCAGGACGTCGGGCGCTCGCTCGAACAACGCCACCGTCTGCATGAGAAGATCGTCGAAATCCCACGCGCCGGCGACCCGCATCCGATCGCGGTAGAGCACGTACACCTGCGCGACCTTGTCCTCCATCCCGAAGTCCTGGGCCTGGGATCGAAAGACCTCGGGCGTCGTCAATTGGTTCTTCAGCCCGGAAATCCGACGCGCGATGGCGGCGGGTTTGTAGACCTCCTCGCTGATCCCCAACTGGTGCAGGCACTCCCGAACCAATGACGATTGATCCCCCGAGTCGTAGACGACGAACTCCTTCGGATAGCCGAGCCGCTCGGCGTGGGTCCGTAGAATCCGGACGCACGCGGAATGGAAGGTGCTGACCCAGACCCCTCGCCCGGACGGCCCGAGCAGGCGTTCCACGCGCTCCTTCATCTCGCCCGCGGCCTTATTGGTGAACGTCACCGCGAGGATCTGGCTCGGATGCACGCCGCCCGACGAGATCAGATGCGCGATCCGGTACGCGATCACCCGCGTCTTGCCGCTGCCCGCCCCCGCCAAGATCAAGAGCGGCCCCTCGGTGTGCAGCACCGCGTCGCGCTGGGGCGGATTCAACTCCTGCAACAAATCATTCATGCATCACGCTTCTTTTTTTCATTCCACCGTCACGCTCTTCGCCAAATTTCTCGGTTGATCCACATCGCTCCCCCGCAGCACCGCCACGTAATACGCCAAGAGTTGGAGCGGGATCGCCAGCATGATCGGCATGAGGAGGGGATTCAGGTCGGGTACGGCGATCGACGCGTCGGCCTTGCCCACCGCCTCGTCGTCGCCCTCCGTCACCACGACGATCACCCGTCCGTCGCGCGCCTTCACCTCCATGAGACCGTTGATGACCTTGTCGTACGCCACGTCCCGCGGGGCCAGCACGACGACCGGCATGCCCTCGTCGATCAGCGCGATCGGACCGTGTTTCATTTCTCCGGCGGGATATCCCTCCGCGTGGATGTACGAGATCTCCTTCAGCTTGAGCGCCCCCTCGAGGGCGATCGGGTAATTGATGCCGCGCCCCAGGTACAGAAAATTGTTGTGATGGGCGAACTGCTTCGCGATGGCGGCCACGCCCTTCGCCGACAGCCGCAACCAGTCGTCGATATGCGCCGGCAACTGAACGAGCGCGTCGGTGAGCGCCTTGCCTCGCTGCGGATCCAGCCGTCCGCGCTCGTACCCCAGCGCCAGCGCCACCTCGATCAGCGCGACCAACTGGCACGTGAATGCCTTCGTCGACGCCACGCCGATCTCGGGGCCCGCGTGCGTCTGCAACACCCCGTCCGCCTCGCGCGCGATCGTGCTGCCCATGACGTTACAGATCGCGAGCGTGCTCGCGCCCCGCGCCTTGGCTTCGCGCAGCGCGCCCAGGGTATCGGCGGTTTCGCCCGACTGGGAGATCCCCACCACCAGCTCGGTCGGCGCGATGATCGGGTCGCGGTACCGGTATTCCGAGGCGATATCGACCTCGACCGGCAGCCGAGCCAACGTCTCGATCAAGAACTTGCCCACCAACCCGGCGTGCCAGGAGGTGCCGCACGCCGCGATGGTGATCTTGGTGAGGGTCCGCAGGCGTTCGGGAGTCAGCCCGATCTCGTTGACGTAGACCCGTCCGGTTTCGGGCGAGATGCGTCCTTGAATGGTGTTGATCAGCGCCTGGGGTTGCTCGTGGATCTCCTTGAGCATGAAGTGCTTGTAGCCGCCCTTTTCCGCCATCGCGGGGCTCCACGAAATCTGAACCGGCGTTCGGGGCAACGGTCGGCCCTGGCGGTCGATGATCGCGAGCCGGCCGGCCGACGCGACCACGACGTCGCCGTCTTCCAGAAAGATCACCGAACGGGTGTGCGACAAAATCGCCGGGACGTCGGAGGCGATGAAATGCTCGCCGTCGCCCACGCCCACGATCAAGGGGCATCCCTGCCGCGCGGCGACCAACAGATCGGGGGCGCTCTCGGCCATCGCGCACACGGCGTACGAGCCTTTCAATCGCGCGAGCGCGGTGCGGAACGCGACATCCAGCGGCTGGCCTTCTCCCATCGCGCGGTCGATCAGGTGCGCGATGATCTCCGTATCGGTCTCCGAGAGGAACACCCGCCCCTCGGCGACGAGTTCGCGTTTGAGCGAAAGGTAGTTTTCGATGATCCCGTTGTGGATGACCACCACGCGTCCGGCGCGGTGAGGATGGGCGTTCTCCTCGGTGGGCCTCCCGTGGGTGGCCCACCGCGTGTGCCCGATCCCGATCGACCCGGTGGAGACCACGCCGCCCAACGAGGCTTCAAGGTTGGCCAGCTTACCCACCGCCCGCTTGAGATGCAGCGTCCCATCTTGGAGAAACGCAATGCCCGCCGAGTCGTATCCTCGGTATTCCAGGCGCCGCAATCCGTCGATCAAGATCGGCACAGCGGGCTGTTTGCCGACATAGCCGATAACACCGCACACGTGTGACTCTCCTTCGTTATGTCCGGGAGGTTGCCGCGCGACGCGCACCACGCGTTCGCGAACCGCCCGGACGATGCTTCGAAGCCTGCCGCTTCCGTTTGGCCCAACCGGGCTTCACCACTTGCGCCGTCCGACCGATGACCAACGCATCGGCCGGCACATCCTCCGTGACGGTCGTCCCCGCGGCGATGACGGCGCCTTTGCCGACCCGGACGGGCGCCACGAATTGACTGTCGCTGCCGACGAACACGCCGTCTTCGATCACGGTCCGAGATTTCTTCACCCCGTCGTAGTTACAGGTAATCGCGCCCGCCCCGATGTTCACGCGCGCTCCGATCACCGCATCCCCCAAATAGCTGAGGTGATTGGCCTTCGAGCCGACGCCCAACTCGACGTTCTTCATCTCGACGAAATTGCCGACCCGGGCGTCCCTTCGCAAAATGCTTCCCGGGCGAAGGTGCGCGAACGGGCCGACCGATGCGCCGTCATCGATTTCAGCCTCTTCGATCACGCAATAGTCCTTGACCACCACCCCGTCTCCAAGCCGGCTGGCGGCCACGCGGCTGCCCGCCCCGATCCTGCACCCGGCGCCGACGGCGGTCGCGCCTTCCAACCACACGCCCGGCGCCAGAACCGTGTCGGGCCCGATCGTCACCGTCGCATCGATCCAGGTTCGCGTGGGATCGAGGATCGTCACCCCCTCCTCCATCCAACGTCGGCACGCCCGCGCGCGCATCACCCCCTCGACCCGCGCCAGATCAACCCGGCTGTTGACGCCCTGCACCTCGTCGGCCTCCACCGCCATCGTCTGAACGGTCCGTCCCGCGGCGACCGCCGCGCCGACGACGTCGGTCAAGTAGTATTCGCCCTGCGCGTTGTCGGCCGACAATTCAGCCAGCGCCCGACCGAGGAAGTCGGCCTCGACCGCGTACAGGCCGGTGTTGATCTCGGCGATCCGCCGCTGCGCGGGCGCGGCGTCGCGCTCTTCGACGATCCCGGTCACGGCGCCGTCGGGACCGCGCACCACGCGTCCATACCCCGTGGGATCGGCCAACCGCGTCGTGGCCAGCGTGACCGTCGCACCCGAGACCCCGTGCGCGGCCGCCAGCCGTTCGACGGTCTCGGCCCGCACGAGGGGCGTATCCCCGTTGAGAATCACCACGACGCCGCGGAATCCGGACAGGCGTTTCAGTCCGCACCGCGCCGCGTCCCCCGTGCCCCGCGGGGGATCTTGCAGCGCGATCTCGGCCCGGTCCCCGATCCACGCGCGCACCGCCGCGGCTTGATGCCCGATCACCACCACGGTGCGACTCGGCTTGAGCGCGGCCGCGCACTCCAACACGGAGGCCAACATCGGGCGGCCCCCGACCGGGTGGAGGACCTTGGGCACGCGGGACTTCATCCGCTTGCCCCGGCCCGCCGCCAGGATGACGACCGCCGTGCCCTTGCCCGCCGGCCGGCGCGCCGCCGTCACCGTCGGTCTCCGGCCGCGGTGGGAACCGGCTCGCCGGTGTTCGGCGGCGTGTACATCCCGCCTGAGACCACCATTTTCATGCCGTCTTCGACGCTCATCGTCAGCGGAATGATTTCATTCTCGGGGACGAACAAAAAATAACCGGACGTGGGATTCGGCGTGGTCGGCACGTACACGTTGATCAACCGTTCGGTCGTAATCTGCTGGATCTCCCCTTTGGTGATTCCCGTCACGAACGCGATCGAGTAATGTCCCTTGCGGGGAAATTCGATCAGCACCACCCGGCTGAACTGATCGCGGTTTTGGATGGACAGGGTATCGACCACCGCCTTGATCACCTGGTAAATCGTTTTGACGACCGGCACCCGGGCGAGGACGTTCTCCCAGAGGGCGACGAGTTTGCGCCCGAAAATATTGGTGGCGATCATCCCCACGCTCACCAAAAGCAAGAACAGCGCCACGATACCCAGACCGGGGATATAATACGGCGTATACGTCAGCAGGAGATTCCCCAACACCCCTTCCAGCGAGAAAAACAGGGCCTTGAGGATCAGAAAGGTCCCCCACAACGGGGTCACTACCAACAGCCCCGCCACGAGATACCGTTTGAGCCGGCTACGAATTTCCATCGTGAAAAGGCTCGCAGCCCCCGCCAATTTGCCCCTCGATACCACGGAGCCCGGTCGCGCGACCAGGCTCCTCATAACGGATCACTCTACTAAGTTTTTCAACGGGATTCAAGGATTATCGTGTTTCCGAGCTCGGAAAAACCGTGTCGGCATCTATTTGCATTTTCAAACGGAGTCACGTAGGATTCGCTTCGCTGTCTAGGGCGTGCCGCGACCACTGGATGATCATTCTCGAACTGGCCTGCTTCGGCCTCCGATCTTTCCGCCAAGTCACCAAATTGGCGCTGAAACCCGGCCTGAACGTCATCCACGGCCGGACGGGATCAGGGAAGAGCACCCTGTTTGATTGTCTCCAGGTCCTGCTCTTCGGCCTCGACGCCGAGCCTCTCCGTTCCGGTCTCACCGGGGCCAACGGCTCTTCTCAGGCCGCCGTCACGGTCCGACTGCGGGGAGGAGATATCTACCGCGTGATCAGAGATTTCGCCAAAGATTCGTTCCACATCCAGCGTTGGGACCAGAACGCGAAAGCGTTTGCGCCCATGGCTGCGGAGCCCGACACCCTGGCCCGGCTGTTCCAGCCCGAGTGCGACGGCCTGTCGCTCGACGCCGTCCGCGCCCTGACCGCGTGGTCGCCCAGAACGTCAGCCGACCCGGCTGAAGAGCCCGAGGTCCCCAACGTCCCCGATTTCACCCACAACGTGGCGGCGTCCCCCGCCGCCTTGACCGCCGATGAGCGGGCCGCAAAGGTCCAACGTCTCGCCGAGTTGAGGACGAAGCTCGCTCAGGCGGAGCGCCTGGCCCAATCCGCCGACGAGCGGGCCGCGGCGCGGGAGAAAGAAGCGGAAGCGCGCCATCGCTTGGCCGCGTTGGACGCTCTGCGCGCGCGGCGCGAGGCCTCGTCCGGGCGCAAGGGCGAGATGGCGCCCTTTCTCCAAGGCCCGAAGGAACTCGATGCGTTGCTCGACGGGTACATCAAAGCGCTCCCCGCCCTCGATGAGGAACGGGCGGCGCTGGAGGAAGAAGCGGGGGCGCTTGCCGGCCGCATTGCCGGGACCGACGCCAATCCCCTGTTGAAGACCCCCCTTTTCTGGGTCGGTGCCGGCGTGACGGGCGTCTCCTTCCTCGTCGCGGCGTTCGTTCCCCTGCGGGGAGGGACTCGCTACCTGTGCCTCGCGGGCATCGGCATCGGCTTGTCGCTGCTGGTCGCGTCGTTGATCCTCGACTTTCGCCGCCTCGGCCGGAAAAAATCGCTGGAGACCGCGCGGGCCGAGCTTTCCCGAAAGCTCTCGCGCCTCGAAGAGCGCCTCAAAAAGACCTACGCGGCCCCGGTCGCGCTGATCGCGCAAACGGGATGTCCCGATGCCGACACGTTCAAAGCCAAGCGCCGGGCCGCGCTGGAATGGTCCGGGGAGCAGGCGAGGTTCGATCAAGAGGAAGCCAACCTGCTCGACGGGGGCACGCGCGAAACCCTCGAGGCCGAGTGGCAGGCGGCGAAGACCCGCGCCGACGCGCTGATGCAGGACGCGGGAGAAGACGTCGATCTCGAGAGTCTCCGTGACGCGATCGGTCTCTTGACGCGCGACTTGGATGCCTCCGACGCCGCCCCGGCTCCGTCCGCGGCCCCATCCCCGCCAACGGCAACGAGCGGCGTCCCCCCGGATACGCACACCTCAGAAATCGACGTCTGCTTGCTTCGCCTTTCGGAAGAACGTCTTCAGGCGGTCATCACCCGCGACAACGCGGTGTGGGTTCGCCGACGCGGCGGCGCCGAGGTTCCCATCGAGCAGCTCAGCCACGGAGAAGCGCTCCAAGCGCGCTTGTCGGTCGTCCTGGGCAAATGGGCCGCGCGGCGCGCGGGGCTCGGGTTCCCGCTGCTGTTGGATGAGCCGCTGTCCGGACTGGATCCTCAGAAGAGCCGCCGAATCGTGCTCGACACGCTGAGCCGGCTCGGAGCCAACCGGCAGATCGTCGTGTTGACCAACGGCCCGGCGCCCGAATCGCCCGGCTTGGTCCAAATCGCCTTGGCCCCGGCATGACGATGGGCGCGCAATCGCCCCGCGAGCGACCCGGTCGCTTCATCACGTTTGAAGGGGTGGAAGGCAGCGGGAAGTCCACTCAGCTTGCGGCCCTCGGCCGCGCGCTGGCCGAGCGCGGCGTATCCGTCGTCACCACCCGCGAGCCGGGCGGCACGCCGATCGGCGAAGCGGTGCGGCAGCTCGTGCTGGATCCCCGCTTCACCGGCATGTCATCCCGCGCCGAGCTGCTCCTGTACGGAGCCAGCCGCGCCGAGCACGTCGAACACGTGATCCTCCCCGCCCTCGAATCGGGCGCGATCGTCTTGTGCGACCGCTTTTCCGAAGCGACCGTGGCGTACCAGGCGTACGGCCGCGGGCTGCCGATCGACGAGGTCGAAGCGGTGATCGCGCTGGCGACCGGCGGGCTTCGCCCGGACGCGGTGCTGCTGCTCGACCTCCCCGTCGACGAAGGACTCCGGCGGGTCGGCCGCCGGGCCTTGACCAATCGCCTCGATCTGGAGCCCACCGGCTTTCACCAGCGCGTGCGCGACGGCTATCTCGCCCTCGCTGCGCGCGAGCCGAATCGCATTCGTCTCTTCGATGCCGGCCGGCCGGTCGAGGAGGTTCAGCGGGCGATCCTCGCCATGGTCGAGCCGCTGTGCCAACGCGTGCCGACCCGGAGCGCGCGGTGACGGGCGCTCCATCGGGCTTCTCGACCGTGGTGGGGCACGCGGACACCATCGCGCGGCTGCGCGCGTCGTACGCCCGCGACCGGCTTGCCGCCGCGTACCTGCTCCACGGGGACGACGGCATCGGCAAGCGGACCGTCGCCGAGGCCTGGATCCGCCTGATCCAATGCCTGACCCCGACGGGACCTCCCGCCGAGGCGGAGGCCTGCGGGGCCTGCGCGTCGTGCCGCCATCACGCCGCGAACACGCACCCCGATTTTTTGGTTCTAGAACCGCAAGAGGCCACCGTCATCACCGTCGATCAGATCCGCGACGCGCAGGCGGTCCTCCCATACCGCCCCTTGCTCGCGTCCCGGCGGGTGGTGCTTGTCCCCGACGCCTCTCGCCTGAATCTCGAAGCGGCGAACGCGCTGCTCAAGCTCCTCGAAGAACCGCCGCCGCACGTCGTCTGTGTCCTGATCGCCGCGCAGCGCGAACGCCTGCTCCCCACCCTGGTCTCGCGCTGCCAAGCCGTCCGCTGCGCGCCGCCGAGCGAGGGAGCCGTCATCGATCATCTGATCCGTCGCCTTGGCCTGGCGCCCGACCGCGCCCGCGCGCTGTTTATCCGCGCGCAAGGCCACATCGGGCCCGCCATCGAGGCCGCGCAGATCGATGACGACGATCCGTTGTCGCTGGACGACGTCGGGGCGCCGTCGACGATCGCCAAAACGGTGGCGCTGCTCGATCTCGCCGCGCGCATCGGCAAAGACCAACAAGCGCTCAAGACGCTCGTCGCCTGGCTCTCGCTCTGGCTGCGCGACGTGCTGGCGTGGAAGATCACCCGAGACCCCGGCCGCGTCCTGCACGCCGACCGCCAATCGGATCTCACCTGGTGGGCCGATCGACTCTCCATCGACGACGTGTCGGACCTGGCGTCGGGTCTCCACGCGGTCTGGGCGTCGCGTCATCGGAATCTCAATCCGCAACTGGTCGCCGAGGTGGCATTGCTGCACATCTCGTGTCGCGTCACTCACCCTCGGCGTCAGGAGACGGCGTGAACAGCGTTGGCATCCGATTGTGGAACAAAGGCCGGCTCTACTTTTACAACCCGACCGACTTCGACCTCGAACGCGACGAGTGGGTGCTCGTCAAGACCGAGCGCGCCCTCACCCCGGCCAAGGTCTGCGCGCCGTCTCGTCCGCTGCTCCCGCTGCTGGAAACGCCTTCGCTGCGCCCGATCACCCGCAAGGCCTCGGACCGGGACAACACCCGGATCCAGGAATGCCTGGCGCTCGAACCGAAGGTCCGCGAGGCCTGCCGAGAAGGCATCGCCAAATACCGTCTGGACATGCGGCTCTCCGACGTGGAGATTCTGTTCGACAAGAGCAAAATGGTCATCTCGTTCTCCGCCGAGCAGCGCGTCGACTTTCGAGGATTGGTGAGGGATTTGGCCGGACAGTTCAAGACGCGGATCGAAATGAAGCAAATCGGCGTGCGGGACGAAGCCGGCATCCTGGGCGGAGTCGGCAGTTGCGGGCGCCAGCTCTGCTGCTCGCTGTTCCTCACCAAGTTCCATCCCGTCACGACGAAGATGGTCAAAGCCCAGAACCTCCCGGTGAACAACTCGCAGTTGCTCGGCACCTGCGGCCGTCTGAAGTGCTGCCTCGCCTACGAGTACGAAGGTCCGGCGCCGAAACAGAAACTGGTCCAGCTTCAGGCGTGAGCTCGTACTACATCACGACGCCCATTTACTACGTGAACGACGTCCCCCACATCGGGCACGCGTACACGACCATCGCCGCCGACGTCCTCGCTCGGTATCACCGACTCCGCGGCGAGGACGTGTTTTTCCTGACCGGCACCGACGAGCACGGCCAGAAGGTCCAACAAGCGGCGGCCAAACGAGGGGTCGCGCCTCAGCAACACGTGGACGAACTCGTCATCCGTTTCGAGCAGCTCTGGAAACGCCTCGACATCTCGAACGATGACTTCGTGCGCACGACCCAGCGGCGCCACACCGCCGTCGTCCAGGAAATCCTCCGGCGTCTCCAGGCTCAAGGCGAGCTGTACCGGCACAGTTACGAGGGGTGGTATTGCCTGCCCGACGAGCGCTTTTGGGCCAACGACGAGGTCTCCGACGGCAAATGCCCCGAGTGTGGCCGCCCCGTCGAACGGCTCTCCGAGCAGAATTACTTCTTCAAGATGAGCCGCTACCGGGAGCGGCTCATCCGCCACATCGACACCCATCCCGACTTCATCCGGCCGGAGGCGCGGCGCAACGAGGTCTTGGGATTTCTCGCGCAACCGCTGGGCGACCTCTGCATTTCGCGCCCCCGAGCGCGGCTGCCGTGGGGCGTCCCCTTCCCGTTCGATGACGCGTTCGTCACGTACGTGTGGGTCGACGCGCTGGTCAATTACATCTCGATTCCCGGGTACGGGACGGACGAGGCGCGGTTCGCCCGCTGGTGGCCGGCGAACGTCCACCTCGTCGGCAAGGACATCCTCACGACGCACGCGGTGTACTGGTCGACGCTGCTCATGGCGCTCGGCCTCGACCTGCCGAGCACGATCTACGCCCACGGCTGGTGGACGGTGAACGGCGAGAAGATGTCGAAGAGCCGGGGCAACGTGGTCGACCCGGGCGCCATGGTCGACGAGTTCGGCGTTGACCCATTCCGGTATTTCGTGCTTCGCGAAGTCCCGTTCGGCCATGACGGCGACTTCTCGCGCGACGCCTTCATCGGCCGCTACAACAGCGACCTCGCCAACGACCTCGGCAACCTCGTGAGCCGCACGCTCACGATGATCGAACGGTACTGCGAGAGCCGGGTCCCGCAGCCCGGCCCGGAAGACGATTTCGAGGAGCTGGTCGCCGCCACCGCGCGGGAGGTGGACAATTCGCTCCGCGACTTCCAGTTCCACCGCGCATTGCAGGAAATCTGGATCATCGTCAACCGCGCGAACCGCTACATCGAAACCTCGGCGCCCTGGACGCTCGCCAAGAACCCGAGCGCGCGGCCGCACCTGGACGCCGTGCTCTACACGCTCGCCGAGACACTGCGCCACATCGCCCGTCTGATTTCGCCGTTCATGCCCCAGTCAGCGCGCGCGATCTTTGAAAGCCTCGGCCTCGCCGACGTCCCGAACGGCGGCCCCGCCGCGTGGGGCGTTCTCAAAGCCGGACACCCGATCCACAAAGCGCCGCCGCTCTTCCCTCGAACCGTCACTCCTCACCCTGTAAGGATCGTCATGGACATACCTGAACCAACCGTCGCCGTTTCACCGACTCCCCAGCTCGCACCGATCGGCATCGAAGATTTCGCCAAGATCGACCTCCGCGTCGGCAAGATCGTCGCCGCCGAGCGCGTCCCCAAGTCGAGCAAGCTCCTGAAGCTGCAGGTCGACCTGGGCACCGAGACCCGTCAAGTCCTCGCCGGTATCGGCACGAAGTACGACCCCGAAGCACTCATCGGTCGCCTCGTCGCCGTGGTCGCGAACCTCAAACCCGCCAAGTTGATGGGACTCGAATCCCAAGGCATGATCCTCGCCGCCGGCGATAAAGAGGTCGCGTCGCTGATCGGATTCGTTGAGCCGGTCCAACCCGGCATGAAAATCAAATAGGGGCGTCTATCCATACGCCCCTACAACCCCTGTCCCGTCGTTTGACAACGAGGGGGCGCTTTGCTATTTTACGGGGCCATTTTTTGTGGGCCGAGGTAGCTCAGTCGGTAGAGCAGAGGCCTGAAAAGCCTTGTGTCGGGAGTTCGATTCTCCCCCTCGGCACCACGACGTGCCGATGTCATTCGGATCTTGCGAGAGCTTCAAAACGCGAATAAATCTATCCCTATCGGTTCTGCTCACTTCTTCGGGTGCTCATCCTCCTTAAAGGACGCCCAGATGGCCGCACCCCACGTCACGCATGTCGCGATGAGTAGTGCGATGATCAGATACATGTGCCTCACCTCCTTTGCCTCCTGATGGACGCCAGCGGCGGCCCCCCGTCCTCGTATCGCTCAGGAGGAATCTACAGTGCCTGCCCGCGCTGACCTCGTATCCCTCACCCCATCTCGGCGGTACTCCTCCCCCGCCCGCCGTCAGGAGGGTCTCCATCAGGCCACTCCCCAGGCATCACTGCGCTCTCGCTACTTGCGCCCGCCTTCCTCGGCCTGGACCTTATGCCGGCAACTCCATGCACGCGTTCATCGTGCGGAGGTCGCGTAGAATCCGACGTTCAACGCCCCAGTCGCTCCAGGAACCGTCCTCAACGCGTAACACCGCAAGATGCGACGGCAACATCTCGCTGACCAACTCCAAGACGCCCCGAGAAAAATTCACCGGCGGTAGTCTTTGATAGACCGCCTCGATGACGTCGTGTTCTCGTGGCGTATCAATCGCCTCGGCGATCTCAGTGAAGGCGAGAGCGAGGACAGGGGCGGTGCACCACATCAGGTCCAGGAGCGTCTGGAGCCGAAACACGAAGATGGAGGTGTTCCACAAGGCGCCTCGCTGAGCGAGATTTTTAGCCATGCGCCGAGATGGTTTTTCGATAAAGCGAGACACCATACGAACGTCGGATCGTTCGTCCCCGGCCATCGAGGAACCCGGCAACACATATCCGTAGTCGTGTTCCGGATTATCGGGCCTCACCCCGAGGAGGACGATCACCTCCGGATGGCACTCGACGGTCCGAAAGGCCGTCTCCACGTGCTCCATGAGCACCCGGTCGTTCGTCACGTAATGGTCCGATGGAAGCACCACCACAAGGGCATCGGCCGACCGCTTACGCAAATAGGCAAGCGGCAGCAGCAGTCCGGGAGCGGTGTCTTTGTTCTGGGGTTGCACGATCACGGTGTCCTTCGGACGGCGAGCCAGTTGCCGACGTGCGTCGTCGTATCGGAGATGCTTGCGACTCACCACGGTCATGATGCGTTCCGGCGGAATGAGTCGCTCGACACGCTCAAAGGTCCGATCGAGTAGTGAATGTGTCCCGTACAGGGTGACGTACTGTTTGGGCAGCGTATCGCCCCGCAACCGACGAACAAACGATTCGAGCCGACGGCCATCGCCGCCGGCCAACACGACCGCGCTGTGGAGATTGGCCTCCTGCGTTGTCCCCATCCGAGAAACCTCATCACGATTGCAAACCCCCTTCATCTTGCTAGCCATCATGGTGGACCTCCCTTCCACGATTAGATGCATGTTCATGTTTCAGCAAACCGTTGAGCCCCTTGATTACCTCCTCCGCACCCCTTGTCGCTCGTTCTCCCTTGGGGGGCAGTAGCGCGTATCGGAGAGATGGGCGGTGCTCGCCCATAGGATAACCCCACCGCAAAGGCGACCATGAGCAGACTGATACCCAATACGAACCTGATCGCCCGTTCCTTGCCCTCAAGCTTGCAGCGCATGGCTCTTCCCTCCCCGGTCAGTACCTCCGGCCGCCGCGCATAAAAGGAGGGGGTGGCCTCCTGCCGTCCCCTCCCTGTGCTCGGCTACCGCGGTTTCTGCCGTGATCACCTCCTGTCTAACCACGGACCATCTCCTGGGCCATTCGCTCTGGCGGTCTTAGTCTTTTAGTTCCCGAGCTTTGTTGGCTCGGCGCTGGACGGCTCGAGTGCGATGGAATGGGCAGATAGATGCCCTTTCTCATGGGCGTACTTAACCGTCACCCGATCCCCTTCCTTCAACGCTACGACCGCAACCTTCTGATCGTTGCGCGTGATGCTCGCGTCAGACGGCACGTGAAACGTCATCTTCTGTTCCTTCGTGCCGGGGAGGTTGGCCACCGTGACGGTGTCGGCCGCCACATCGATCTTCTGGATCTGTCCCGTCATGGCCTGAAAGTGCTGGCGTGCCGCCATGGCCGGAGCGGTGGCCAGCAGGGCCAGCAACAGGGCCAACAAACTCCATCCTCTATGTAAATGCCTCATGTGAATCACCTCCTTCCCCAATTTCGTTCTGTCGCTACTGTACCCTTACGCCACCGTCGGGAACATGACGGGCAGATGACAAGATTGTCATCGACCCGTTCCCCGTCAGGCCGCGCGCAGGATGGTGAGATGATCCACCACCTGGCGGACGTGCGGGGTCATCATCACAAATCGATCCGCCATCCGACGTTGTCGTCTTTCCTGTACGACCCCCGTCAGTGTCACGACCCCCTCATGGGCGCGGACGTCCAGCGCTTTGATCTGAATTGACGGAGTCTCCATCAGGGTGGCGCGGATCGCCTGGGCCAGGCGGCCGTCCCCATCGACGGCCGCCGCCACGGACAGATCGTTCTCGATCCCCCGAACACCGGGAATAAGGAGGGCCAGTTGTTCGGCCGCACCGCGGTCGTCCTCCGTCGGCACGGTTCCGTGCAGCGCGATCACGCCCTCGTGGCACGACGCACGAACCTGCCCCGGCGTCAGTCGTCCGTCTCGTTCCATGACGGATCCCAATGCCGTGACGATCCAAAGGTCCCCTGGAGCTGGAGACGCGATACTGGACGCCGGAAACACTCCGCCCGCGATGACGATGAACGCCGCGGCCAGGCTGACCATGACATGTCGTTTCTTCATGGACACTCCTCCTTGTGTGAGCATGGTGAACGTTTCGGGATTGTGTCTAGTCCCCTGTGACCAGGTGTGATGCTACCCGTGGTCACCTGACGGGACCCTGACACGGACATGACAGGTTTGTCAGAAAGGCCGTGACGAGAAAATCAGCCGACGGGGAACTGCAGCGACACGGTAGTGCCTTTGCCCGGTTCGCTTTGAACGGTCACGATCCCGTGGTGCAATTCCAGGATGGACTTCACGATGGCCAACCCGAGACCCAGGTTGTGAGGCGAGTGAGAACGGGCGCGATCGATCCGGTAGAAGCGGTCAAACAGTTTTGGCAAATGTTCCGGCTCGATCCCGCACCCGGTGTCATTCACGCACACGATCGCCGCGCCATCGGGCGACGCCGCGACCGACATCAGCACCCGTCCGCCCCGCGGCGTGTACTGCAGCGCATTGGACAGCACATTGCTGATAGCCCGTCGGAAGAGCGACGGGTCCGCGTACACCGTCGCGTCCCCCTCGCAGAGGACCGCCACGCCCTGCTCCTGCGCCATCGCGTCATAGAATTCCCGGACGGCGTCGATCTCCTTCCGGGCGTCCAGCGCCACGCGTTGAATCTGCGTGTCCGGATGGTCCGCCCGGGCCAGGAAGAGCAGGCCGTCAATCATCCGGGAGAGCTTGTGGAATTCCTCCAGACTGGATTCGATGACCCGGCGATACTCGTCGGGTGGTCTCACTTTGGAGAGCGCCACATCAGCCTCGCCTACCAGATTGCTGATCGGCGTCCGCAATTCATGAGCCAGATCGGTGGAAAACTGCGAGAGCCTGGCGAAGGAGGCCTCCAACCGATCGAGCATCTGGTCAAACGCAATCGCCAGCGCCGTCAGCTCGCGTGGCCATTGGGCCGGATTGACCCGCTCGTGCAACTGGGTGGCGCTGATGCGGGTGGCGGCGTGCGTGATCTCAGTCAACGGACGCATGCCCCGCCGGGCCACGATCGCGCCAGCCCCGGCGGAGAAAAGCAACCCCGCGACCAGGACCATGGCCAACCGGCGACGGTACCCGGCGGTGAGGAGATCCTCGCGTGACACGTCGACCGCAACCTGCAGAAGCGCCTGCGACTTGGCCGCATGCCCCACCGGCACCCAAAGGGACATCATCAGGTACGATTGTCCGGCGTTAGCCCACCGGCGAACCGTGGGCTTCGGCCTTCGATCGTACGGTGCCGGCGGCGGAAACTGCCCGGCGGGAAAACGCACGCTCATCCCGGGCGTCTCCAGCAACATTCCCCCTCCTTCATCGAGCAGACGCGCGTCATATGCTCCCAGTCGGAGTTCCTCCACCAGCGCGCTCTGATTCGCAGGATATTCCCGCAGAATCGTCCAGAGGATCTCGGCCCGTTCACTCAACAGTTGGCGATCGGCCATCTCCAGATCGACCTTCAGCATCCAGTACAGGAACATCGTTGCCACAAGCAACAGCAAAAAGGTGGAGACAGCGTAGAGGTTCGTCAGGCGCGCCGTGATCGACCAGGAGCTGGCCACCGCCCTTGCAGAAACGGGGCGACCCGCCGGCTCAGCGCTCATCGAGCACATACCCCACGCCGCGCACGGTATGGATCAGCTTCTTGGGGCAGGGATCATCCACCTTGCTCCGCAACCGGCGGACCGCCACATCGACCACGTTCGTATCGCTGTCGAAGTTCATGTCCCAAACCTGTTCGGCAATCAGGGTCCGCGATAGCACTTCGCCCTTGTGGCGGGCAAGCAGCGAGAGCAGGGCGAACTCCTTGGGCGTGAGATCGAGTCGTTTTCCCCCGCGTACGGCCTTGTGCTGCAGCAGGTCGATCTCCAGATCGGCGATGCGCAGAGTCTCCGGTTGCCGGCCGGGGCCCCGCCGCAGGATGGACCGAATCCGAGCGAGGCATTCCGAGAACGCAAATGGTTTGACCAAATAGTCATCCGCGCCCAGCTCCAGCCCCTTCACCCGATCTTGGACGGCATCCCGGGCGGTAAGTACCAGGACGGGCGTTTGTTTGCCCCGGCGCCGAAGTTCCGCCAGGATGGACCATCCGTCACGTTGCGGGAGCATCACATCAAGAAGGGCCAGATCGTACTGGGCCGTGAGCAGCAGATGTAATCCGTCCTCGCCGTGGCTAACGACATCCACGACAAATCCGTTTTCCGTCAACCCCTTCCGCAGATAGGCGGCGGCCTTGGTATCATCTTCGACAATCAGCACGCGCATCGTCGCCCCAAATGTTACTGTTCCAAGTTGCTTTTATTCAAGAACCTCGGATCGATTATCCCCAAGAGAATTGCCTTCAGCGCATCATAATATCCCATCTAGGATTCGTCGTCGTGGGAGCTGAAAAGCCTTGTGTCGGGAGTTCGATTCTCCCCCTCGGCACCACGATATTCCGCTGGGACATCGGTCGCTCCGCATCGTGGCTCGGCCTGCCACACTCGTTTCAAAGGCCGGACTATTCTCCCCGCCCCATGGCCTTCTCGATCTGCGCGTGGTCGATCCGATAATCATACAGGGCTTGAATCTGTGCGGTTTTGGCGTTCGTGAGCTGGACTTGGGCATCGGTCCGTTCGACCGAGGCTCCCACCCCGGCTTGAAACCGTCCGTTGGCCAAGGCCAAGTTCTCTTCCGCCTGACGCACCACCAGCGCGGACGTCTGGACGCGTTCCTCAGCCTCGATCAAGTTCGAATAGGCCTGGTGGATTTCCAACAAAATGGTTTGGCGGATGGTCTCTTCATTCGCGCCGACCACGGCCAGGTTGGCGCGAGCCTCGGCGATCTGGGACCGTGTCAGATACCCCGAGAAAAGGGGAACCGTAAGGTTGATACCCGCGCTCCAGTTCCAGGCGAGGGGAAAGTCTTCTCCCCGATACGTATAGTCCGCGGTCCCCGAAAGAACGGGAAAGTCGTTGCGTGTCGCCGAGCGCAACGCGGCCTCCCGAGCCCGATGTTCCGCGGAAATAGACAACAGCTCCGGCCGATGCGCCAGCGCTTCTTTGATCGCCTCATCGGCCACAATATCCACCTTCTCGAAACCCAAGACGTCTTCAATCTCCCCGATCGGGTGATCGGGAACGCCGATGGCGTTGGCCAGCGTGGCCCGAGCCACTTCCGCCGCGTTTCTGGCGGTGATCAGCGCGAGCCGGGCATTGGTCAGGTCGACCTGCGCCTTCGTCACGTCGAACTGGGTGCGGATACCGGCTTGATAGAACCCTTCAACCTGGCGAAGGTGTTCCTCGAACTGGCCCACTGTTTCTTCATCGACGTGAACCAAGCGCCGCGCTTTGAGCAGTCCGAAATATGCGCCTTTGACGTTGAAGACCACGCTCTGTCGAGAGGCTTCCTGGTCCCAACGGGTGGCGTCCAACGCCTCGTTCGCCGCGGCGACCTCGGCGCCGGTCTTCCCGAAATCATAGATTCGCTGCTGAAGCGAGAGCCCCGCGGAGTAGTTGTTGAACGAGGTATTGGAGGATCCCGAGGTCGTCGATGGGGTGAGGCTGCTCGATCGCGAGCTCGGGGCAACGTTCGAGGTGGTCCGCGTGTAATCGGACGTCAAATCAAGGTGAGGAAGAAAGTTCGCCCTGGCCTCCCCCACGCGCGCCGTCTGAGCCTGGACGGTTCCCCGCGCAGCGAGCAGGTTGGGATGGTGGTCCAGCGCGATCGTCACGGCCTCTTGCAGCGTCAATCCATGGGTCGTGCCGGGAACGTCTTCGGCCAGCGCCCCTCCGGACACAAGAAGCAGGATGAAAAGACCGAGACTATACATTCGATGACGGTTCCGGCACATGTCATGACCTCACGGTTCGCTGGCGAGCGCGGGTCGCCGAACCCGACGCCATTGGGCGAGTCTTTCTTGGAACGATTCCAGGTAGAGATAAATCACCGGCGTGATGTAGAGCGTCACGAGCTGGGAGACCACGAGACCTCCCACCACCGCGAGGCCCAGCGGACGACGGGAGTCGGCCCCGGCGCCCAGACCGAGTGCAATCGGCAAGGTTCCCATGAACGCCGCCATGGTCGTCATCATGATGGGACGGAATCGGACCAGACAGCCTTCTGAAATCGCTTCAAACGCGGGTTTCCCCTCCTTCCGCTGAGCTTCGAGCGCAAAATCGATCATCATGATCGCATTTTTCTTCACGATTCCCAACAGCATGAGGATGCCGACAAAGCCGTAGATGTTCAGTTCCACGTGGAAGATCCACAACGTGAGCAACGCGCCCAGCGCGGCGGATGGAAGACCCGACAGGATGGTGATCGGGTGAACGAAGCTCTCGTAGAGAATACCGAGCACGATGTAGATGACCAGGATGGCCAACAGCAAGAGGAGCCACAGCCCCTGCAGCGATGCTTGGAACGCCTGGGCCGTTCCTTGGAAGCTTCCAGAGAGCGTCGCCGGAAGGCCCAGCCCGCGACCGGCCTTGTCGACTTTGGCAACGGCGTCGCTGAGCGACACGCCGGACGCGAGGTTGAAGGAAATGGTGACCGCGGGGAGTTGGCCCAGGTGAGCCACGGTCAGCGGCCCCACCGTTCGAGTCAGCGTCGCCACGGCATTCAACGGAACCAGCCGGCCGCTGGTCGAGCGGATATAGAGCATCGCGAGCGCGGCGGGATCGCTCTGATATCGAGGTTCCAATTCCATGATGACCCAGTACTGGTTGGTGGGCCGGTACATGGTGGACACTTGGCGCGACCCATAGGCGTTATAGAGCGCGCTCTCGATCTGATCCGCGGTCA
The DNA here is from genome assembly GCA_016201825.1 of Nitrospirota bacterium. Classification (GTDB taxonomy): domain Bacteria; phylum Nitrospirota; class Nitrospiria; order 2-01-FULL-66-17; family 2-01-FULL-66-17; genus 2-01-FULL-66-17. Next base: position 961 of record JACQCD010000036.1, on the reverse strand, counting down.
CGCCGAGCGCCGACGCCTTGTCCCGGTCGATCTCGACCGTGATCTGGGGGTTCGTAATCTGGAGGTCGCTCGTGACATCCTGAAAGACGGGCAACGCTCGCAACTCGGCCTCAAGGAGGGGGGCCCAGTGATACAGCTCGTCCGTATTTGCGCCTTGCAGCGTGTATTGGTAGAGACTCTGGGTGAGCCTTCCCCCGATTCGAATCATCGGGAGGTTCTGCAAAAAGGTGTTGATCCCCGGGATCGTCGCCAGCTTCGGACGCAATCCCTGGATCACCTCGTCCGCGCTCGGGCGCTGGGCGCGTGGTTTCAAACGGATAATGACCCGCCCGGTATTGCCCGTGGCGTTCGGGCCGCTCGCTCCGATGGAGGACATGAAGGCCTCGACCGAGGGATCCTGCTTAATAATGTCGGCGGCCGCTTTTTGATGCTGCATCATGGAGTCGAAGGAGATGTCCTGCGCCGCTTGGGTGAAGCCGAAGATCATGCCGGTATCTTCGCTGGGGATGAACCCTTTGGGCATGGTGACGAAGAAGTATCCGGTGGCCATGAGGAGAAGCCCGAAGACCACCATCGTCGCGAAGCGGTGGGTGAGGACGACGCGCTTTAAACTGGTTTCGTACGCGCGGAGCATTCCTTGGAACAATCGTTCCGAAGCGGCATACAGCCGACCGTGTGATCGCGCATGCACAGGACGCAGCATCCGACTGCAGAGCATCGGCGTCAGGGTCAGGGACACAAAGCCCGACACGAGAACCGCAGCCACGATCGTCACGGCAAACTCGTGAAGCAGCCGCCCCAACACCCCTCCCATGAAGAGGACTGAGGTTCCCCCTGTTTTTCGTCTTCCAGCGGGCCAGTTTCATGCTACCAGTTTTTCCTCATGCTGATCACTGATCCAGGACTCCATAAACTGGATGGGTGACTTGTAGCCGAGGGTGGAATGACGGCGTGTGCGGTT